>JAHECC010000001.1 GCA_024641965.1 Rubrivivax sp.
TGGCGGCGCGCCGGGCCTGGGCCTGCAGCGCCAGGGGCTGCATGCCACGCGCTTGTGCCTGCGGCATCCGGTCGTCGGCCAGTGGCTGGAATTCGATCGGCCGGCGCCGGCGGACTTTGGCGCTGCCTGGGACTTCGTACTTGATGCCTGACGCGTTGGTATCGCGCTGCGGACGCATGGGCGCGCTACAATGTTTCGAAACTGGTGCCGTGCCCGCTGCCGTTACGCCGGATCCGGGCACGCAGACACCGCCATCCGGCCGCTGCCGATGCGCTGGGTTCCGACAGACGGAAGCCGTCGTGCAGCACCGCCGACACCGCAGTCCGGCCAGCATTCGATCCACCGCCGGTGCGTCGCAGGCCGATCGCCCGGGAAGTCCCTGAACACCGCCGCCAAGATGCCGCGGCCCAACCTCAGCGAAGTTGTCCATGAATACACAGGATGCGAAACGCGTCCTCGAAACCGCGCTGATCTGTGCGCAAGCGCCATTGCCGCTGCGCGAGATGATGGTGCTGTTCGATCAGCAGGTGGGTGCGGACACCATGCGCTCGTTGCTCGACGATCTGGCCGCAGACTGGCAACCACGCGGCTGCGAACTGGTGTCGCTGGCCTCCGGCTGGCGACTGCAAAGCCGTCCTGAGATGCGCGAATACCTCGATCGCCTGAACCCCGAGAAACCCCCGCGCTACTCGCGCGCGACGCTGGAAACGCTGGCCATCATCGCCTACCGCCAGCCGGTGACACGTGGCGACATCGAGGACATTCGTGGCGTCGGCGTGAGCACGCAAATCGTCAAGTCACTGGAAGACCGCGGCTGGATCGAAACCATCGGCTACCGCGAGACGGCCGGCCGGCCGGCCTTGTATGCCACGACTCGGCACTTCCTGGATGACCTGGGATTGGCCAGCCTCGACCAGTTGCCCGCCGTCATGGCCGGCGAAGCGCCGTTGGCGGGGTTCGACGATTCGGCGCAAGTGCAGTCCTCATTGCTGGAGCCTGCCGACGACGGTGCGCCGCAAGCCACCGAGCAGACCAATACCGAAGCGCCAGGCGAGGCTCTCCAGCAGCCTGATCCGGCGCCACCCCTTGACAGTCAAGCCGCAAACGCATGAATCCAGAAGATCCCGATACGCCTGCAACGCCGTTGCCGGTGGCTGAGACTTTGAACGGCACCGCACCGGCTGATGGGGGCGCTGTGCAGGATTTGGCACCCGCGGTCGAGAAGCGACGCCGGGCGCCTCGAAAGAAGGCGGCCGCGGTCGTCGATGCGGCGGGACTGGATGCCGCGGCCGGTGGCGAGAAAGGCTTGGCACCCACGGTTGCCGGGCCTGTCGAGGCAGGGGCGCCGGCGGACAGCACTGCGACGCCGACGATGCCCGATGTGCCGGCTGACGCATCGTCGGCCAGCACGGAAGATGCACAGGGGCCGGCGATCGGGGCGCCAAGAGAAGGCAAGCGCCGCAGCCGAAACCGCAGGCGCGGACGACGCGGCGGCGATGCGCAACGTGATGGCGGAGGCGCCAGGGACGAGGCCGGCCCTCACGCCGAGGCCGGTGGCGACGCGGTTGCGGCGGAGGCGCGCGTACACCTGCCGCAACCCGAAGTGGGTGAGGTCTTTGCGAACGTGGTGTCCGGCGAGTTCGATGTCGAACCGCCCGAGGGCGAACTGGCCGTCGCTGCGCCCGATCCGGCCAAGCGCATTCTCGCGCCCGAGCCCGACGCGCCCAAGTTGCAAAAGGTGCTGGCCCAGGCCGGCATCGGCTCGCGCCGCGACATGGAACAGCTCGTTCAGGAAGGGCGCATCACGGTGAATGGCGAGCCGGCCCATGTTGGCCAGCGCATTTCCTTCGGCGATCAGTTGCGCATCGACGGCAAGGTGATCAAGGCGCGCATCGCGCCACCGCCGCCGCGCGTGCTCGCCTATCACAAGCCCGCGGGCGAGGTAGTCACGCACGATGACCCGCAGCATCGGCCAACGGTGTTCCGTCGCCTGCCGAGGCTGGCGCAGGGAAAGTGGCAATCGGTCGGCCGGCTCGACATGAATACCGAAGGCCTGCTGCTGTTCACCAACTCGGGCGAACTGGCCAACCAGTTGATGCACCCGCGTTTCGGCATCGAGCGCGAATACGCGGTGCGCGTGCTTGGCGTGGTCGACGAGGCCGAACGCGAGCGTCTGTTGACCGGGGTGGAAATTGATGGTCAGGCAGCCGCATTCAAGAGCATTGAGGACGGCGGAGGCGAGGGCGCCAACCGCTGGTATCGCGTGGTCATTACCGAGGGCCGCAATCGCGAGGTGCGCAAGCTGTTCGAGTCCGTCGGCCACGCCGTCAGCCGCCTGATCCGTGTGCGCTACGGCTCGGTGGTGCTGCCGCGCGGCCTGCGTCGCGGCGTGTGGGTGGACCTGGACGAAGTGGACGTGTGGGCCTTGCGGCGCATGACGCGCGGCAATGCGCGCCCGCCCCAGGGTGCCGAGCCGCGCGACGGAGCGGCGCCGACGCCGCGGCCTGACGACGAAAGGCGCGGCCGGCGCGGTGGCCGTAAGGGGCGCAACGATCGCCGCCGCGACGGTGCGGAGCGTGGTCCGCGCGCTGACGGCGCGATGCCACATGAACGTGCCGAACGCGGTCCACGCCCGGAGCGTGGTGAAGGCGGCCCGATCCCGAACCCGCTGCAGCAGACCTTCGACAAGCGCGCCTTCCAGCAATCGCGTGCGCAGCGCGAAATCAACGAGGACGGACCCATCCCCAATCCGCTGCAACAAAACTACGACAAACGCGCGCTGCAGCAGGATCGCAGCCACCGCGCCGAAATCAGCGACGACGGCCCGATCCCGAACCCGCTGCAGCAAACCTATGACAAGCGCTTCGTGCAGAAGGGTCCCGGACAAGGCGGAGGCCGCGGCGCAGGTGCGAAGAAGAAGGGTGGCGCCCCACGGCAGCCTGATCCGATGCAGACCGCCGTCGGCTATATCGGTGCCGATGCCTTCACGCGCAAGGCGGGCGGTCGCGGCCGACCAGGTGGCAGAGGCAAGCCGCCAGGGCGCGGCGGTGGTCAGGGTGGGCGCGGCCGCTGAGCGCGAGAAAGGCGCGGCGCCCGTTTCGCGCCATGCACATTGGCGCCTTGTCGCCGCCCCGCAGGTTAGAATACGAAGCTTTGCCAAGTCATTGATTCAGGAGAGATTTTTCATGGCCACCGAACGTACCCTGTCGATCATCAAGCCTGATGCCGTGGCCAAGAATGTGATCGGCCAGATCTATGCCCGCTTTGAATCGGCCGGCCTGAAGATCGTCGCGGCCCGCATGGCGCATCTGTCGCGCGCCGAGGCCGAGGCCTTCTACGCAGTGCACAAGGAGCGGCCCTTCTTCAACGATCTGGTGAGCTTCATGATTTCCGGGCCGGTGATGATCCAGGTGCTGCAGGGTGAAGGCGCTATCGCGCGCAACCGCGAACTGATGGGCGCCACCGATCCGAAGAAGGCCGAGAAGGGCAGCATCCGCGCCGATTTCGCCGACAGCATCGACGCCAATGCGGTGCACGGCTCCGATGCGGCCGAAACGGCGGCAGTGGAGATCGGCTTCTTCTTTCCCGCCATGGGCATCTACAGCCGCTGACGGCGGCGCAGCACGCGGTCACACCTGCGCATGGGCGCGGTCAATCTTCTCGATTTCGATCTCGACGGCCTGGCAGCGTTCTGCGACGGCCTGGGGGAGAAGCGCTTTCGCGCGCAGCAACTGTTCCGCTGGATTCATCAGAAGGGCGAGGCCGATGTCTCGCGCATGACCGACTTGGCGCGCTCGCTGCGCGACAAGCTGCCCGAGCTGGCCAGCGTGGCCGCGCCGCCGCTGTTGAGCGAGCAGGCATCGGCGGATGGCACGGTGAAATGGTTGTTCGACGTGGGCCAGGGCAACGCCATCGAGACGGTGTTCATCCCCGAAGCCGAGCGCGGCACGCTGTGTATCTCCTCGCAGGCCGGCTGCGCTGTCGGCTGCCGTTTCTGCTCGACCGGCCACCAGGGCTTCAGTCGCAATCTGCGCACGGCCGAGATCGTCGGCCAGTTGTGGTTTGCCGAGCACCGCCTGCGCCAGCGTTTGCAGCTGGCCGACGGCGAGCGGGCCATCAGCAACGTCGTCATGATGGGCATGGGCGAGCCCTTGCAGAACTATGCCGCGCTGCTGCCGGCGTTGCGCATGATGCTCGATGACCATGCCTACGGCCTGTCGCGCCGCCGTGTCACGGTCTCCACCTCGGGCGTGGTGCCGATGATCGACCGGCTGCGCGAGGACTGTCCGGTGGCATTGGCGCTGTCGCTGCATGCGCCGAACGATGCCCTGCGCGATGAGCTGGTGCCCTTGAATCGCAAGTACCCGCTGCGCGAACTGCTGCAGGCCTGCGATCGTTACCTCGAGGCCGCGCCGCGCGACTTCATCACACTGGAGTACTGCATGCTGCAGCAGGTGAACGACACGCCCGAGCTGGCGCGGCAACTGGTGCGGCTGGTACGCGGCCTGGAAGGCGATGCGCCGGCGCTGCGCTGCAAGCTCAACCTGATTCCCTTCAACCCGTTTCCGGGTTCGGGCCTGCAGCGCTCGAGCGCTGACCGGGTGGCCGCTTTCGCCGAGCAGTTGCGCGAGGCCGGCATCGTCACCACCGTGCGCAAGACACGTGGTGACGACATCGCCGCGGCCTGCGGCCAGTTGGCTGGCGAGGTGCAGGACCGCACGCAGGTGCACAAGCGCATGCGGCCGATCCGGCTGCATGCGTCGCCGCTGCAAGGAGGGCTGCAATGAGCCGGGTCGCCGTTCTTATATCCACGAGCCTGTTCGCGCTGATCCTGGCGGGCTGCACGAGCACCGTAACGCGCACCGAGGTCAAGGGCGACGACAAGGTGAGCGATGCGCCGATGGACGAGAAATCCATCAAGAAGCTGGCTGATACCCGCCTTGAGCTGGCCAGCCTGTACTTCAGCCGCGGCCAGTTCGAAACCGCCTTGTCCGAAATAAAGAAGGTCATCGACGCGCTGCCAAACTACGGCCCGGCCTACAACCTGAGGGGCCTGATCTATGCCAGTCTGGGCAATACGGCCCAGGCCGAGATCAGTTTCCAGCGCGCGCTGCAGATCAACCCGGCCGATGCCGACACGATGCAGAACTACGGTTGGTTCCTGTGCCAGAACCGGCGCTATGCCGAGGCCGACGTGCAGTTCGAGAAGGCGCTGGTGCAGCCCAACTATCGTGGCGCGGCGATGACGCTGCGCGCCATGGGAAATTGCCAGGCGCGCGATGACCGTCTGGCCGACGCCGAGCGTTCGCTGGCACGCTCCTACCAGTTGGACCCGAGCAGCGCCGCGACGGCGGTCAATCTCGCCGAAGTGCAATATCGCCGTGGCGAGTATGAGCGCGCACGCTTCTATATCGACCGCGTGAACAAGGTGCCTGCGCAGTCGAATGCGCAGACGCTGTGGCTGGCGGCGCGCATCGAGAACAAGCTCGGCAACTTGCCGCTGGCGCAGAACCTGGGCCGTCAGGTGCGTGATCGCTATCCGAAGTCACCCGAAGCCCTGGCCTTCGAGCAGGGTCGATACGATGAGTGAGCCGAGGGCCGATTCCGGCACGGGCGACATGGCAAGCGCCGGGGCGATCTTGCGCGCCGCGCGAGAAAAGCAGGGCCTGCATGTTGCGGCGCTGGCCGCCGCGATCAAGATCCCCCAGCGCAAGCTCGAGGCGTTGGAGAGCGACCGTTTCGACGAACTGCCGGATGCGACCTTCGCGCGGGCGCTGGCCATGACCGTCTGTCGTGCATTGAAGATCGATTCGGCGCCGGTTCTGGCGCGGCTGCCGCAACTCGGCGCGGCCGGCCTGTCCGACGTGGCTGGGGGGTTGAACACGCCGTTCCGCGAACGCGCAGGTCGATCCGATCCCGTCGATCTGGGCTTGGGGCGCCAACCTCTGGTTTGGGCCGCATTGCTGGTGCTGGTGGCTGCGGCATTGATGTTCGTGCTGCCGGCGGGCTGGTGGCAATCGGTGGTTCCGGAGGGGCCGACACCGGCGATGGCTCCCGCACCGGAGGGCGCGGCGAGCGCTGCGGCAGCGGCCCTGGAGGCGGCGAGGGTCGAGGCCGAGGCCAGAGCTGCGGCCGAAGCGGCCAGCGTGGCGCGGGCGGCCGCGGACGCGGCGTCTGCCTCGGCGGTCGAGGTGTTGCGGTCGGTGCCGAGCGCCGAGGGCGGTGCCAGCACGCCGGTCGAGGCGGCCGAACGCGCAGTGATGTTGCGCGCGATCGCGGCCTCCTGGGTCGAGGTGATCGACGGCGACAAGCAGGTGCTGGTGCAGCGTGTGCTGCAGCCCGGCGAGAGCCTGGGGCTCGATGGCAAGCCGCCTTTCAAGTTGAAGATCGGCAACGCCGCGGCCACGCAGCTGCAGTTTCGCGGCCGTGCCGTGGATCTGGGGCCGGTGACGCGCGACAACGTGGCGCGACTGGAACTGAAGTGATGCGGGGTCGAGATTGAAACCGTCGTGTATCGACGAACTCATCCTGCCGGCCGGCGTGGCGCCGCGCCGCACGCGCCAGGCCGAGGTGCGCTGGGGCGATCACACGTTGACGCTCGGTGGCGACGCGCCGGTGCGCGTGCAGTCGATGACCAACACCGACACGGTGGATGTGATCGGCACGGCGATCCAGGTCAAGGAACTGGCGCAGGCCGGATCGGAACTGGTGCGCATCACGGTGAACACGCCGGAGGCGGCCGAGGCGGTGCCGCACATACGCGATCAGCTCGACCGCATGGGCATCGTTGTGCCCCTGATCGGCGACTTCCACTACAACGGCCATCGCCTGCTCGTGGAGCACCCGGCGATGGCGATGGCTCTGAGCAAGTACCGCATCAACCCCGGCAACGTCGGCAAGGGCGACAAGCGAGACCGCCAGTTCGCGGCCATGATCGAAGCCGCGATGCGCCACGACAAGGTGGTGCGCATCGGCGTCAACTGGGGCAGCCTAGACCAGGAACTGCTGGCGTCGATGATGGATGCCAACGCGCTGCGCTCCGAACCCTGGGATGCCAAGTCGGTGATGTACCAGGCGCTGGTGCAGTCGGCGCTGGGCTCAGCGGACTACGCACGCGAACTGGGCATGAACCCGGACCAGATCATCATCAGCTGCAAGGTCAGCGGCGTGCAGGATCTGGTCACGGTCTATCGCGCGCTGGCGAAACGCTGCGACTATGCGCTGCACTTGGGTCTGACCGAGGCCGGCATGGGCACCAAGGGTACGGTGGCGTCGAGCGCGGCGCTGGGCGTGCTGCTGCAAGAAGGCATCGGCGACACCATCCGGGTGTCGCTGACGCCGCAGCCGGGCGAGGCGCGCACGCAGGAGGTGGTGATCGCGCTGGAGATCCTGCAATCTCTGGGCCTGCGCAACTTCAACCCCAGCGTCACCGCTTGTCCCGGGTGTGGACGCACCACCAGCGAGACCTTCCAGGTGCTGGCGCAACAGATCGACAACCACCTGCGCACGATGATGCCGAAATGGAAGGCGCGTTATCCCGGCGTCGAGAATCTGAAGGTAGCGGTGATGGGCTGCATCGTCAACGGCCCCGGTGAAAGCAAGCATGCCGACATCGGCATCAGCCTGCCGGGCACGGGCGAGGCGCCGGCGGCGCCGGTGTTCATCGACGGACAAAAGGCCATGACATTGCGCGGCGAGGGCATCGCGACGGAGTTCCACCGCATTGTCGAGGATTACATCGCGCGCCGCTTTGGAATGACAACCCCCCCGTAGCGCCTTCGGCGCTCGCCCCAGGGGGCGCTGCCACCGGCCCGGCGAAGCCGGTTCCGCGGCAGCCGCTTGGGCTACGGTGCCAACAGCAATTACCTATGCCAGAACCCATCCAGGCCGTCAAAGGCATGAACGACATCCTGCCGCCCGAATCGGTGCGCTGGGAGTGGTTCGAACACAAGGTGCGCGAGCTGATGCACCGTTACGGCTACCTGAACGTGCGCACGCCGATCGTCGAGCCGACGCCACTGTTCGTGCGCGGCCTGGGCGAGGTCACCGACATCGTCGAGAAGGAGATGTATTCGTTCGTCGACAGCATGAACGGCGACCCGCTGACGCTGCGGCCCGAAGCCACCGCCGGTGTGGTGCGCGCGGCGAGCGAGCACTCGATGCTCTACGACGGCGGCAAGCGGCTGTTCTACATCGGGCCGATGTTCCGCCACGAAAAACCGCAGCGCGGGCGCTACCGGCAGTTCCACCAGGTCGGTGTCGAAGCTTTGGGTTTTGGCGGCCCGGATGTCGATGCCGAGGTGATCCTGATGGCCCGTGCGCTGTGGCGCGACCTGGGCCTGGCCGAGGTGCGGCTCGAATTGAACAGCCTCGGTCAGAGCGATGAACGCCGCGCCCACCGCGACGCGCTGGTGGCGCACCTGCAGGCGCACGAGGACCTGCTCGATGCCGATGCGCGGCGCCGGTTGCACAGCAACCCCTTGCGCATCCTGGACAGCAAGAACCCCGCGCTGCAGCCATTGATCGAGGCGGCGCCGCGCCTGATGGACTTCCTCGGCGAGGCTTCGCTGAAACACTTCGACGCCGTGCGCGCGGTGCTCGACGCCGTCGGCCAGCCCTACCGTATCAACCCGCGCCTGGTGCGCGGCATGGATTACTACAACCTGACGGTGTTCGAGTGGGTCAGCGACAAGCTCGGCGCGCAGGGCACGTTGTGCGGCGGCGGGCGCTACGATGGCCTGATCGAGATGATCGGCGGCAAGCCGGCACCAGCGGTGGGCTGGGGGATGGGCATCGAGCGGGTGATCGACCTGCTCAAGCAGGAGCGCATCGAGGCACCGGTGCGCGCCTGGGACGCCTACGTGGTCATCCCCGATGCCGCGGCATTGCCGCAGGCCACGGCCACCGCCGAGGCCTTGCGTACTTTGGGCCTGTCGGTGCTGCTTCATGCCGCGGGCAAGGACGGCCCGGGCAGCATGAAATCGCAGTTCCGTCGGGCCGACGCCAGCGGCGCGCGCCATGCGCTGATCTTCGGTGCCGACGAACTGGCGCGCGGCGAGCTGTCGATCAAGCCCTTGCGCGAGGCCGGTGGCGCCCAACGCAGCCTTGCGCTGGCCGACCTTGGCAGCTGGGCGCAGGAATTGCGCAACGCATAATCCCGGATTGTTCCGGTTTTCGACTCGCACGAAGGACCCATGGCCACACCGCTAGACCTGCAGGAGCAGGAACAACTCGACGAACTCAAGGCCTTCTGGAAGCAGTACGGCAACCTGATCACCTGGGCGTTGATTGCGGCGTTGTCGGTATATGCCGGCCTGAACGCCTGGAAATGGTGGCAGCGCGACCAGGCGGCCAAGGCCGGCGCGCTCTATGAACTGCTGGACCGCGCGGTGCAGGCGGGTGATGCACAGCGCGCCGGCCAGATCTTCGCCGACCTCAAGGAACGCTATCCGAGCACGGCATTCGCCGAGCAGGGCGCGGCGCTGGCCGCCCGCGTGCAATTCGACCGTGGGCAGATCGAGGCCGCCACCGCCAGCCTGAACTGGCTGGCCGACAACGCCAGCGAGGACGAATACAGAGCCGTAGCGCGGCTGCGTCTGGCGGGCCTGCTGCTGCAAGCCAAGGACTACGACGCCGCGCTCAAGCAACTCGACGGCGCGTCGGCGCCGAGCTTTGCCGCGCTGGTCGCCGACCGGCGCGGTGACGTGCTGCTGGCCCAGGGCCAGCCGGACAAGGCGCGCGAGGCCTACCAGAGCGCCTGGAAGGGCATGGATCAGAAGCTCGAATACCGCAGATTGATCGAAGCCAAGCTGACCGCACTGGCGGCGCCACCCCAGCCTGTGGTTGGGGCCGCGTCCGGGGCGCCGCAGTGATGGCTTGGTTCCGCCGCGCCACGCTTGGCGGCGTGGCATTGTTGCTGGCAGCGGCGTTGGCGGGATGCAGCTCCGACAAACCCAAACCCACGCCGCTGGCCAACGTCACGCCGAAGATCGCCGGCCGGCAGGTCTGGTCGGTGAAACTGGACAGCGTGAAGTTCCCGCTGTCGATGCTGGTGCGCGACGGTAAATTTGTCGTCGCCTCCACCGACGGCACCATACTGGTCCTGGACGCCGACAGCGGGCGAGAGGTCTTTCGCACCAGCGTCGGCGCACCGCTGAGCGCGGGCATCGGCAGCGACGGCCGCTTCTATGCGGTGGTCACGCAGGACAACACGCTGGTGACCTTCGAAGGCACGAAGGAGATCTGGCGTGCGCAGTTGAACTCGCGTGTCAGCACCGCGCCCTTTGTGGCCGGTGAGCGTGTCTTCGTGATGGGCGTCGATCGCGCGGTGCATGCCTTCGATGCACTGAACGGCAAGCGGCTGTGGGACCTGCAGCGCCCGGGCGAGGCGCTGACGCTGCTGCACATCGGCGTGCTCATGGCGGTGGGCAACACGCTCATCGCTGGGCAGGGCCCTCGCGTCGCCGGTATCGACCCCGATCGCGGCACGCTGCGTTGGGAGGTGCCACTCGGCACGCCGCGCGGCAGCAACGAGGTGGAACGACTGTCCGACCTGATCGGCCCGGCGGTGCGTTCCGGCACCAGGCTGTGTGCCCGCTCCTTCCAGGCCTCGGTGGGCTGCGTCGAGGCCGACAGCGGCCGGCTGCTCTGGGCACGCAACACCGGTGGCATCAACGCCGTCGGCGGTGACGACGAAATCATCTTCGGTGCCGATGCCAGCGACCGCATCGCGGCCTGGAAGGCGGACAACGGCGAAACGCTGTGGACCAGCGAGCGCATGCTGTACCGCGGCCTCAGCGCACCGGCCGCGATCGGCCCGACCGTGGCCTTCGGCGATTTCGAGGGCCATGTGCACTTTCTCGACCGCAAGGACGGTCAGCCCCTGTTGCGCCTATCGACGGATGGCTCGCAGGTGGTCGGCAGACCGGTGCTGTCGGGCAAGACCCTGCTCGTGGCCACGCGCAACGGCGGCTTCTTCGCCTTTCGGCCCGAGTAGCTCCCGCGCGATGAAACCGGTCCTGGCCATCGTCGGCCGCCCCAACGTCGGCAAGTCGACGCTTTTCAATCGGCTGACGAAGCGGCGCGATGCCATCGTCGCCGACTTCGCCGGGCTGACGCGAGACCGCCACTACGGCGACGCCAGCGTCGAGGGCCATGACTTCATCGTCGTCGACACCGGCGGCTTCGAGCCCGACAGCGCCAGCGGCATCATGCGCGAGATGGCCAAGCAGACGCGCCAGGCCGTGGCCGAGGCCGACGTGGTGGTGTTCGTGCTCGATATCCGCGCCGGCCTGAGCGCGCAGGATCAGGACATCGCGCGCTACCTGCGCGGTACGGCGCGACGCGTGCTGCTGGCCGTGAACAAGGCCGAGGGCATGGGCGATTCGCCGCACCTGGCCGAGTTCCACGAACTGGGCATGGGCGAGCCGCATCCGATCTCGGCCGCACACGGCCAGGGTATCCGCAGCCTGGTCGAAGCCGCTTTCGGCGAGCACGAGCCGCTGGAAGAGGCCGTCGAGGCTCAACCCGCAGACAAGCCGATACGCCTAGCGGTGGCGGGGCGGCCGAACGTCGGCAAGTCCACGCTCATCAATACCTGGCTCGGCGAGGAGCGGCTGGTGGCCTTCGACCAGCCCGGCACCACGCGCGATGCGATCCATGTGCCCTTCGAGCACCACGGCCAGCGCTTCGACCTGATCGACACCGCCGGCCTACGGCGCAAGGGGCGGGTGTTCGAGAGCGTCGAGAAGTTCTCGGTGGTGAAGACGCTGCAGGCCATTGCCGATGCCAATGTCGTGCTGCTGCTGCTGGATGCGACGCAAGGCGTGACCGACCAGGACGCGCACATCGCCGGCTACATCCTCGAATCAGGTCGCGCGGTGGTGTTGGCGGTGAACAAGTGGGATGCGGTGGACGCCTATCAGCGCGACATGCTGGAGCGCTCGATCGTGCAGCGCCTGGCCTTCCTGAAGTTCGCGCCGGTGCTGAAGATCTCGGCCATCAAGCGCCAGGGATTGAGCCCGCTGTGGAAGGCCATTGCCGAAGCCCATGCCTCGGCGGTAAAGAAGATGCCCACGCCGGTGTTGACGAGGCTGCTGCTCGAGGCGGTGCAGCACCAGGCGCCGAAACGCGCCGGCAATTTCCGACCCAAGCTGCGTTATGCACACCAAGGCGGTATGAACCCGCCGATCGTCGTAATCCACGGCAACTCGCTCGAACATGTGACCGAGTCCTACAAACGCTACCTGGAAGGGCGCTTTCGCGAACACTTCAAGCTAGTGGGCACGCCGATGCGAGTCGAAATGCGCACCTCCAAGAACCCCTTCCTTGGCCGAGGCAGCTGAAGGGAATGCGGCACAGCACGGCGATGCGCATGGGCCTGTGATAAGGTCCCTTTTCCAAGAAACTTCATCACGGAGCATATCGTGAGCAATAAAGGGCAGTTGCTACAAGACCCCTTCCTGAACCTGCTGCGCAAGGAGCATGTTCCGGTTTCGATCTACCTCGTCAACGGCATCAAGCTGCAAGGGCATATCGAATCTTTCGATCAGTACGTGGTGCTGCTTCGCAACACGGTCACCCAGATGGTCTACAAGCACGCCATTTCCACTGTGGTGCCCGGGCGCGCAGTGAACTTCCACGCCAGTGAACCCGGCGAGCAGGCCTGAGGCCGGCTCGGGCCGCGCGGCGCTGGCAATCTCCAGATTGAGTTCCTCCTCCTCCCCGATGGCTGCGGCCGCGAGCGGCGCCACGCGGGCCGTGCTCGTGGGCGTCGATTTCGGCAAGGATCCGTCTTTCGACGCCACGCTGGACGAACTGGCGTTGCTGGCGGTGTCGGCCGGGGATGAGCCGGTGGCGCGCATCGTGGCGCGGCGCAAGGCGCCGGACGCGGCGCTTTTCGTCGGCTCGGGCAAGGCCGACGAGATCAAGGCCGCGGTGCTGGCGACCGAGGCCCAGGGCGTGATCTTCGATCAGGCGCTGAGTCCGGCGCAGCAACGCAACCTGGAGCGTCATCTCGGTGTGTCGGTGTCCGACCGTACCGGCGTGATCCTCGACATCTTCGCCGAGCGTGCGCAAAGCCACGAGGGCAAGCTGCAGGTCGAGTTGGCGCGGCTGCAATACCTGGCCACACGCCTGGTGCGGCGCTGGTCGCACCTCGAACGGCAGACCGGCGGTTTTGGCCAGCGCGGTGGTCCGGGCGAGGCGCAGATCGAACTCGACCGGCGCATGATCGGCCAGCGCATCAAGTCGGTGGCCACGCGGCTGGAGAAGGTCAAGCGCCAGCGCGGCACCCAGCGCAAGGCGCGCGAACGGCGCGGCACCTTCCGCATCTCGCTCGTCGGCTACACCAATGCCGGCAAGTCGACTCTGTTCAACGCCCTGGTCAAGGCGCGGGCGTTCGCCGCCGACCAACTCTTCGCCACGCTCGACACCACCACGCGGGCGCTTTGGCTGGCTGATGCAGGCGTTTCAGTTTCCCTGTCAGATACCGTCGGCTTCATCCGCGACCTGCCGCACAAGCTGGTCGAGGCCTTTCAGGCCACCTTGCAGGAGGCCGCCGACGCCGACCTGCTGCTGCATGTGGTCGATGCCTGCAGCCCGCAACTGCACGAACAGATCGCCGAGGTCGAGCGCGTGCTCGACGAGATCGGCGCGGCCGATGTGCCGCAGGTGGTGGTCTACAACAAGCTGGACCTGCTCGAAGACTCCCGCCGCCCGCGCGAGAGTGTGGGCTGGATGGAACGTACGGACGGGCGGCGCGTGCGCCGCGTGTTCGTCAGCGCACGCGACGGCAGCGGCCTCGGCGAACTGCGCGATGTGCTGGCGGCCGAAGTGCGTGAGCGCTTGAACGCTGCGCCATCGTCCCCATCTGGATCAGTTGACCCACGTGGCATTTCGCCGCATACGGAACATTCCCCTCTATCCCTGGCGCATCCCCATGCCTGAATCCCACTTCGACCGCCATGTGCCGCGCCTCGGCGACGTTGGCCGTGCGGCGGCGGCCTTGTTGCGCGAACTGCTGCGTCGGCCCTTCAGGCCGCGGGCCGCGGCCGATACGCTGGTGCTGAGCAATGGCGGGCGCAACGACGGTCCGCCCGATCTGGACGAGCTGTGGCGCGACTTCAACCGCAAGCTCAGTGGCATGTTCGGCGGCAAGGGCGGTGGACCACGGCACCACCGCAATGGTGATCGTCCGCCGGATGGCGGCCCTCCCTTCCAGCCCAACATGAAGAGTGCCGGGATCGGCATGGGCCTGATTGCCGGCGTCGTGGCGCTGGTCTGGCTGGGCAGCGGTGTGTTCATCGTGCAGGAAGGCCAGCAGGCGGTGGTGACCTCCTTCGGCCGCTATGCCTACACGGCGGACGCCGGCATCCAGTGGCGCTTCCCCTACCCCTTCCAGGCCCACGAAACGGTGCCGGTGACGCAGTTGCGCTCGGCCGAAATGGGGCGCAACACCCCGGTACCGGCCACAGGCTTGCGCGATTCGTCGATGCTGACACAGGACGAGAACATCGTCGACATCCGCTTCACCGTGCAATACCGGCTGAAGGATGCGCGCGCCTTCCTGTTCGAGAACCGCAACCCCGACGAAGCGGTGGTGCAGGCCTCGGAGTCCGCGGTGCGCGAGATCGTCGGGCGCAGCAAGGTGGACTCGGTGCTGTACGAGCAGCGCGACGTCCTCGCCGCGGACTTGCAGAAGTCCGTGCAGGTGCAGCTCGACCGCCTCAAGACCGGTATCCAGGTGGTGAATGTCAACGTGCAGAGCGTGGCCGTGCCCGACCAGGTGACGGCAGCGTTCAACGATGCAGTCAAGGCCGGCGCCGACCGCGATCGTTTCAAGAACGAAGGCCAGGCCTATGCCAGCGACGTGATACCCAAGGCGCAGGGTACGGCGGCCCGCTTGGCCGAGGAATCCGAGGGCTACAAGTCCCGCGTCGTGGCGCAGGCCGAAGGTGACGCGCAGCGCTTCCGCTCGGTGATGGACGAGTACAAGAAGGCGCCCGGCGTGACCCGCGACCGGTTGTACATCGAGACCATGCAGCAGGTCTTCTCGAACGTCAGCAAGGTCATGGTCGACAGCCGCAGCGGGTCGAACCTGCTCTATCTGCCTCTGGACAAGTTGATCCAGCAAACGGGTGGCACCACGGCGGCGGCGCCTTCGCCCACACCCGCCGAAACGCCTACGGCGACCGCGACAGACGCGCGCTCGCGCGACGGTTCGCGCAGCCGCGACCGCGACAGTCGCTAAGGGCAGGGAAGAACTCATCATGAATCGAATCGGAATCTTTGCAGTCGCTGTCCTCGTGGCGCTGATGCTCGCTGCCTCCACCGTGTTCATCGTCGATCAGCGCCAGGTGGGGGTTATCTTCGCGCTCGGCGAGATCAAGGAAGTCATCAACGAGCCCGGTCTGAAATTCAAGTTGCCGCCACCGTTCCAGAACGTCGTCTTCCTCGACAAACGCATCCAGACGCTGGACAACTCCGAAACGCGGCCCATCTTCACGGCGGAAAAGAAGAGCCTGATCATCGACTGGCTGGTGAAGTGGCGCATTGCCGAGCCGCGCCAGTTCATCCGCAACAACGGCACCGACTTCCGCAACCTGGAGAACCGGCTCAGCCCGGTGGTGCAGGCCGCGTTCAACGAGGAGATCACCAAACGGCCGGTGTACGGCGTGTTGTCGGCTGAACGCGAGAAGGTGATGCAGGATGTGCGCAGTCGCCTGGCCGACGAAGCCACGGCCTTCGGTATCGAGATCGTCGACGTGCGCATCAAGCGCGTGGACTTCGTTGCCGACATCACCGAGTCGGTGTTCAGGCGCATGGAGTCCGAACGCAAGCGCGTGGCCAACGAATTGCGCTCCCAAGGCATGGCCGAAGGCGAGAAGATCCGTGCGGATGCCGATCGGCAACGGGAGGTGATCGTGGCCGAAGCCTATCGCGATGCGCAGAAGATCAAGGGCGAGGGTGATGCGAAGGCTTCGGCCCTGTATGCCGATGCCTTCGGCCGCGATCCGCAATTCGCCAAGTTCTATCGTAGCCTCGAGGCGTATCGCTCCAGCTTCCGTTCACGCTCCGACGTGATGGTGGTCGACCCGAACAGCGAGTTCTTCCGCGCCATGCGCGGCACCGTGACGCCTGAGCCCAAGTAGCTTGCTGACACGGGCGCCCGGACGATGACGGATCTGCTGCTCGGCGCAGTGGCCTTGATGCTGGTGCTGGAAGGGTTGCTGCCTTTCCTGAGCCCGGGCAGTTGGCGTTCGATGTTCGAACGTGCCACCCGGATGAGCGACGGCCAAATCCGCTTCTTCGGCTTGAGCAGCATGCTCATTGGCATGGTGCTGCTGCTGGTCTACTGGAACTGAAGGCGGAGCATCGGCGTCGGGCTTGCCGGACCTGCTCGGTACAATGCCCGTTTTAATTGCGGGTCCTGTTCATGTCGTCAGCGTGGTTGCTGCCCGAGCACATCGCCGATGTCCTGCCTGCACAGGCGTGGCGCATCGAGGATCTCCGCCGCAGCCTGCTCGACCGCTCGCGGAGTTGCGGCTTCGAGCTGGTCATCCCGCCCTTGCTGGAGCACCTGGATTCGCTGCTGTCGGGCACCGGCCACGAACTGGACCTGCGCACCTTCAAGCTCGTCGACCAGCTCAGCGGGCGCACTCTGGGCCTGCGTGCCGATACCACGCCGCAAGCCGCGCGCATCGACGCGCACCTGCTCAACCGTGAGGGCGTGACTCGGCTTTGTTATTGCGGCCCGGTGCTGCATACGCGGCCCAGTGGCCTGGGCTCGCGCGAGCCGCTGCAGTTCGGCGCCGAGATCTTTGGCCACGCGGGGCTGGAGGCCGACCTGGAAGTCCAGGATCTGGCACTCGACGCGCTGCAGTCGGCGTCGATCGAGGGCCTGGTCATCGATCTGGCCGACGCGCGGTTGGTACGCGGTGTGCTGGCCGGCCTGCCCATCGATGCAGAGCAGTTGCAACTCGTCGTGGCCGCGCTGTCGAACAAGGACGCGGCAGCGGTCGAGTCGCTGGTCGAGGGTTTGCCGCAGGCGACACGGGATTCGCTGCGTTGTCTGCTCGGGCTGTATGGCGGCGAGGAAGTGCTCGAGCAGGCGCGACGTGAATTGCCGCAACGTGCATTGATCACCGCTGCGCTGGATGACCTGCAGTGGTTGGCCACGCACCTGAAGAGCGATCATCCCGGAGTGAAGCTGGGCTTCGACCTGTCGGACATGAGCGGATACGCGTACTACAGCGGCACACGCTTTGCGATCTACGGCAGCGGCTCTAGCGAGGCCCTCGCCCGCGGCGGACGCTACGACGAGGTGGGTGCAGTGTTCGGCCGGCGCCGCCCTGCAGTGGGTTTCAGCCTGGACCTCAAGCTATTGGCCGAACATGCCGCGAATCCGCCCAGGGCGTCAGCGGTGCGTGCGCCCTGGGGTGAGGATCTGAAGCTGCGCGCGGCCGTGCGCAGCCTGCGCGAGGCCGGCGAGACCGTGTTGTGCGTGCTGCCGGGCCACGAGCACGAAGGCCAGGAATTCGACTGCGACCGTGAACTGGTCGCCATCGATGAACAATGGGTGCTGCGCGTGCTATGACGCGCTCGACGCCCCTCAACCGTTGCCAGAAGGATTGCACTTGAACATGCAGATGCGCGAGCCGAACGAGGGTGGCCGCAACGTGGTCGTCGTCGGCACCCAGTGGGGTGACGAGGGCAAGGGCAAGATGGTCGACTGGCTGACCGAGCACGCCCAGGGCGTGGTACGTTTTCAGGGTGGGCACAACGCCGGCCACACGTTGGTCATCAAGGGCCACAAGACCGCGCTGCAGCTCGTACCCTCCGGCGTGATGCGCGACGGCGTGGCCTGCTATATCGGCAATGGCGTGGTCGTCGATCCGGCGCACCTGTTGCTGGAGATCCAGCGCCTGGAAGCCGCCGGGCTGGACGTGCGCTCGCGCCTGTTCATCAGCGAGTCGTGCCCGCTGATCCTGCCCTTCCATGTGGCGGTCGATCATGCGCGCGAAGGCCAGCGCGAAAGCAGCGGTGCGGGCAAGATCGGCACCACCGGCAAGGGCATCGGCCCGGCCTACGAAGACAAGGTGGCGCGCCGTGCGCTGCGCGCGCAGGACCTCAAGCATCCGCAGCGCTTCGCCGCGAAGTTGCGCGAACTGGTGGACCTGCACAACTTTGCGCTCGGCGGTTACCTGAAATCGAAGACGCTCGACTACCGGCCGATCCTGGACGATGCCATGCGTGCGGCCGAGCAGATCCGCCCGATGCTTGCCGATGTCGGCTATGCGCTCCATCACGCCCATCGCGACGGGGCCAACCTGCTGTTCGAGGGTGCGCAGGGCACTTTGCTCGACATCGACCATGGCACCTATCCGTTCGTTACCTCGAGCAACTGTGTGGCCGGCAATGCGGCGGCGGGCTCGGGCGTGGGCTCGAACATGCTGCACTACGTGCTGGGCATCACCAAGGCCTACACCACGCGGGTCGGCAGCGGGCCGTTTCCGACCGAGCTGCCGATGGACGTGCCCGGCACGGTTGGCCACCACCTGTCCACCGTCGGTCAGGAACGCGGCGTGGTCACTGGGCGGGCGCGGCGCTGCGGCTGGCTCGATGCCGCAGCCTTGAAGCGCTCGCTCATCATCAACGGTCTGTCGGGCCTTTGCATCACGAAGCTGGACGTGCTCGATGGCCTGAAAGAGATCAAGGCCTGCGTCGGCTACAAGCTGGGCGGCCGCAGTATCGACGTGCTGCCGCTGGATGCCGACGAAGTGGCGGCATGCGAGCCGGTCTATGAGCGCTTCGACGGCTGGTCCGAGACCACCGCCGGGCTGACCGAATGGGATCAGTTGCCGAAGAACGCACGCGGCTACCTGGAGCGCGTGCAGTCGCTGATCGGTGCGCCGATCGATATCGTTTCCACCGGACCGGACCGCGATCACACGATCGTCCTGCGGCATCCGTACCAGGCTTGATGCGCCGCCCGACAAGCCTCTTGCAATCCAACTCTGACGGACCCCACCCATGCTCACCGACGACGGCAAACATCTCTACGTGTCCTGGGACGAATACCACATGCTCACCGAGCGCCTGGCGTTGAAGGTGCATAACTCGGGCTGGCAGTTCGACCAGATCCTGTGCTTGGCGCGCGGCGGCATGCGCCCGGGCGACGTGCTGTCGCGAGTGTTCGACAAGCCGCTGGCCATCATGTCCACCAGCTCGTACCGCGCAGATGCCGGCACGATCCAGGGGCGGCTGGACATCGCCAAGTACATCACTCTGCCCAAGGGCGAGCTCGCCGGGCGCGTGCTGCTGGTCGACGACCTGTCGGATTCGGGCGTGACGCTGCAGGCGGTGGTGGAGCGCCTGCGCGGCATGCCGTCGATCAGCGAGCTGCGCTCCGCCGTCATCTGGGTCAAGGCTGCATCGACCTACACGCCCGACTACTATGTCGAGCATCTGCCGACCAGCCCGTGGATCCACCAACCCTTCGAGGAATACGATTCGCTGCGGCCCGACAAGCTGGCCAGGAAGTTCGTCGTTTGAGGGATTTGGCCAGATCGCATCCGGCAAAGAGAAAGGGCCAGCGCTTGCGCGCCAGCCCTCGTGATTTTGGTGCCCAGGAAGGGACTCGAACCCCCACGGAGTTACCCGCTAGTACCTGAAACTAGTGCGTCTACCAATTCCGCCACCTGGGCACATCAACCCGAAAGTTTATCATCAAAGAAGCATCCCAAACACCTGCGCCACTGGCCAGCGCCACACTGCTGAGCGAAGTCGAGGGCAGGGTCGAAGGCCATCAGGACGGGCACGGCTTTGTGCGACCCGACGACGGTCAACCCTCTGTGTACCTGTCGCCGCAAGAGATGCGCGCGGTGCTGCACCGCGACCGCGTGCGTGTGCGCGTGGTGCGCTATGACCGCAAGGGGCGACCCGAGGGCCGTGTGGTCGACATTGTCGAGCGGCGCAAGGCGCCGATCATCGGCCGCTTGCTGCACGAGGCCGGCATCTGGCTGGTGGCGCCCGAGGATCGGCGCTACGGCCAGGACATCATGATTCCGAAGAACGCCATTGCCGATGCGGCGGTGGGTCAGGTGGTGTCGATCGAATTGACCGAAGCGCCATCGATGTACTCGCAACCGATGGGGCGTGTGGTCGAGGTGCTGGGCGAGATCGACGACCCCGGCATGGAGATCGAGATCGCGGTGCGAAAGTACGAGGTGCCGCACCGTTTCTCGCCGGAAGCGCTGGCGCAAGCGGCGACGCTGCCCGACAAATTGCGCCCGGCCGACCGGCGCCACCGGGTCGACCTGCGTGATGTGCCGCTGGTCACCATCGATGGCGAGGATGCGCGCGACTTCGACGACGCGGTGTATTGCGAAGCCTTCACACGCGGGCGAGGCAAGAGCCACTTCGAAGGCTTTCGGCTGATCGTCGCCATTGCCGATGTCAGCCACTACGTGAAGCCCGGCGAGCCGATCGACGCCGACGCCTACGAGCGTGCCACCTCCGTGTATTTCCCGCGGCGCGTGATCCCGATGCTGCCCGAAAAGCTGTCCAACGGGCTGTGTTCGCTCAATCCCGAACAGGACCGGCTGGCCATGGTGTGCGACATGGTGCTGGGCAGCGACGGTGCGATCGACGCCTACCAGTTCTATCCGGCGGTGATCTGCTCTCACGCGCGGTTGACATACACCGAAGTGGCCGCGGTGCTGGCGAATACGCGCGGACCCGAGGCACAAAAGCGCGGCGACGTGGTGCCGCACCTGCTGCACTTGCATGAGGCCTATCGGGCATTGCTCAAGCAGCGTGCCAAGCGGGGTGCGGTTGATTTCGAGACCACCGAAACACAGATCGTCTGCGACGAGAACGGTCACATCGAAAAGATCGTGCCACGCACGCGCAACGAGGCGCACAAGCTCATCGAGGAGGCGATGCTTGCGGCCAACGAGTGTGCGGCCGGATTCATCGAAAGCGCTGACCACCCGGCACTGTTCCGGGTGCACGAAGGGCCGACGCCCGAACGCCGCGTGACATTGCAGAACTACTTGCGCGCGCTCGGCATCGGCTTGCACCTGAGCGACGACCCGACGCCGGGCGAGATCCAGAACATCGCGCTGGCCACCAAGGACCGGCCCGATGTGACGCAGATCCACACCATGCTGCTGCGCTCGATGCAGCAGGCCGTGTACACCAGCGCCAACGCCGGCCACTTCGGCCTGGCCTATGGCGCCTATGCGCATTTCACCAGCCCGATCCGGCGCTACCCCGACCTGCTGGTGCACCGCGTCATCAAGGCGATCCTCGGCGAGAAGCGCTATCAACTCGACGCCGGCCTCGTGTCGAGCATGCCGCCTGCGGCACCGCGCCGGCCCGGCAAGGCAACCGTCAAGCCGGCCAAGGTGATGAGCAAGGAGCTCGAGACCTGGGAAACCGCGGGCGCGCATTGCAGCGCCAACGAACGCAGGGCCGACGAGGCCTCGCGCGATGTCGAAGCCTGGCTCAAGTGCCGCTTCATGCGCGAGCATCTGGGCGAGGAGTACGCGGGCACCGTCAGCGCGGTCACGAGCTTCGGCCTGTTCGTCACGCTCGATGCCTTGTACGTCGAAGGTCTGGTGCACATCACCGAGCTTGGCGGCGAGTACTATCGCTTCGACGAGGTGCATCAGGAACTGCGTGGTGAACGTTCCGGTGTGCGATATGGGGTGGGCACGCGCGTGCGTGTGCAGGTCAGCCGCGTCGATCTGGATGGACGTCGCATCGACTTCCGACTGGTGCGCGATGGCGAACTGTCGCCGCCGGCTTCGCGTACCCGCGGCGCGCATGCGGCCACGGCGACAGAGGATTTGCTGTCTGTGCAGGAGGCCGATCGCGCCGGCAAGGCGGCCACGCGACGCAAGGCAGGCAAGAAGACCGGCGGCGGCGCCTCGACCTCGGGCAAGGCAGGCAAGCCCGCACGCGACCGCAAGGCGCCGACCCGCACACGGCGCTGAACTGTCAGTCTGCGGCCGCGGTGCGCCAGGCGGGCCCGCTAATTTCGGCCGGGCCGCGCGATGCCCGCGCAGTCGCACATGGCCTGGAGCAGTTCGGCGGCGCCCATCGACTGCCGGTGCGGCGCAGCGTGCAGCACCTGGTCGGCGGCGCGTCCGTGTATCCAGGCTGTGGCCACGGCGACCCTATAGGCCGTGTGCGCTGCGTCTGGTGTGTGTGCATGCGGTGCCCAAAGGCCCCCGAGCCAGCCGGCCAACACATCACCGGTGCCGCCTGTGGCGAGCAGCGCATTGCCGGTGGGATTGATGGCCAGCGTCTGATCCGGTGCGGCGATGAGACTGCCCGAACCCTTGAGCAAGACCACACATTGGTGACGTTGTGCCAGGGCACGCGCAGCCTTGAACCGGTCGGCCTGCACGCTGGCGGCGTCGCTTTCGAGCAAGCGCGCGGCTTCAAGCGGATGGGGTGTCAACACCGTCCACAGTCCGCGGCCGGCGCGGGCGTCGAGCAACGTGCGCAGCATGGTATCGGCGGACAAGGCATTGAGTGCATCGGCATCCAGCACCAGGCGCGCACAACGCGCCAGCAGCGCGGGCAGCACCTCGTGCACGGCCGCGCCGCCACCGCAGCCGCACACGACGGTGGAACGCGCCAGCACCTCGGCAGGCGAGCGCCACCACCCTGGCCTGAACATCAGCTCGGGGTGCAACATGTCGAGCTGCGGACCATTCCCATCCAGCAGGCTGACGAACACCCGCCCGGCGCCTGCGGCCAGCGCCGCGCGCGCCGCCAGCAGCGCCGCCCCGCTCATGCCCGGCGCGCCGCCGACAATGGCGATATCGCCGAAGCTGCCCTTGTGGTGGGCGTGCCGGCGGCGGGTGAGTGCCGGCCCCAGATCCTGCGTGCCTGTCAACCAGGCGCTGGGTGTGGCCTTGCTTTCGAGCACGCCGAGCCTGTCGAGCCAGACCTCGCCGGCATGGTCCCGTGCATCGGCGGTGAACAGGCCCGGCTTGAGCGTCAGCAGGGCCAGCGTGTGCGTCGCGCGCACGGTGTCGATGCCCAGGCGCTGGCCGGTGTTGGCGTCCAGGCCCGAAGGCAGGTCCACGGCGATCACCGGTGCCGAACCGGCGTTGATGTGGCGCACGGCATTGGCCATCGCGCCTTGCGGGGCCCGCGTCGCGCCCAGGCCGAGCAATGCGTCGATGGCCAGGTCGTGTGTGCTTTCGGGCAGCGCCGCCGAAATGCGTACGCCGGCATTGTGGGCGGCAGCCAGGGCCAGGCTGGCATCCGCGGGCAACCGCGCGGCATCGCCATAGAGCGTGGCCTGCACCGCCAGGCCGGCGCGATGCAGTTCGGTGGCTGCCACCAGGCCGTCGCCGCCGTTGTTGCCCGGACCGCAGGCAACCCATATCGTGCGGGCGTGCGGCGCCACCGCCAAGGCCAGGCGCGCCACCGCCTTGCCGGCGGCTTGCATCAGGGCGTGGGGCGGGTGCTGCGCCAGGGCCTCGGTCTCGATCGCCCGCGAGGCGGCGACATCGAAGACGGGGCAGGGCGCATCGCCGGGCAGGATGCGCTGCGGATCGGTGCGACGGGTCGGAGGCATGGCGGGTTTCGTGGAGGCAATAGCCATTGTGCGACAGCACCCACCATCCTCCGCTCTATCGTTGCAGTCTTTGCAGGCCCAGGCCGGAGATGTCGATCACGGGCTCGCGCAAGCCGATCAGGTCGGCCAGCACACGCGCCGAACCGCAGGACAGGGCCCAGCCGCTGGAGCCGTGGCCGAGATTCAACCAGATGCCTGCCGCACCGCTGGCCCCCAGCACCGGTGGTCCGTCGGGCAGCATCGGTCGGGCGCCCTTCCATGCGACTGCCTGCGAGCGTTGCGCCGCGCCGGGAAACCAGTCGTCGAGCACCTTGTACAGCGTGGCCAGTGCGGCCGCGTTCACCCGGCCCGGTGCACCACCGAGTTCGGCACTGCCGGCCACGCGCACGCGCTGCCCCAAGCGTGAAATGGCCACCTTGTACCTTTCGTCCATCACCGCACCGCGCGGCCCCGGCGTCGTCTGGCCGTCACGCTGTTGCAGCGGTGCCGTGATCGAATAGCCATACACCGGAATGATCGGTAGGCCACAACCCAGGGGCTTCAACAGCGGATTCGCCTGATGCCCGGCGCAGACCACCACGGCGTCGAACTCGTCGTCGACCGGCGCAACGCGTGCCTGCAGGTCGCGTGCGATGACACGGGGCCGCTGGCCGGGTGCCAGCGACTGCACCTCGTGCTGGAAGTTGAAGCGGGCACCGAGCCGTTGTGCCTGTGTCTTCAGCAGATGCGCGAACTGGCGGCAGTTGCCGACTTCGTCCTGCGGCAGCCAGATGCCGGCTTGCAGCGGTGTCGCCGGGTCGAGTCCGGGCTCGTGGCTGCGGCACTGGTCGGCATCGAGCAGTTCGAAGGGCACCTGCAACTCGCGCAGCAGGCGCAACGAACCCTGTGCGTGCGTCAGCTCGCGGCCGCTGCGCAGCAGCACCATCACGCCCGCAGCCTGCTCGAACTCGAGCTTCAGGTCCTGCGTCAGCGCGTGCAATCGTTGGCTGCTGTAGCTGGCCAATCGGAACATCTGGCTGCGATTGGCCTGGTACACCGCTGGCCGGCAGGCGCGCCACCAACGCCATATCCAGGGCAGATGGGACAGTGCGTTCACGCCCGCGAAGCGCACCGGTGCATGGCGCCCGAACAGGTGCTGCAGCACCTTGAAGGGCATGCCCGGCGCAGCCCAGGGCGTGACGTAACCCGGTGCGATCACGCCGGCGTTGGCAAAGCTGGTGCCGCTGGCCACGCCGGCGTGGCGCTCGAAGACGTTGACCTGGTGTCCGTCGGAGGCCAGTTCGTACGCGGTCGTGACGCCGACGATGCCGGCCCCGATGATGGCGACACGCATGCTTCAGCCGACGCGAGGCGTCCGATGGATGGGCATCTCAGCGACCCGCCTGGGCAATCGTGTGCTCGATGGCCAAGGACACGTCGAGCACGGTGTCGTCGCGCATCGCACCGGCCCACACCATCAGACCGACCGGCAGTTCGCCCGGCGCGTGGCAGGGCAGCGACAACGCGCAACCGTCGAGGTGGTTGACCACCGACGGATTGCGCAGCAGCAAGGCGTTGGTGGCGAAGAAGGCATCGTCGTCGTCCAGCAAGGGCTGCAGCGTTGGCGCGACCACTGGCACGGTTGGGCAGATGAACGCATCGATGCCCAATGCCAACGCGTCGATCTGCGCGATCCAGCGACGCCGGGCCTGCAAGCGGTCGAGGTAGTCCGCCGCCAAGATGTCACTGCCACCACGGATGCGCCTCAGCACGCGGGGATCGTAGTCGGCCTGACGCGCGTCGATGCGGCCGCGATGCCATGCCCACGCTTCGGCCGCGCTGATCAGGCCGCTGTTCAATGCCGGGTCGTGATCGGAGGGAAGTTGCAGCTCGACGACGTCAACGCCGGCTTTGCGCAGCGCCTGCAAAGTGCGCTCGAAGGCTCGGCCGACGGTCGCGTCCAGTCCGTCGAGCATGCCGCCCAGAGGCAGGGCCAGCCGCAATGCACGCATCGGGCGACGACGCAAGTGCACCTGGCGCGCCGCCAACAGTTCGTGCATCAGCACCGCGTCGCGCACGCTGCGCGTGATGGCGCTGGTGGTGTCGAGCGTAAAGGACAGTGGTATGCAGCCCTCGGTGGGCGTCAGCGCCTGGCTGTTCTTGAAACCGACCAACCCGTGCAATGCGGCCGGCACGCGGATCGAGCCGCGCGTGTCGGAGCCCAGCGCCGCCCACGCAGCGCCGCCGGCCACCGACACCGCGCCGCCGCTGGTCGAACCGCCGGGAATGCGCGGCGTACTGTCCAGTGCGGCTGTGGCCGGGTTCAGCGGCGTGCCGTGGTGCGGATTGATGCCGACGCCGGAGAATGCGAACTCGGTCAGGTTGGTGTGGCCGATGAGGGCCGCACCGGCCGCGCGCAGCCTTGCCACTGCGGGGCAATCGACAAGAGCCGGCGTGGCATCAGCCATCGATTTCGAACCTGCGGTGGTGGGCACACCGGCGATATCGAAAAGGTCCTTGATCGACACCGCCAGTCCCGCCAGTGGCGGCACGGGCGCACCGGCCTCGCGCTGCATATCGACGGCGCGTGCGGTGGCGCGGGCCATGTCGTCGAAGTGCCGCACGAAGGCATGCCGGCAGATCGACGTGTGCGCCGCCTGGATCGATTGCTCGATGGCCTCGCTGGCGACCGCGCCGGCACTGACCTTTAGCGCCATGGCGCACAGGTCGTCGTGGGGGTCGCGTGCTAGAATTCTCGGGTTTGCTTGGGGTTGCATTGCAGCGATTGTCGCAGCACTGCAGTACACCTGATCGAACGACGCAGCGAACCCGGCCGCCGAACGGTGCCG
Source organism: Rubrivivax sp. (assembly GCA_024641965.1). Lineage (GTDB taxonomy): Bacteria > Pseudomonadota > Gammaproteobacteria > Burkholderiales > Burkholderiaceae_C > Rubrivivax. Next base: position 26,431 of record JAHECC010000001.1, read on the forward strand.
ATGTCCGGATGGCTTCCTCGCGAAGCCTGGGGCAGCGGTTGTTGGCTGGCGTTCAAGAACCAACCTTCGGAGTAATCATGACTGTATCCATGCGTGAAATGCTGGAAGCCGGTGTCCATTTCGGGCACCAGACGCGCTTCTGGAACCCCAAGATGGCCCCATACATCTACGGCCATCGCAACAAGATCCACATCATCAACCTCGAGAAGACGCAACCGCTCTTTCTCGATGCGATGAAGTTCATCCGTCAGCTGGCCGCGCGCCGCGGCACGGTCCTGATGATTGGCACCAAGCGCCAGGCACGCGAGGTCATCGCGGCCGAAGCACTGCGTTGTGGCATGCCCTATGTCGACCAGCGCTGGCTTGGCGGCATGCTCACCAACTTCAAGACCGTCAAGGCCTCGCTGAAGAAGCTGAAGGAGATGCAGGCTCAGAAGGAGTCCGGCATCGACCAGATGATCAAGAAGGAAGGTCTGATGTTCGAACGCGAGCTGACCAAGCTCGAGAAGGACATTGGCGGCATCCAGGACATGAACGCCCTGCCGGACGCGATGTTCGTCATCGACGTTGGCTACCACAAGATCGCGGTCGCCGAGGCCAAGAAGCTGGGCATTCCGTTGATCGGCGTGGTCGACACCAACCATTCGCCGGTCGGCATCGACTACGTCATCCCCGGCAACGACGATTCGGCCAAGGCCGTGGCGCTGTATGCGCGGGCTGTGTCCGACGCGGTGCTCGAAGGCAAAGCCAACACCACCAGCGAAGTGGCGCAGGCCGCCGGAGCAGAGGGTGACGAGTTTGTCGAGGTGCGCGAAGGCGCTTGAAGAAACCGGTGTATGCGCCGTGGCGGCCGGCCTGACCCGGCCCGCGGCGAGCACCTGAAGTCCGGCCCGTTGGCTTCGACCGGCATCGAAGCCCGACCGCACTATTCATGGAGATGAAGATGCCCGCAATCACTGCAAGCATGGTCGGCGCACTGCGCGCCAAGACCGATGCCCCGATGATGGAATGCAAGAAGGCGCTGACCGAGGCCGACGGTGACATGGAGCGCGCCGAGGAGATCCTGCGCGTCAAGCTAGGCAGCAAGGCCGGCAAGGCCTCGTCGCGCATCACAGCCGAAGGAGTTGTGGCCGCGGCGACGGCCGATGCCGCAGGTGCGTTGGTCGAGGTCAATTGCGAAACCGATTTCGTCTCCAAGAACGACGACTTCCTGGCCTTCGCCAATGCGGTGGCTGAGTTGGTGGCTACGCGCGATCCGGCCAACCTTGAGGCACTGGCGGTCTTGCCGCTGTCACAGGCGGGTTTCGGCCCGACGGTCGAGGATGTGCGCAAGGGTTTGATCGGCAAGATCGGCGAGAACGTCTCGGTGCGGCGCTTCAAGCGCTATGCTGGTGGTGCCAAACTGGCGCGCTATCTGCACGGCACGCGCATCGGCGTGCTGGTCGAATACGCGGGCGACGATGTCGCGGCCAAGGATGTGGCGATGCATGTGGCGGCAATGAAGCCGGTGGCGCTGTCCTCCGCCGAGGTGCCGTCCACGCTGGTCGACAAGGAGCGTTCGGTGGCCACGCTGAAGGCGGCCGAGGATGCCGAAAAGGCCAAGGCCGAAGGCAAGCCGGTGCAATCGGCCGAGATCGTGGCCAAGCGTGTCGACGGCGCGGTGCAGAAGTTCCTGAAGGAAGTGTCGCTGTTCAACCAGAGCTTCGTGAAGAACGACAAGCAGACCGTCAAGCAAATGCTCGACGCCAGCGGCACCACCATCCACGGCTTCACGCTGTACGTGGTGGGCGAGGGCATCGAAAAGCGCAGCGACGACTTCGCTGCCGAGGTGGCGGCGCAGGTGGCGGCCGCCAAGGCACAGTAGGGCAGTCCCGGCGTCGGGCCGGCCCCGGTGCGCCTTACACTTCGTCATCCTCGCTGATCGGAACCCGTTGCATGCCGGCGTACAAGCGCATCCTGCTGAAGCTGTCGGGCGAAGCCCTGATGGGCGATGACGCCTATGGCATCAACCGCGCGACGATCGTGCGCATGGTGCGCGAGGTGCAGGACATCACGCAGATGGGCTGCGAGGTGGCGGTGGTCATCGGCGGCGGGAACATCTTTCGCGGTGTGGCCGGCGGTTCGGTAGGCATGGACCGTGCCACGGCCGACTACATGGGCATGCTGGCGACGGTGATGAACGCGCTGGCGCTGGCCGACACGATGCGGCAGGAAGGCATGACCGCGCGTGTCATGTCGGCCATCGGCATCGAGCAGGTGGTCGAACCCTACGTGCGGCCGAAGGCGCTGCAATACCTGGAAGAAGGCAAGATCGTTGTCTTTGCTGCCGGCACGGGCAACCCTTTCTTCACCACCGACACGGCAGCGGCATTACGCGGCGCCGAGATCGGTGCGCAGGTGGTGCTCAAGGCCACCAAGGTCGACGGTGTGTACAGCGCCGACCCGAAGAAGGACCCGAGCGCCACGCGCTATGCCACGATCAGCTTCGACCAGGCCATTGCGCGCAACCTCCAGGTCATGGATGCGACGGCCTTTGCGCTGTGCCGCGACCAGAAACTGCCGATCAAGGTCTTCAGCATCTTCAAACCCGGTGCCCTACGCCGCGTGGTGGCGGGCGACGACGAAGGCACGTTGGTGCACGTCTGAACTGAAGGTTGAAATCATGAGCATCGAAGAGATCAAGGAAACCGCAGATCACAAGATGGCCCGGTCGATCGAGGCCTTCAAGGGCGAACTGCAGAAGATCCGCACGGGTCGCGCCCACCCTGGGCTGCTCGATCAGGTGCATGTCGAGTACTACGGCTCGGACGTGCCGATCTCCCAGGTGGCCAACGTCACCCTGATCGACGCGCGCACGATCGGCGTGCAGCCCTGGGAGAAGGGCATGGGCGCGAAGATCGAGAAGGCCATCCGCGAATCCGGCCTTGGGTTGAACCCGGCCTCGCAGGGCGACTTGGTGCGTGTGCCGATGCCGGCGCTGACCGAGGAGCGCCGCAAGGAACTGACCAAGGTCGTGCGTCATACGGGCGAAGAAGCCAAGGTTGCGGTGCGTAACCTGCGCCGCGACGCAAACGAGCACCTGAAGAAGCTGCTGAAGGACAAGCTGGTTACCGAGGACGATGAACATCGCGCGCAGGACGACGTGCAAAAGCTCACCGACCGCACCGTCGCCGAGGTCGATCGCCTGGTGCACGCCAAGGAAGCCGAGATCCTGGCGGTCTGACACCTGACGCAGCTCCAGTGAATTTTTCCGACCTGCCCCGTGATCCGACCGTTCCACGCCATGTGGCGGTGGTGATGGATGGCAACGGCCGCTGGGCGCGAAAGCGCTACATGCCGCGCGTGTATGGCCACAAGCAGGGCGTCGACGCGCTGGTGCGCGCGGTGAATGCCTTTGCCGATCGTGGTGTCGACTACCTGACCGTGTTCGCTTTTTCGTCCGAGAACTGGAAACGCCCCTCCGAAGAGGTGTCGGGACTGATGGGTCTGGTGCTGGTGGCGGTATCCAAGTACCTGACCAAACTGGCCGGCGACGGCGTGCGCGTGCGCATTGTCGGTGACCGCACGAAGGTCTCGAACAAGCTGCGGGAAGCCTGGGAATATGCCGAGCGCAGCACCGCGCAGAACAACCGCATCAACTTGTCGGTGGCCTTCAACTATGGCGGGCGCTGGGACATGGTGCAGGCTTGCCGCCAGGCCATGCTTGCCGGCGTGCAGCCCGAGGCGCTGGACGAGGCCACGTTGTCGCGCTATATGGCGCTGAGCTATGCGCCCGACCCCGATCTGTTCATCCGCACCGGCGGCGAGATGCGCATCAGCAACTTCCTGCTTTGGCAATCGGCGTACTCCGAGTTCGTCTTCACGGAGCGCCTGTGGCCCGATTTCGACGCAGCGGACATTGATGCGGCCATTCAGGCCTACAGACAGCGTGACCGGCGCTATGGGGGCATTCCGACGGAAGACCTGCTGCCGCAGGGCGTCTGATGTCGATGCTCGCGCAGCGCGTGATCACTGCGGTCGTGCTGGTGGCCTTGCTGGTGCCGGCGCTGCTGGCGGATCATTCCTGGCCCTTCAACCTGCTCACCCTGGTGCTCATCGGCGCGGCCGGTTGGGAATGGGGGCGCCTGAATCAGGCCGGCATGGTGTTGTCCCTGGCACAGGGACTGTTGCTGGCACTTGCCTGTGCCGCAGCCTTCATGGCCGGCTGGTCGCAGGAACCGCCCGTCGTGGCGTGGATACTGGCCGCAGCGGTGTGGGTCATCGGTGGTGCGTTGGCGTTGCGCAGCGGGCCGGCACTGTGGCCCCACATGCCGCGCATTGCGCGCTGGCTGCTGGGCCTGGCCGCGCTGTGGGCGGCCTGGCTGGCCATCAGCCACGCGCGCGGCATCGGTGTCAATTTCATCCTTTCCGTGTTCTGCCTGGTGTGGGTGGCCGACATCGCTGCCTACTTTGGTGGCCGCCGCTTCGGCAGACGCAAACTGGCGCCGGGCATCAGTCCCGGCAAGAGCTGGGAAGGTGTGTACAGCGGCATGTTGGGCGTGTTCGCTTTGGCCCTGGCCTGGCGCGCCGTGGAACCGCACCTGCACACCGACAGCGCCAGTCTGTACAGCCAGTTGCTTGCCGAATTGGGTTTGCTCGGCACCCTGGTGGCGCTGGCCCTGCTGGCCGGCATGAGCGTGGTCGGTGACCTGGTTGAATCGCTGGTCAAACGGGCCGCCGGTGCCAAGGATTCCAGCCGCTTGTTGCCCGGTCATGGCGGCGTGCTGGATCGTGTCGACGCACTGTTGCCGGTGTTTCCGATCGCCATGGCCCTGCTGATGTTGTGAAGGCAGATCCGGTGGCGCGGCCCCAGCGTCTGGTGATTCTTGGTTCGACCGGCTCGATCGGCACCAGCACGCTCGATGTCGTGGCGCGTCATCCCGAGCGTTTCGAGGTGCTGGGTCTGAGCGCGCAGCAGCGCATCGGCGAACTGACAGCCCAGTGCCTGTGCTGGAAGCCGCGTTGGGCGGTGGTGCCCGACGAGGCACGTGCGCGGCCCTTGCGTGACGCCTTGCGCGCTGCTGGTGTCGGCACCGAAGTGCGCTGCGGCGCCGAAGCGCTTTGCGACATGGCGGCGGATTCGGAAGTGGACAGCGTCATGGCGGCCATCGTCGGTGCCGCCGGACTGCGCCCGTGCATGGCGGCGGCGCGCTCCGGCAAGCGGCTCTTGCTCGCCAACAAGGAAGCGCTGGTGGTCGGCGGTGCGCTGTTCATGCGCGCGGTGCGCGATGGCGGGGCGACGCTGCTGCCGATCGACAGCGAGCATTCGGCCATCTTCCAGTGCCTGCCGCCGCAGCGGCAGGACTGGGCCCAGACCATTGAACACATCGTGCTCACCGCCTCGGGCGGGCCGTTCCGCCAGCGCGACCCGGCCAGCCTGGGCAACGTCACGCCGGACGAGGCTGTGGCCCACCCGAACTGGGTGATGGGCCGCAAGATCTCGGTCGATTCGGCGACGATGATGAACAAGGCACTCGAGGTCATCGAGGCCCGTTGGCTGTTCGACCTGGCGCCCGAGCAGATCCGCGTGGTGATCCACCCGCAGAGCATCATCCACTCGATGGTGGTGTGCCGCGACGGCAACGTGCTGGCGCAACTGGGCACGCCGGACATGCGTGGGCCGATCAGCTATGGGCTGTCCTTCCCCCAGCGCATCGAATCGGGTGCGGCGCGGCTGGACTTCGATGCCCTGGCCGCGTTGAGTTTCGAGCCAGCCGACGCGGCGCGCTTTCCTGGTCTGTTTCTGGCCTGGGACGCGCTGCGCGGGCCCGAAGGCAGCAGTGCGGTGCTGAATGCCGCGAACGAGGTGGCGGTGGCCGCCTTTCTTGAGCAGCGTTTGCGCTTCGACGCGATCCACGCGCTCAACGCCGACACCATAGCCGCGGTCGTGCCCGATCTGGGCGACGCGCCCACGCTGGACGATCTGCTCGCGCTGGACGAGCGTGCGCGTGCCTACGCCGCCGACTGGGTGCGGGAGCGTGCGCGATGATCTTCACCGTGCTGTCCTTCCTGGTCACGCTGGCCATTCTGGTGGTGGTGCATGAGTACGGGCACTACCGCGTGGCCGTCGCCTGCGGCGTCAAGGTGTTGCGCTTTTCCGTTGGTTTTGGCCGCGTGCTGTGGCGTCGGCAGCATGGCGCGGATGCCACCGAGTTCGTTGTCTCCGCGCTGCCGCTGGGCGGCTATGTGCGCATGCTCGACGAGCGTGAAGGCCCGGTCGACGCGGATGAACAGCACCGCGCCTTCAACCGCCAGCCGCTGTCGCGTCGCACGGCGATCGTCATCGCGGGCCCCGCGGCCAATTTGCTGCTGGCGGTGCTGCTTTTCGCTGCCGCACAGTGGATCGGCACCGATGAACCCAAGGCGGTACTCAGTGCGCCGACGGCGGCGAGCCTGGCCGAACGCGCCGGCATGCGCTCGGGCGACTGGGTGCGCGCCACCGCGCGTCAGGGCGACGAATGGACCGAAGTGCGCTCGTTGAGCGATCTGCGCTGGCAGATCACCAGGGCCGCGCTGGATGGCCAACCGTTGCAGTTGTCGGTGACGGATCTGCGCGGCCGCGCAACGCACACGGTGATGCTGGATCTGTCGCGGCTCGACGCAAGCGAGATCGACGCCACACTGATGCGGCAGGTGGGGCTGGGCACGGCCTACAGCGATCCGGTGATGGGTGAGGTGAAGATCGGTGGCCCGGCGGCGAAGGCCGGCCTGCGCTCAGGCGATCAGGTGCTCAAGGTCGATGGTCAGCCCGTCGCCGACGCGCAGAGTTTGCGCGAGCGCATCCGCCAGTCGGTGCGCAACGGCGTGGCCTCGACGATGCGCTGGCAGGTCGATCGTGCAGGGCAAGTGCTCGACATTGAGGTCGCGCCGCGTGTGATGGACGACAACGGTGTCGGCATTGGCCGCATCGACGCCTTCGTCGGCGGGCCAGTCGAAATGGTCACGGTGCAGCGTGGCCTTTGGGAAGGCTTGCAGCGCGGTGCTGAACGCACCTGGGAACTGAGCGTCCTGACCTTGAAGATGCTGGGCCGCATGATCGTCGGCGAAGCCTCGTTGCGCAACCTGAGCGGCCCCCTGACGATCGCCGACTATGCGGGTCAATCGGCCCAGCAGGGTTTGAGCTACTACCTCGGATTTCTGGCACTCGTCAGTGTGAGCCTGGGCGTGCTGAACTTGCTGCCGCTGCCCATGCTCGACGGCGGACACCTGATGTATTATCTTTTCGAAGGTCTGACCGGGCGTCCCGTTTCGGAGCTTTGGTTGGGGCGGCTGCAACGCGGCGGCATCGCCATCCTTCTGGCGCTGATGTCGGTGGCCCTCTTCAACGACGTGGCCCGACTGCTGGGCCTGCACTGAGTTCTTTCCCCATGTCGCCTGTGTTCGAGTCGCGCCTCGTTGCGCATGTTTTACGCCTGATGGCCGCCTGCCTGGTGCTGGCCGCCCTGATCCATGTGCCCGCTGCGCACGCGGTGCAGCCATTCGTGGTGAAGGACATCCGCATCGAAGGTCTGCAGCGTACCGACCCGGGTACGGTGTTCGGTGCTTTGCCGTTTCGCATCGGCGACAGCTACACCGACGAGAAAGGCGCGACCGCATTGCGTGCGCTCTTCGCTACCGGCTTGTTCACCGATGTGCGGGTCGAGATCGATGGCCAGATCGTGGTCATCATCGTCGACGAACGCGCGATCATCGCCACCGTGTCCTTCGTCGGCCTGAAGGAGTTCGAGAAGGACGTGCTGCTGAAGTCGCTGCGCGACGCCGGCATCGGCGAGGGCCTGCCCTACGACAGGGCGCTGATCGACCGCGCCGAGCAGGAGATCAAGCGCCAGTACCTCTCGCGCAGCCTGTACGGCGCCGAAGTGGTGACCACCGTCACACCGATTGAACGCAACCGCGTCAACATCACCTTCACGATGACCGAAGGCGACGTGGCGCGCATTCGCGAGATCCGCATTGTCGGCGCCAAGACCTTCTCCGAATCGCAGCTGTTGGGGCAGTTCGAGGCCAGCACCAGCGGCTGGCTCAGTTGGTATACGAAGGGCGATCGCTACTCGCGCGCCAAGCTGAACGCCGACCTGGAGAAGTTGCGCGCCTGGTACCTGAACCGGGGCTTCCTCGAGTTCAACATCGAGTCGACACAAGTCACCATCTCGACCGACAAGCAGGACATCACGATCACCATCAGCATCCGCGAGGGGCAGGTGTTCACGGTGACCGCGGTCCGTCTGGAGGGGGATTTCCTGGGCCGCGAGGCCGAATTCCGGTCCTTGGTCAGCGTGGTGCCGGGCCAGCCCTACCGTGGGGACGAGGTGGTCAACACGGTGCGGCGCTTCAGCGAACTGTTCGCGACCTTCGGGTTCGCCTTTGCCCGTGTCGAACCGCGGCCGGAGGTCAATCGCGAGAGCGCACGGGTCAGCGTGGTGTTTTCGGTCGAACCATCGCGTCGTGTCTATGTGCGCCGTATCGAGGTCGCCGGCAATACGCGCACGCGTGACGAAGTCATACGCCGCGAGTTCCGCCAGTTCGAGGCCTCGTGGTACGACGGTGCGAAGATCAAGTTGTCGAAGGAACGGCTGGAGCGCCTGAACTTCTTCAAGGAAGTCACGATCGACACGCAGGAAGTGGCCCAGGCGCCGGACCAGGTCGACCTGGTGATCACCGTGGTCGAAAAACCTACCGGCAACCTGTCGATCGGCGCGGGCTACTCCAGTGCCGAATCGGTGACCTTGAGCGCGTCGATCCGACAGGAGAACGTCTTTGGGTCGGGCCACTACCTTGGCTTCGACATCAACACCGGCAAGTACAACCGCACCTTGGCGATCAACACAGTCGATCCCTACTGGACGGTCAACGGCATATCGCGCGCATTCGATGTCTACTACCGCGCGTCGAGCCCATTGAACACCTATGGCAACTCCTATCAGCTGGCCACCTGGGGCGCTTCGACACGCATCGGGGTGCCTTTCACCGAGTTCGACACGGTGTTCTTCGGGCTCGGATTCGAGTCGACGCAGATCGGTGACAACGCATTCCTGCCCAACAGCTACTTCCTGTATCGCGAAGAATTCGGGCCGGACAGCTATTCCTTCCCGCTGACCGTCGGCTGGTCGCGCGATGGCCGCAACAGCGCGGTCGTACCCACGGCAGGCCGCTACTACCGCGCGAACATGGACTTGAGTTTGCTGGGCGACGTGCAGTTCCTGCGGCTGAATTTCCAGGTCCAGCAGTACTTGCCGCTGCCGCTGGACCTGACGCTTGGCCTGAATGGCGAGATCGGCTGGGGCTATGGCCTGGGTTCGCGGCCCTATCCGGTGTTCAAGAACTTCTACAGCGGTGGCCTCGGGTCGGTGCGTGTGTTCCAGCAGGGCTCGCTGGGCGTCATAGACCCGACCGGCGCCTTCGTTGGCGGCACGCGCAAGATGAACGGCAACGCCGAGCTCTACATCCCCGTGCCCGGCATGGGCGCCGACAAGACGCTGCGCTTCTTCGCCTTCTTCGACATCGGCAATGCCTGGGGCGAAGACCAGCAGGTCAACTGGGACAGTTTGCGTTCCTCCACCGGCCTGGGTATCAGCTGGATCTCTCCATTGGGCCCGCTGAAGCTCAGCTACGGCATCCCGTTGATGTCCGAAGGAACCGATAGAATTCAGCCATTCCAATTCCAGGTCGGGACCAGATTCTGATGAAGACGTTCTCGCGGTGCGCCGGGGTGCTTGCGGTCGCGGCATCGGCTGCGTTGATGTCGATTTGCTCCGTGGCGCTGGCTCAGGAGCTGAAGATCGGCTATGTCAACAGCGAGCGTGTGTTGCGCGAGGCCGCACCGGCCAAGGCGGCGCAGGCGCGTCTGGAGGGCGAGTTCGGCAAGCGCGAGAAGGATCTGTCCGAGCAGGGCCAGCGGCTGAAGGCGGCGGCCGAGAAACTCGAGAAAGAAGCACCGACGCTCAGCGAGAGCGAGCGTGCCAGGCGCCAGCGCGAATTGGTCGAGCAGGACCGCGACATTCAGCGACGCCGGCGCGAATTCCAGGAAGATCTGACGCAGCGCAAGAACGAGGAACTGCAGGCCGTGGTCGAACGCGCCAACCGCGTCATCAAGCAGATCTTCGAGCAGGAAAAGTACGATGTCATCCTGCAGGAGGCGATCTTTGCCGGGCCGCGCGTGGACATCACCGAGAAGGTGATCAAGGGGCTGAACACGACGCCAACGGCGGCGCCGGCACCGCGCTGAGTGCGCACGCGGCCGGGCGTGCATGTTTGAAGTCCGCACTGGCGAACTGGCCGCCCAGTTGGGTGGCGAACTGATCGGCGACGCCGATCGAATCCTGCGCCGCATCGCGCCGCTCGCTGATGCCGGTGCCGATTGCATCAGCTTTCTGGCCAGTGCGCGCCATCGTGAGCAGTTGCAGCAAACGGCCGCTGCTTGTGTGATCGCCGCACCCATGTTTCGCGAACTCGCGCAGGCCCGTCCCGCGGCGATCCTGTGTGACGACCCGTATCTGTACTACGCGCGACTCACCCAGTGGTGGGCGCAGCAGTCCCGCGCCGCGTTCGAGCCGGGTATCCACCGCAGTGCGGTGATCGAGCCGGGCGCCAAGATCCATGCGCGGGCCGCTGTCGGTGCGCTGGCCTATGTCGGCTCCTCTGCGATCGTTGGCGCCGGTGCGTCGATCGGACCGTCATGCCACGTCGGTGCCGACGCGGTCGTGGGCGAGCACACCCGGCTGGCGGCCAAGGTGACTCTGGGCTCCGCCTGTCGCGTCGGCGCGCGTGGCATCGTGCACAGCGGCGCCGTGATCGGTGCCGACGGTTTTGGTTTCGCGCCCACGCAAGGGCGCTGGGAGAAGATCGAGCAACTCGGCGCCGTGCAGATCGGCGACGATGTCGAGATCGGCGCCAACACCTGCATCGATCGCGGCGCGTTGCAAGACACGATCATCGAGCAAGGTGTCAAGCTCGACAACCTGATACAGATCGCGCACAACGTGCATGTCGGCAAGCACACGGCCATGGCAGCCTGTGTGGGCGTTGCCGGCAGCACGCACATCGGTGCGCATTGCACCTTCGCGGGCCAGGTCGGCATTGCCGGGCACCTGCGGATCGTCGACCACGTGCATGTCGCGGCGGCTGCGGTGATCACGCGCTCCATCCTCAAACCCGGCAGCTACGGTGGTGTGTTTCCCTTCGACGACAATGTCACCTGGGAAAAGAACGCCGCCACGCTGCGCCAGTTGCATGCGTTGCGAGCGCGCCTTCGCGCCCTGGAGAGAGACAGCTCATGACGATGGACATCCACCAGATCCTGAAACGACTGCCGCATCGCTACCCCTTGCTGCTGGTCGACCGCGTGCTTGAGTACGAGGTGGGCAAGAGCCTGGTGGCGTTGAAGAACGTGACCATCAACGAGCCCTTCTTCGTGGGCCACTTCCCGTCTCGACCGGTGATGCCCGGCGTGCTCATCCTCGAGGCGCTCGCGCAGGCTGCTGCGCTGTTGTCGCTCGAAAGTGCCGGGGTCGAGATCGACGAGAAGACCCTGGTGTATTTCGCCGCCATCGACCACGCACGTTTCAAGCGTCCGGTCGAACCGGGCGATCAGTTGCGGCTCGAGATCACGCTGCTGCGGCTGCGCCAGGGAGTGCAGCGTTTCGCGGCACGCGCCATGGTCGGCACCGAACTCGCCGCCGAGGCCGAGATGATGTGCGCGATCCGGCGCGTTCCCTGATCGCAGTCGTGGCCCGCGTCCACCCCACCGCGATCGTCGACCCGGCGGCCGAACTGGCGGCAACGGTCGAGGTCGGTCCGTACTCGATCGTCGCAGCGCAGGTGCGCATCGGCGAGGGCACGCGCATCGGCGCGCACTGCATCATCGAAGGGCCCACCGTCATCGGCCGCGACAACCGCATCGCCCCGTATTGCGCACTGGGTGGCGCACCCCAGGACAAGAAATACGCCGGCGAGCCGACCGAACTGCATATCGGCGATCGCAATACCATCCGTGAGTACTGCAACATCAACCGCGGTACCGCACAGGACGCCGGCGTCACGCGGTTGGGCGACGACAACTGGATCATGGCCAATGTGCATATCGGGCACGATTGCCAGCTTGGCAAGCAGATCGTGATGGCCAACTATTCCGGACTCGCAGGCCACGTGCACCTGGGCGATTGGGTCATCGTCGGTGGCCTGTCCGGGGTGCACCAGTTCTGCAAGGTCGGCGCGCACACGATGATCGGTTCCTCCAGCGCCGTGTCGCAGGATGTGCCACCCTTCATGCTGGTCGACGGCAACCCGCTGACGGTGCGCGGCTTCAACATCGAAGGCTTGCGTCGGCGCGGTTTCGACGCGGCGCGCATTGCCGCAGTAAAGCAGATGCATCGTTTGCTCTACCGTCAGCAGTTGACACTCGAACAAGCGCGCGAGGCCATAACGACCCTGGCCACCGAAGTGCCGGCGGCGGCAGCGGACGTTGCGATGATGACGGATTTCCTGGCTGCGGCGAGCCGCGGCATCGCCCGCTGACGTGCGATGCTCGCGCTTGAGCAGGTGGCGCCACGATTCGGCATGGTGGCTGGAGAGGCCTCGGGTGACCTGCTCGCGTCATTGCTGCTGGCAGGGTTGACATCGCACTGGCCGACGATGAAGGCAGGCGGTATCGGTGGGCCGCACATGGCCGCCCAAGGCTTCGACGCCTGGTGGCCGAGCCAGCGTCTGGCCGTGAATGGTTTCGTCGACGCGCTGGGGCAGTTCCTCTCGCTTTGGAGCTTGCGCCGCGAACTCGGCGATCGGCTGCTGCGCGACCGCCCGACGGCCTTCATCGGCATCGATGCGCCGGACTTCAACCTTGGCCTGGAACGGCGGTTGAAAAGTGCCGGGCTCAAGGCGGTTCATTTCGTCTGCCCGTCGATCTGGGCCTGGCGCGGCGGACGCATCAAGCACATCGCGGATTGTGTCGACCACGTCCTGTGCCTGTTCCCCTTCGAGCCGGCATTGCTGCACAAGGCGGGCATCGCGGCGACCTATGTCGGCCATCCGTTGGCCGACCAGATTCCGCTGGACCCGCCACGCGCCTCGGCCCGCGCTGCGCTCGGGCTGGCCGACACCGACACCGTGATTGCCTTGCTGCCGGGCAGTCGCATGGGAGAACTGCGCGACGTGGCTCCGGTGTTCCTGCAGGCGGCGGTGCTGCTTCAGCAGCGACGGCCCGATCTGCGCTTCGTACTGCCGGCCTCCGCCGGCCTGCAAACGGTGCTGCAGGCGCTGCTGCGCGTGCATGCGCCGGGCGTTGCGGTGCAACTGCTCGACGGGCGCGCGCACGAGGCGCTCGCGGCCTGCGACACGACCTTGATCGCCAGCGGCACGGCCACGCTGGAGGCCGCATTGTTCAAGCGGCCGATGGTCATCGGCTACCGCTCGCATTGGCTGAATGCCATGCTCTTCAAGCGCCTGAGCTATCTGCCCTACGTCGGGTTGCCGAATATCCTGTGCGGCGAATTCGTCGTGCCCGAACTGCTGCAGGCCGACTGCCAAGCATCGGCGTTGGCCGACGCGGTACTGGCCCAATTGGAGGACAGCGTACGCGCCGAGCGGCTGGCCTCGCGCTTCACCGAAATGCACCTGCAACTGCGACGCGACACTGCGCGCCGCGCCACCGATGCGATCGCGCAGATTCTTGAAGATTGAGCAGCTGGGCCTGCCGTGGCGCGGCCAGGGGCTGATGGCGGGCGTGGACGAGGCCGGTCGCGGCCCGCTGGCGGGCCCGGTGGTGGCCGCGGCGGTGATGCTCGACGAACTGAGACCGGTGCGCGGGCTGGCGGATTCGAAAACACTCACGCCTCGGCGGCGTGAGCATCTGTACGACGAGATCCGTGCGAAGGCGCTGTGTTGCCACGTGGCCGAGGCCAGTGTGGCGGAGATCGATCAACTCAACATCCTGCAGGCTACGCTGCTGGCGATGCGCCGTGCCGTCGAGGGTCTGCGCCTGCGACCGCATGTGGTGTTGGTGGACGGCAACCGCACGCCCGTGCTGCAGGTGCCGGTGCTTGCCGTGGTCAAGGGCGATGCCAAGGTGCAGGCGATTGCGGCGGCGTCGATCCTGGCCAAGGTACACCGAGACCGCCTGTGTCTTGATCTGCACGATCGCTTTCCACAATACGGGTTCGCTGCGCACAAAGGCTACCCCACCACCGAACACCTGCAGGCATTGAGGCAACATGGTGCCTGCCCCGAGCACCGCAGCAGCTTTGGCCCGGTGCGCGCCGTGCGCAAGACGGCATGAGGGCGCCATGCCGCTGTCCATCTCGTCACGCGACAACCCCAGCCTGGTGCTGGTGCGCCGCATGCTGCGCGACCCAGCAGCCTATCGGCGCAACGGCGCATTGCTGTGGCTGGAAGGCGACCATCTGCTGCACGCATGTCTGGCGCGAGGCAGGCCCTTGCAGCAGGTGCTGCTGACGGCGCAGGCCTGGGACAACGAATCGCTGCGCAGCCTGGCACAACAGGCGCAGCGTGTGCTGCTGGTGCCGGAGCACCTGTTCAGGGAGCTGAGCACGCTGGAATCGCCTGCGTCCATCGGTGCATTGATCGAGCGGCCGGCGGACCAGGCCCTGTGCCTGGACGCGCCAACCGTGATTCTCGACCGGCTGCAGGATGCCGGCAATGTAGGCAGCATCCTGCGCAGTGCCTCGGCACTGGGCGTGCGGCAGGTGCTGGCCCTGCAAGGCACTGCGGCGCTGTGGTCGCCCAAGGTCCTACGCGCTGGCATGGGCGCGCATTTCGCGCTGCAACTGCGCGAGATGCTGCGGCTGGAGGATCTGTCGGTGCTGCAGCTGCCCTGGATAGCGACCAGTTCACATGCCACTGCTGCCTTGCATCAGGCCGCGTTGCCGCATCCCTGCGCCTGGGTGTTCGGCCACGAAGGCCAGGGCGTGGCCGCCGACCTGGCGACGCGCTGCGCACTGACGGTGCGCATCGCACAGCCCGGTGGCGAAGAATCGCTCAACGTCGCCGCCGCGGCCGCGATCTGCCTGCACGAGAGCCTGCACCGGCGCGGCTGATCGCGCCGGTCGCGCCTGACGCGGGTGTGTCAGTAGCCCTGCCGGTCGGTGCGCAGGTCGCGCATGATCGTGGCGGAAATCTCCTCGATCGACTTGTGCGTGGACGACAACCAGACGATTGCGGAGCGGCGCATCATCAGTTCGGCCTCGAGCACTTCCATACGGCAGTTCTCGATCGAGGCGTACTTGCTGCCAGGGCGCCGTTCGTTGCGGATCTGGGACAGCCGCTGCGGGTCGATCGAAAGACCGAAGCACTTGGCCTTGTAGGGCACCAGGGCAGAAGGCAGTTGCGCGCGTTCGAAGTCCTCGGGGATGAGCGGATAGTTGGCGGCCTTGATGCCATGCTGCATTGCAAGGTACAGCGAAGTCGGCGTCTTGCCGCTGCGGCTGACGCCGATCAGGATCACGTCGGCGTGGGCCAGGTTGGTCACCGACTGGCCGTCGTCATGCGCTAGCGAAAAGTTGATGGCCTCGATGCGGTCGTGATACTCGCCGCTCTTGACGGTGTCCGAGAAGCGGCCGATGCGATGGTTCGACCTGACGCCGAACTCGGCCTCGAGCGGTTCAACGAATGTGCTGAACATGTCCAGCACCAGGCCCTTGCAGGCGTCGTGGGTCAGCACCTCGCGGATCTCGTCGTTGACCAGCGTGATGAAGACGATTACGCGTCCGCCTTCGCGCTCGCTGGTGTGATTGATTTCTCGCAGTACGGCCCAGGCCTTGTCCACCGTATCGATGAAGGGGCGGCGCATGCGCCTCGGTTTGGCCGTGAACTGCGCCAGGATCGAGTTGCCGAAGGTCTCGGCAGTGATGCCGGTGCCGTCGGAGACAAAGAACACGGTGCGGTTGAGCATGGCCGGCATGCGCGCCTGGGCGCTGGAAGTTGAGCGGGGATGATAGGGAAGAACTCCGTAGAATTCCCTGCAATTGCACCCGACGCCCAGCCACGCCATGTTTGCCACCGGCCCAGCCATCGAGGCACGACACAACGCCACGCACGCGCGGTGCGGGTCATCGGATGCGCTGCCCTTGCCACCTCACGGAGCCTTGCCATGTCATCCACCTCTCTGGCGACCGCCCTGGTCGTACCTTTTGAGCAGTTGAGAATGACCGACGTCGAGTCGGTGGGCGGAAAGAACGCCTCACTCGGCGAGATGATCAGCCAACTGGCGGCCTCGGGCGTGGCGGTGCCGGGGGGCTTCGCCACCACGGCGCATGCCTTCCGGCAGTTCATTCAACACGAGAGCCTCGGGCAACGCATCAATGCACGCCTGGCGGAACTGAACACCGACGACGTGCGTGCGCTGGCCGAAGCCGGCGCGCAGATCCGGCAGTGGATCGTCGACACGCCGTTCCCGCCAGATCTGGGCGAGGCCGTTGGCAAGGAATTCGAACGCCTCACGGCCGACAACCCCGGGGCGTCCTTCGCGGTGCGCTCGTCGGCCACGGCCGAAGACCTGCCCGATGCGTCCTTCGCAGGGCAGCAGGAGACCTTCCTCAATGTGGTCGGCATCGACATGGTGCTGCTCAAGATGAAGGAGGTCTTCGCGTCGCTGTACAACGACCGTGCCATCAGCTATCGCGTGCACAAGGGCTATGCGCACAGCGATGTGGCCCTTTCCGCCGGCGTGCAGCGCATGGTGCGCTCCGACCTGGCCTCGGCTGGGGTGGTGTTCACGCTCGACACCGAGTCCGGCTTCAAGGACGTGGTCTTCATCACAGCGAGTTATGGCCTGGGCGAGACGGTGGTGCAGGGCGCCGTCAACCCCGACGAGTTCTACGTGCACAAGCCGACGCTGCGCAGCGGCAAGTTCCCGATCATCCGGCGCAGCCTGGGCAGCAAGCTGATTCGCATGGAGTTCTCCACCGGGCAGGAGCTGAGCGAGCGCGGCGAACTGGTGCGCACCGTTGACACGGCGCCCGAGCAGCGCAACCGTTATGCACTCAGCGACGATGACGTCATCGAACTGTCGCGTTATGCGCTGATCATCGAGCAGCACTACGGCCGGCCGATGGACATCGAGTGGGGAAAGGATGGCCAGGACGGCCGCCTTTACATCCTGCAGGCACGGCCCGAAACGGTGAAGAGTCAGGCCGAAGGCAAGGTCGAGCAGCGCTACCGGTTGAAGAGCAAGAGTGCAAAAAGCCTGGTCCTGGCCGAAGGCCGCGCCATCGGGCAAAAGATCGGCACCGGCCCGGTTCGTTTGATCGCTTCGCCGGCAGAGATGGATCGTGTGCAGCCGGGCGACGTGCTCGTCACCGATATGACCGACCCGAACTGGGAACCGGTCATGAAACGTGCCGCGGCCATCGTCACCAACCGAGGCGGGCGCACCTGCCATGCGGCGATCATCGCGCGCGAACTGGGCATTCCTGCGGTGGTGGGCTGCGGCGACGCGACCCAGAAGATGCAGGACGGCGCGCTGGTCACGGTGTCCTGTGCCGAGGGCGACACGGGGTTCGTCTACGACGGGCTGCTGGACACCGAGGTCAGCGACGTGCAGCGCGGCGAGATGCCCTACTGCCCGATCAAGATCATGATGAACATCGGCAACCCGCAGATGGCCTTCGATTTCTGCCAAATGCCGAACTCCGGCGTGGGCTTGGCGCGGCTGGAATTCATCATCAACAACAACATCGGAGTGCACCCGAAGGCGATCCTCGACTATCCGAACATCGATACCGACCTGAAGAAGGCGGTGGAATCGGTGGCCAGAGGCCATGCCTCGCCGCGCGCCTTCTACGTGGACAAGCTGGCCGAAGGCGTGGCCACGATCGCCGCGGCCTTCTGGCCCAAGACCGTGATCGTTCGCCTGTCGGACTTCAAGTCCAACGAATACCGCAAGCTCATCGGCGGCTCGCGCTACGAGCCCGACGAAGAGAACCCGATGCTCGGGTTTCGCGGCGCCTCGCGCTATGTCAGCCCGGAGTTTGCTGATGCGTTCGCGATGGAATGCGAGGCGCTCAAGCGTGTGCGCAACGAGATGGGCCTGTCCAACGTCGAGATCATGGTGCCGTTCGTGCGCACCGTGAAACAGGCGCAGCGCGTGAACGAGATGCTGGCCGAGCGCGGCCTGAAGCGTGGCCAGAACGGGCTGCGATTGATCATGATGTGCGAGGTGCCGAGCAACGCCATCCTGGCAGACCAGTTCCTGGAGCATTTCGACGGCATGTCCATCGGCTCGAACGATCTGACGCAACTCACGCTGGGCCTGGATCGCGACTCGGGGCTGGTGCAACTGGCCGACGACTTCGACGAACGCGATCCGGCGGTGAAGGCCATGATCGCGCGCGCCATCACTGCCTGCCGTGCCACCGGCAAGTACGTCGGCATCTGCGGCCAGGGGCCGAGCGACTACCCGGACTTCGCGGACTGGTTGGCGCAGGAAGGCATCGAGTCGATCTCGCTGAACCCCGACACCGTGGTCGAGACCTGGCAACGCCTGGCAAAGCGCTAGGCTCGTGGCGGGCGGCGCTGTGTGGACGTGCCGCAGCTCAGCCCTGCCCGCAGGCCTGGGCAAACGCCTATTGGCGACGACCACGGCATCGCGCAACGTCCGAGGCTTCGCGAGGCCGGCAATCACATGCCGGCAATTGCCCGTCGAAACTTCATGCTGACACTCATCAATGCCTTGCAACTGGTCCTGTACATCGCGCTGCTGTCCATGGTCGGACAGGCCGTGCTGTATGTGCTGGCCGGTGCCAGGCGAAACCAGAACCTGTTCTATCAGTTGCTGCAGATCGTCAGCAAACCCTTCACTGCGCTGGTCCGGCGGCTGACGCCTGCATTGGTGTCGGACAGCCAGGTGCCGCTCGTGACCTTCTTCATGCTGCTCATCGTGTACGCGGTGGTCACTTTCGAGAAGATCGGGCTTTGCATCGAGGCCGGCATCGACATCTGCAAATGAGCGAACTTCTCTACCGGTGGCTGCAGCTCAAGGCAAGGGCCTGGCTCCTGATGGGGCGCACCGAACAGGCGCAGAGCGTGTTCGACGCCATGGTGCTGCGATTTGCCGACCGCAGCTACCCGCGCGCCAGCCGCGCCCACTTGCATGCGCTGGCAGGCCGTCAGCAAGCGGCGCTGGCCGATTTCGACGTGCTGTTGCGGCAGCATCCCGAGGACGCACACATCTGGTTCAACAAGGGCTACGTGCTCGAGCAGGCCGAACGCTGGCACGAGGCCCTCGAAGCCTTCCGGCGCGCTGCGGAACTGAGCCCCAGGCTCGATCGCGCGTGGTATGGCCAGGGACTGGTGCTGATCCGGCTGCGGCGCTTCGGCGAAGCCATCACCGCGCTGAAGCGCAACACGGAATTGCAGCCAATGAGCCCCTACGGCTGGTATCAGCTGGCCCGTGCCCATGTCGACAGCCGGCAACCGGATGAGGCGGCGAAAATCATCCGGCACTTGAAGGGTTTCGAACCCAAGGTTGCGGCGCAGCTGGAGCGCGAGATGGGTGTGCTTGCCAATGAAGCAGCTTGAGTCGAGCGCCTCGGTTTGATGCATGCATCGACGCAGGCCGCACTTTCAGTTGAAGTGCATCGAGCCCGTGTGCAACGGGCCCGGCAGGGCGCCATGCAACGAAGCAAGGGGTGAAAGATGCAGGTCAGCGAGAACCTTCAGCGCTACTGGCGAAAGAACCTGAGAATCACGACGATCCTGATGTTCGTCTGGTTCATGGTGACCTTCGTCGCGGCGTATTTCGCGCGCGAACTGAGCTTCGAATTCTTCGGCTGGCCCTTTAGTTTCTGGGTGGCCTCGCAGGGTGCGCTGGTGGTTTATGTGGCCATCGTCGGCATCTACGCGTTCTACATGAACCGGCTCGACCAAGAGCACGACGTGGCCGAGGAAGAGTGACATGGCAGGCATGGGTTTCGAGCATGGCGCCGTCAGTTCGGCCCAATCCAATCGCGCCTTCAAGAAGCAGCTGAACAAGGTCTACGGCTGGTACACCGGCGGCTTCATCAGCTTCGTGATCACGCTGGCGATCTTCGAGCAGATGGGCCTGTCGCGCCAGATGATCGGCTTGGTCTTCCTGTTCGCCACGGTGGGGCTGTACGCCGGCATCGGCATCATGAGTCGCACCTCGGATGCCGCCGAGTACTACGTCGCCGGCCGGCGCGTGCCGGCGATGTACAACGGCATGGCCACCGGCGCCGACTGGATGAGCGCGGCCTCCTTCATCGGCATGGCCGGCACGCTGTACCTCACAGGCTTCGGCGGCCTGGCGTTCATTCTCGGCTGGACCGGCGGCTACTGTCTGGTCGCGCTGTTCCTGGCGCCGTACCTGCGCAAGTTCGGGCAGTTCACGATTCCCGACTTTCTGGGAGCGCGCTACGAAGGCAACGCACCGCGCTTCATCGGCATCCTGGCGGCGATCCTGTGTTCCTTCACCTATGTCGTGGCGCAAATCTACGGTGTAGGCCTGATCACCACGCGGCTGTCGGGCCTGGCCTTCGAGATCGGCATCTTCGTCGGGCTGGGCGGCATCCTGGTGTGCTCGTTCCTGGGCGGCATGCGCGCGGTGACCTGGACGCAGGTGGCGCAATACATCATCCTCATCATGGCCTACATGATCCCGGTGGTGTGGCTGTCGGTGAAGCAGACCGGCGTGCCGGTGCCGCAGGCGATCTACGGCTACCAATTGCAGAAGGTGACACAGGCCGAACAACGGCTGATCGACGACCCGAAGGAAAAGCAGGTCATCGCGATCTTCGGGCAGCAGGCCGACGAATTGGGCGCCAAGCTGAAGGATGTGGGAGCGTCGCTGATTGCCGAAAGGGCGGCGCTGACCCTCAAGCTGGCCGACCTGCGTATCGCGAATGCGCCGCTGGCCGACATCCAGGCCGCGAGCAGGGCGCTGTCGGCGCTGCCGGCCAACGAAGCGGCGGCCACGCAGGCCTGGACCAAGGCCAAGGCGGCGGCCGAGGCGCGCGCCAAGCCGTTGGCAGGGATGCCGCGCCATGCGCAGCAGTTCGCGGGCGACCCAAATGGCGATGAAAAGGCGGTGCAGAGCTTCGACGACTCGCGCCGCAACTTCCTGGCATTGGTGTTCTGCCTGATGGTGGGCACCGCCGCCTTGCCGCACATCTTGATGCGCTACTACACGACGCCGTCGGTGAAGGAGGCGCGACAGTCGGTGACCTGGTCGCTGTTCTTCATCTTCTTGCTGTACTTCACCGCGCCGGCGCTGGCGGTGCTGGTCAAGTACGAGATCTTCACGGTGCTGGTGGGCACGCCCTTCGACAAGCTGCCGTCGTGGATCTCGGCCTGGAGCCGGGTCGATCCCACGCTGTTGTCGGTGAGCGATGTCAACAAGGACGGCATCCTGCAATTGGGCGAAATGAAGATCGGCGGCGACATCATCGTGCTCGCCACGCCGGCCATCGGCGGTTTGCCCTATGTGGTGTCGGGCATGGTCGCGGCTGGTGGCCTGGCCGCCGCGTTGTCCACCGCGGACGGACTGCTGCTCACCATTGCCAACGCGATCTCGCACGACCTGTACTACAAGATGATCGACCCGAATGCGTCGACCGCACGGCGTGTCGCCATCTCGAAGGCGCTGCTGCTGATCGTGGCCGTGGCCGCGGCGTCGGTGGCGGCGCAGAAACCCGCGGACATCCTTTTCCTGGTGTCGGCGGCCTTCTCGTTCGCGGCCTCCGCCTTCTTTCCGGCGCTGGTGCTGGGCATCTTCTGGAAGCGCGCGAGCAAATGGGGGGCGGTGCTGGGCATGGTGAGCGGTCTGGGCATCACGATGTACTACATGGTCATGAACCAGACCTGGTTGCGCGGCGTGTTCGGCATCACCAGCCCGGTGGACCTGTGGTTCGCGATCCAGCCGATCTCCGCCGGTGTCTTCGGTGTGCCGCTCGGCTTCGCGGTCATCATCCTCGTAAGCCTGTTCGCGCCGGCGCCTTCGAGGGCCGTGCAGGACATGGTCGAGCATGTGCGCTACCCGAATGTGAAGCCCGCCGGCCGGGCTTGACGTCGCCTGCTGGCTCGCTGCGCAGCAGCCAACCGCGCACTGTGCGGTGCGGTGTGGCGGCTGCGTTATACTCATAGGCTTTTCCCTTGCCGTACCCGCTCAATGTTCATGGTTTGCCACGGACATCGAGGACGCTTCGGGGCGGCTTCCATACTGGAATCCATAAGGAGTGTTCATGCGTCATTACGAGATCATCCTGCTGATCCATCCGGATCAAAGCGAGCAGGTTCCCGCCATGCTGGAGCGCTACAAGACGCTCATCAACGGCGGCGGTGGCACGGTGCACCGTGTCGAGGACTGGGGCCGGCGCCAGCTGGCCTACATGATCCAGAAGCTGGCCAAGGCCCATTACCTGTGCATCAACATCGAGTGCAGCAGCGAGACGCTGGTCGAGCTCGAGACGGGCTTCCGTTTCAACGACGCCGTGCTGCGCCACCTGACGGTACAACGCGACAGCGCGGTGACCACGCCGTCGGTGATGATGAAGTCGAGCGACAAGGACGATTCGCGCCGCTCGGCCCCACAGGGAGCCTCGGCCTGAAGCCAGCTTGCCGCGCGTGAACCGTCTGGTTCTCGCCGCCCGGCTGGTCGAGCGCCGTGCCTTGCGCTACACCCCGGCCGGCTTGCCGGTTCTGGATTTCGAGCTGAAGCACGAATCCGAACTCAGCGAAGACGGCCAGCTGCGCAAGGTGTCGATGCAGATCCGCTCGGTGGCCATCGGACGCATCACGCAGCCGGTAGGCGCAATGGAGTTGGGCAGCGCCGGCAACTTTGCCGGGTTCCTGGCTTCGGCGCGCAACGGACGCGGCTTGCTGTTTCATGTCACGGCCCTCGAGCCCAAATCGGATTGATTTACCGGATAGATTTTCAAGGAGTTCACTATGCCCCCGCCACGTGGTAAAGGTCGGTTTTCCAAGGACAAGCGCCCGAAGCGCAACCAGCAGTCGCTGCTGTTTCGCCGCAAGCGCTTCTGTCGCTTCACCGTCGCCGGTGTCAAGGAGATCGACTACAAGGACATCGATACCTTGCGCGACTTCATCGGCGACAACGGCCGCATCACGCCGGCCCGTTTGACCGGTACGCGCGCCTTCTTCCAACGTCAGCTGACCACGGCCATCAAGCGTGCGCGTTTCCTCGCGTTGCTGCCGTACTCTGACCAGCACAAGGTCTAACGGAGCCGAGCATGCAAATCATCCTGTTGGAAAAGATCGCCAACCTGGGCAACCTGGGTGACGTGGTCAAGGTCAAGGACGGCTACGCGCGCAATTTCCTGATTCCGGGCAAGCGCGCCCGCCGCGCCACGGAAAGCGCACTCAAGGAGTTCGAAACGCGCCGTGCGGATCTCGAAAAGGCTGCCGCCGAGAAGTTGGCTGCGGCACAAGCGCTGCAAGATCAACTCAGCGGCAAGGTGGTACAGATCAGCCAGAAGGCTGGCGTCGACGGGCGGCTGTTCGGTTCGGTCACCAACGCCGATATTGCCGACGGTCTGGCCAAGATGGGCCTGAGCATCCACAAGTCGCAGGTGCGCCTGCCGAATGGCCCGCTGAAGGTCACCGGTGAGCATCCGGTGTCGGTGTCGCCGCACACCGACGTGGTTGCGGAACTCACCGTGCTGGTGGTCGGCGAAGTCGCCTGAGGCCCGCTTCCGGGCCCAACGCAAGGCCGGCATCGTCCGGCCTTCGTTCTTTTCGGGGCGCCGGTCGCATTTCCACAGCTAACGCGCCGTTCATCCACAGGCTTGTGCACAGGCTTGGGTGACGTCGCGGCCTATCATCCCCCGCATGTCTGCCATCTTCGATTCACGCGACCCCGGGCCCGAACCGCGGGACAGCGAAGTGGCGCGCCTGCGCGTGCCGCCCAATTCCAACGAAGCCGAGCAGAGCGTGCTCGGCGGCCTGCTGCTCGACAACCTGGCCTGGGACAAGGCCGGCGATCTGCTCAGCGAAAGCGACTTCTATCGCCACGAGCACCGGTTGATCTATGCGGCCGTGGGTGCGCTGGTCAGTGCCAGCAAGCCGGCCGATGTGATCACTGTCTTCGAGCACCTGCAGAACCTGGGCAAGGCGGCCGACTGTGGGGGCCTGGCCTACCTGAACGCGCTGGCGCAGAGTGTGCCGAGCGCGGCCAACATGCGGCGCTATGCGGAGATCGTGCGCGAACGCGCGATCCTGCGCAAGCTGATCGCAGCCAGCGACGAGATCGCCACCACCGCCTTCAACACGCAGGGCCGCGCGGTCTCGCAGATCCTCGACGAGGCGGAGGGGCGCATCTTCAAGATCGGCGAGGAAGGCTCGCGCAACCGCCAGGGATTCCAGGGCATCGACAAGTTGGTGGGGGCCTTGATCGACCGCGTTAACGAGCTGGCGGAGAACGGTGCCGAGGAGGTGACCGGCGTGCGCACCGGTTTCTTCGACATGGACCGCATGACCGCCGGCTTGCAGAAGGGCGACCTGATCGTGCTGGCGGCCCGACCGTCGATGGGCAAGACCGCATTCGCACTGAATATCGCCGAGCATGTGTCGGTGCAGGAAGGCCTGCCGGTGCTGGTGTTTTCGATGGAAATGGGTGCGGCACAACTGGCACTGCGCATGGTCGGCTCGCTCGGCCGCATTGACCAACAGCATCTGCGCACGGGTGCACTGCGCAACGAGGAATGGGAGCGACTGGCCGAAGCGGTCGACCGGCTCGGTCGTGTGCAGATGTTCATCGACGAGACACCGGCGCTGAACTCGGCTGAGTTGCGCGCGCGTGCCCGGCGCATGGCGCGCCAGTTCGGCGGCACGCTCGGCCTGATCGTCGTCGACTATCTGCAGCTGATGAGCGGCACCAGTTCCAGCGAAGAGAATCGCGCGACCGAGATTGGCGAAATCTCGCGCGGCCTGAAGGCGCTGGCCAAGGAACTGCAGTGCCCGGTGATCGCGCTGTCGCAGCTGAATCGCAGTGTCGAGAGCCGCACCGACAAGCGGCCGATGATGAGCGACCTGCGTGAATCGGGCGCGATCGAGCAGGACGCCGACGTCATCATGTTCATCTACCGCGACGAGTACTACAACAAGGACAGCAAAGAACCTGGTGTGGCCGAAATCATCATCGGCAAGCAACGCAATGGGCCGACGGGCATGCTCAAGCTCACCTTCCTCAAGCCGCTGACGCGTTTCGACAATCTGGCGCCGGGCAGCGCGGGCTCCGACTACTGAACTTGCAGGATTGCGATGACTGTATGAAAATACAGTATGTCGAAATCACGGCCGGTCGTCGAACTGATCGACGCACGAGCGATACCCGAGGCGCTGAGGGGACGCGGCACGGCCTGGGCATTGCCGCACCGCTTCAACACAAGGCAGAACGAGGACTTCGATGACGGCTGGGGCACACTGCAGCAGGCCGTCACCGAGGAGCGTCTGGCGCCGCGGACGCTGGTGTTGGAAGAATCGGTGCGCAGCATCCTTGCGCAAAACGATTCGCCCGACATCGGCTTCGACCTGTCGATCAACCCCTATCGGGGCTGTGAGCATGGCTGCATCTACTGCTATGCAAGGCCGACGCACAGCTATCTGAACCTGTCTCCGGGCATCGACTTCGAGACGCGCATCGTCGCCAAGGTGAATGCCGCCGAGCGGCTGCGCGAAGCCTTCTCACGACGCGGCTACATACCGAAGATGCTGAACCTGGGATCGGCCACCGATGCCTACCAGCCGGCTGAACGCAGCCTGCGTATCACGCGCTCGGTGATCGAGGTGCTGAGCGAAGCCCGCCATGCCTTCTCGTTGGTCACCAAATCATCGCTGGTGGAGCGCGACCTGGATCTGATCGCGCCGATGGCACACGACGGCCTGGCCGCAGCCTACGTGTCGGTCACTACGCTGGACAATCATCTGGCAAGCCGGCTGGAACCGCGCGCCGCAGCGCCGGCGCGGCGCCTGCGCACGATCGAGACGCTGGCCAAGGCCGGTGTGCCGGTGGGCGTGAGTGTGTCGCCGGTGATTCCGTTTCTCAACGAACCCGAGCTCGAACGCATCCTCGAGGCCGCAGCCGGCTGCGGCGCGACGCGCGCCTTCAGCATCGTGCTTCGGTTGCCCTGGGAGGTGAACCCCTTGTTCCAGCAATGGCTCGACGCGCACTATCCCGAGCGCGCCGAACGCATCATGGCGCGTGTGCGCGAGATGCGCGGCGGCCGCGACAACGATGCGCAGTTCGGCACGCGCATGACCGGGCAGGGCGTGTGGGCACAGTTGCTGCACCAGCGCTTTCACAAGGCCTGCGCACGTTTCAGCCTGAACCGCGAGCGTTGTGAACTCGACCTGACTAAGTTCCGGCCGCCCGTGGTCGACGCTGCACAGGCCAGCCTGTTCTGAACACCGCCGGCGCTACTTGAACAGGTCCTTGACGCGGTCGGTCCAACTCTTCTCGTTGGGAGAATGCCGGTCGCCGCCCTTGCGGAAAGACTCGTCCAGTTCCTTCAGCAACTTGCGTTGGTGTTCGGTGATCTTCACCGGCGTCTCCACCGCGATGTGTGCATATAGGTCGCCGGGGTAGCTCGAGCGGATGCCCTTGATGCCTTTGCCGCGCAGGCGGAAGGTTTTGCCATGCTGTGTGCCCTCGGGCAACTCGATCTCGGCGTTGCCGCCGAGTGTAGGCACCTCGATCGTCCCGCCGAGAGTGACAGTGGTCAGGCCCACCGGCACGCTGCAGTGCAGGTCGTCGCCGTCGCGCTCGAAGATGTCATGCGCCTTGACGCGGATTTCGATGTACAGGTCGCCGTTCGGGCCACCGTTGGTGCCCGGCTCGCCGTTGCCGGCGGAGCGGATGCGCATGCCCTCGTTGATGCCGGCCGGGATCTTCACCTCCAGCGTCTTCTGCTTCTTGATCTTGCCCGCGCCGTTGCAGGTGGTGCAGGGGTCCGGAATAATCTTGCCGGCGCCGCGGCAGTGCGGGCAGGTCTGCTGGATGCTGAAGAAGCCCTGGCGCATGTGCACCGTGCCACCGCCATTGCAGGTACCGCAGGCCTTGGGGCTGGTGCCGGGCTTGGCACCGCTGCCATGGCAGCTTTCGCAGGTCTCCCAACTGGGGATGCGGATCTGCGTGTCCTTACCGCGCGCGGCCTCGTCCAGCGTGATCTCCATCGCGTAGCTCAGGTCGTTGCCGCGATAGACCTGCTGGCCCCCGCCACGCCGCGCGCCGGCTGCCCCGGCTCCGCCATTGAAGATGTCGCCGAAGATGTCGCCGAAGGCCTCTGCGAAGCCGCCGAAGCCCTCCGGCCCGGCGCCACGCCCGCCCATGTTCGGGTCCACCCCGGCATGGCCGAACTGGTCGTAGGCGGCACGCTTTTGCGGGTCGGTCAGGATCTCGTAGGCCTCGTTGGCCTCCTTGAACTTCTCTTCCGAGGCCTTGGCCTTGTCACCCTGGTTGCGGTCCGGGTGGTGCTTCATGGCCAGCTTGCGGTAGGCCTTCTTGATGTCGTCGGCCCCGGCATTGCGGGGCACGCCTAGGATGTCGTAGTAGTCGCGCTTTGCCATGTGAAATCTCAGGAAGTCTGAAACAGAACCGCCGCGTTGAGGTGCAAGCGCAGCTTGTCACCTCGAACGCGGCGAAATACCGGGGCAGCCCAAGGGGCTGCCCGCAATATCACTTCTTCACTTCTTTGAACTCGGCGTCGACCACGTTGTCGTCGGCCGCCCGGCCTTCCGGCTGTTGTGCCTCGCCTGCACCGGCGCCACCTGCCGCTGCGGCGGCTGCCGCCGCAGCCGCCTGTGGATCGGCGGCATACATCTTTTCACCCAGTTTCTGGCTGGTGGTCATCAGCTTCTCGGTGGCGGCGTCGATGGTGCCCTTGTCGTCGCTCTTCAGCGCCTCTTCGGCCTCCTTGAGCGCCGCTTCGATGCCTTCCTTTTCCGCCGCATCGAGCTTGTCGCCATGCTCGGCCACGCTCTTCTTCACCGAATGCACCAGCGCGTCGGCCTGGTTGCGCGCCTGCGCCAGTTCGAGCTTCTTGTGGTCCTCGGCGGCGTTCAGTTCGGCGTCCTTGACCATCTTCTGGATCTCTTCCTCGGAGATGCCGGAGTTGGCCTTGATCGTGATCTTGTTTTCCTTGCCGGTGGCCTTGTCCTTCGCGCCGACGTGCAGGATGCCGTTGGCGTCGATGTCGAAGCTGACCTCGATCTGCGGCATGCCGCGCGGCGACGGCGGAATGCCTTCGAGGTTGAACTCGCCCAGGCTCTTGTTGCCCGAGGCAATCTCGCGCTCGCCCTGGAACACCTTGATCGTCACCGCCGGCTGGTTGTCGTCGGCAGTGGAAAACACCTGGGCGAACTTGGTCGGTATGGTGGTGTTCTTTTTGATCATCTTGGTCATCACGCCGCCCAGCGTCTCGATGCCCAGGCTCAGCGGCGTGACGTCGAGCAGCAGCACGTCCTTGCGGTCGCCGCCCAGCACCTGGCCCTGGATGGCCGCGCCGACGGCCACCGCCTCGTCGGGGTTGACGTCCTTGCGCGGCTCCTTGCCGAAGAACTCCTTGACCTTGTCCTGCACCTTGGGCATGCGCGTCATGCCGCCCACCAGGATGATGTCGTTGATGTCGCTCATCTTCACGCCGGCGTCCTTCACGGCGATCTTGCAAGGCTCGATCGTGCGCGCCACCAGATCCTCGACCAGCGCTTCGAGCTTGGCCCGGCTGAGCTTGATGTTCAGGTGTTTCGGGCCCGAGGCGTCGGCCGTGATGTAGGGCAGGTTGACATCGGTCTGCGTGCTGTTGGACAGCTCGATCTTGGCCTTCTCGGCGGCTTCCTTCAGCCGCTGCAGCGCCAGCACGTCCTTGGTCAGATCGACGCCTTGTTCCTTCTTGAACTCGGTGACGATGTAATCGATGATGCGCTGGTCGAAGTCCTCGCCACCGAGGAAGGTGTCGCCGTTGGTCGAGAGCACCTCGAATTGCATCTCGCCGTCGACGTCGGCGATCTCGATGATCGAGATGTCGAAGGTCCCGCCGCCCAGGTCGTAGACCGCGATCTTGCGGTCGCCCTTGCCGTGCTTGTCCAGGCCGAAGGCCAGCGCGGCGGCGGTCGGTTCATTGATGATGCGCTTGACGTCCAGCCCGGCGATGCGCCCGGCATCCTTGGTGGCCTGCCGCTGGCTGTCGTTGAAGTACGCCGGCACGGTGATCACCGCTTCGGTCACCGGCTCCCCCAGGTAGTCCTCGGCCGTCTTCTTCATCTTGCGCAGGATCTCGGCCGAGACCTGCGGCGGTGCCAGCTTCTTGCCACGCACTTCGACCCAGGCGTCGCCGTTGTCGGCCGCACTGATCTTGTAGGGCATCAGGTCGATGTCCTTCTGCACTTCCTTTTCGGTGAACTTGCGCCCGATCAGGCGCTTGACCGCATAGATCGTGTTCTTCGGATTGGTCACCGACTGCCGCTTGGCCGAGGCGCCGACGAGGATTTCGCCGTCCTCCTGGTAGGCAATGATCGACGGCGTGGTGCGCGCGCCTTCACTGTTCTCGATGACCTTGGTGCTGTTGCCTTCCATGACGGACACGCACGAATTCGTGGTGCCCAGGTCTATGCCGATGATCTTTCCCATTTGAATTGCTCCTGAGGATGGAATCTGGATGTCTTGGAGTTGTGGATAAGTGGCCGGCTTTCAAGCCCGCGCCAGCGTCACTTGGGCGCCGCCACTGTGACCAATGCGGGGCGAAGCACGCGATCGGAGATCAGGTAGCCCTTCTGCAGCACCGTGACCACGGTGTTCGCCTCCTGATTGGCCGGCACCATGCTGATCGCCTGGTGCTGATGCGGGTCGAACTTGGTGCCCACCGGCGGGTTGATCGGCAGCACCTTGTTGCGCTCCAGCGCGGAATTCAGCTGGCGCAGCGTGGCATGCACCCCTTCGAGCATCTGGTCGGTCGTGGCCGGCGCATCGGAGCCTTGCAGCGTGATCGCCGCTTCCAGGCTGTCACGCACCGGCAGCAGGCTCTCCGCAAAGGCCTCCACCGCGAACTTGCGGGCCTTGGACATCTCTTCCTCTGCACGGCGACGCGTGTTCTCCGCGTCGGCCTTGGCGCGAAGGTAGGCGTCGGAGACCGAGGCATGCTTGGCCTCGAGTTCGGCCAAGCGTTCTTCGATGGTCTGCGCCGGCGCGCTGGTCTCGACGGGTTCCTGGGTCGTGTCGAGGGAGGGTTCGATGTCGGGGGTGGGTGGGGTCGGTTCGTTCGGATTCATGTTCGGTTTTTTGCTGGCTCGCGAATATTTGGGACCGAATCTCCCGACTTCAAGAGGGTTATTGCACGGTTTCGGACCGACTTTCGGCACAAGCAACGGCTCGTGTGGAGCCTGGCGTATCAACCTTCGATGTCGTCGACCGAAACGCTCCAGCGCTGCCAGTCGACCAGTTCGCGCCGATCGCGCTTCGTCGGCCGACCTTGTTCAATGGCCTGGGCCGGGTCGCTGACATAGGGGCGGGCCCGTGCCGCGGCCTCGCGCGCGGCAATGCTGTCCGGCGTTTCGGCATACAGCAGCTGCGCCACCGGTGCAGGGCCGCGCGCATCGCTCAAACCCAGCACGCGCAGCTCGCGCGCGATTTCGCCCTTCGCACCCTGGCGCAGACTGACGAGGTCGCCGACACGCAAGTCGCGCGAGCGCTTGACCGGTTGGCCGTTGACCGTGACCCGCCCTTTGTCGACAAAGTCCACGGCCAGCGCGCGGGTCTTGTAGAAGCGCGCGGCCCACAGCCACTTGTCCAGGCGCATCGTTTCGCGTTCGGGCTTCAGTCGGAGGCTCCCATGGCCAGGGCGCGCTCGCGTTGACTCGCCAGCTCGGCGGTATCGGCACCTTGTGCCGTGTCCCAGCCTTGCAGGTGGCGCAGCGTGATGTCGCGCAGCGCCTGAATCCACTCCGGCCGGTCGTTCAGGCAGGCGATGTAGTGGAACTGCCTGCCGCCCGCCTCGGTGAAGGTGGCGCGGGCCTCCTGGTCGATCTCTTCCAGCGTCTCCAGGCAGTCGGCCACGAAACCTGGGCAGATCAGGTCGACGCGCTCGACCCCCGCGCGTGCCAGCTGCTGCAGCGTGGGCTCGGTGTAGGGCTGCAGCCACCGAGCCTTGCCGAAGCGGCTCTGGAAGGTGACGCGGTATTCGTTCTTCGACAGGCCGAGCCGTTGCGCCAGCAGGCGGGCCGTCTTGTGGCACTGGCAGTGATACGGATCGCCCAGACGCAAGCTGCGCTCGGGCAGGCCATGAAAGCTCATCACCAGCATCGGGCCGCGGCCTTCGGCCTGCCAATGCGACAACACCTGCCGTGCCAGCGCGTCGATGTAGCCCGGGTCGTCGTGATACTGCTGCACAAAGCGCAACTCGGGCAGCCGACGCGACTGCAGCCCCCATTTCGCGACGGCGTCGAACACACTCGCCGTGGTGGCCGCCGAATACTGCGGGTACATCGACACGACGAGCACGCGCGTCACGCCGTCAGCGCGCAGCGCATCCATCGCCTCAGCGATGCTCGGCTTGCCGTAGCGCATGGCGTGGCGCACGTGCACCGCGTGTCCGGCCTGCCCGAGGTAGCCGGCCAGCAGCTTGGCCTGCTTGGCGGCCCACACGGCCAGCGGCGAGCCTTCGGGCGTCCAGATCGCGGCGTACTTGCGCGCCGACTTCGAGGGACGCACGCGCAGGATCACGCCATGCAGGATCGGCCACCACGCCAGGCGCGGAATCTCCACTACGCGCGGGTCGGACAGGAACTCGGCCAAGTAGCGCCGAAGTGCGCCTGCCGTCGGCGCATCGGGCGTGCCCAGGTTCACCACCAGCACACCCACACGAGCCGGTTGACCATGTTCGAAAGCCGGCTCGACCCGGTACTTCATGCCATTTGCGCCTTGGTGACGGACATACTGCCAATGGAGGCTGCAACGCAGGTGAGCCGCATGGCCGATTCAGTCGGCCACACGCAGACCGTGCGCCGCCAGTTCGCGTCGCAAGCTCTGCCCATCCACGGGCTTGCTCCAGCAGCCGGCAAAGCCCGCTTCGGTTGCAGCCATTCGAAGCTGCGGGTCATCGTCGGCGCTGCACAGGAAAGCCGGTACGTCGCTCAGCGCAGTTTCCTGCCGCAGCAGTCGCAGCAGCGCATGGCCATCGGTATCCGGCAAGTGCAGGTCGATGACCATCAGCTGCGGCGGGTCGGCGCGGGCCAGCACCAGCGCCTCGGCGCCATCCGCCGCAGTGGACAACCGCAGGCCAGGCATTGCGGCACAGGCGTTCTCGAAGAGCATCAGGTTGATGCGGTCGTCGTCGACGTAGAGCAGGTGCATGCGGGTCAGGGCGCTGCGCGGCAATCAGGCCAGCGGCATGGACTGGCTGTCGCCGTAGCGCAGCACCTCGAAGCGCACGCAGGCCGAGGTTGGATCGGCGGGCGACCCTCCCAGGCCGATCGCACCATTGCCGTGCAATAGGCAACTGCCGCGGCGCAGGCTGACGATTTCGCCATCTGCGAAGCGCACGTAGGTGCCGTTGTAGCTGAGGTCACTGAGCTGGAAGCTGCCACCATGCCAGTCGAGCCGCGCATGCGAGCGCGAGACGCGCGAATCGTCGACGCAATAGTGCGCCTGCGGGCTGCGTCCCAGCACCACCGGCATCTGCCGGCTGGCGAACAGTTGGTTGCGGTCGAGCCAGTCAAGGCGAATGGCGTCCGGCTCTACCGCAGGGGCCATGTCGCCGAACTGCGTGGCCGCGGTGTCGCTGCTGCGGCGTCCGCCGTGCACGAAAACCTCCACCGGTTCGACGCGGCCGCGCAGCACCATCTGGTCCAGTCTGCGAAACTTCGGTTTCATGGCGCGGGACAGGCCTTTCAGCACCGGTGCCGTGACGAGAGTCTCGCTGTCGTCTGCATGGTCGAGCAGGCGCGCAGCCACGTTCACCGCATCACCGAAACAATCGCCCTCCAGTTCGACGACTTCACCCCGCGACACGGCGACCTGAAGGCGCAGCGTGGAAGATGCGCCCTGTTTGCTGCCGCGGGCCACGATGCCGGCCAGCACGTCGTGCATCTGCATCGCCGACTGCACCGCCTGCGCTGGCGTGGGGAACACCGCCATCAACCCGTCGCCAAGCGTCTTCACGACATGCCCACCGTTGCCCTCGACCGATGGACCCAATGCGGACACGCAGTGGGTCACCAGCGACGTGGCTTCGGCATTGCCCAATGTCTCGAACAGGCCCGTGCTGCCACGCAGATCGGCAAACAGGATGCTTCGGTCGGAGATCTGGGTCATCGCAGCGCCAGTTTATCCCGCACAAGGTATTCCCCGCGACGATGCCATCATCGACATCGGCCTTGAGGCTTGTCGACTGGCGCGCTCAGCTTGTGCCTTTGGCGCAACCTCAGGCGCGTTCGCTACGCGACCTCGGCGGCGTGCCGCTGCACGCACCTGACCAACGTCCTTCAGAGGTTGTCCAGGTACGTCCTGAGCTTGTCCGAACGGCTGGGGTGCTTCAGCTTGCGGATCGCCTTGGCCTCGATCTGGCGGATGCGCTCGCGCGTCACGTCGAACTGCTTGCCCACTTCTTCCAGCGTGTGGTCGGTGCTCATCTCGATGCCGAAGCGCATGCGCAGCACCTTGGCTTCGCGCGGCGTCAGGCTGTCCAGGATGTCCTTGACCACGTCGCGCAACCCTGCCTGCATCGCCGCCTCGATCGGCGCAGTGTTGTTGTTGTCCTCGATGAAGTCGCCCAAATGCGAATCGTCGTCGTCGCCGATCGGCGTTTCCATCGAGATCGGCTCCTTGGCGATCTTCATGATCTTGCGGATCTTGTCCTCGGGGATCTCCATCTTCTCGGCCAGCGTCGGCGCGTCGGGCTCGTAGCCGAACTCCTGCAGGTGCTGGCGGCTGATGCGATTCATCTTGTTGATGGTCTCGATCATGTGCACCGGGATGCGGATGGTGCGTGCCTGGTCCGCGATGGACCGGGTGATCGCCTGGCGTATCCACCAAGTGGCGTAGGTCGAGAACTTGTAGCCGCGGCGGTATTCGAACTTGTCCACCGCCTTCATCAGCCCGATGTTGCCTTCCTGGATCAGGTCCAGGAACTGCAGGCCGCGGTTGGTGTACTTCTTGGCAATCGAGATCACCAGGCGCAGGTTGGCCTCGATCATCTCCTTCTTGGCATCGCGGCTGGACTTCTCGCCCTCGTTCATCTTCTTGTTGATGAGCTTCAGGTCCTCCAGCGGCACCACCGCCTTGGCCTGCAGGTCGATCAGCTTTTGCTGCAGTTCCTGCACGGCCGGCAGGTTACGTTCGAGGATGTCGCTGTAGGGCTTGGCGGCGGCAACTTCCTTTTCGGCCCACTTCAGGTTCAGTACGTTCGGCGGAAAGGCACGGATGAAATGTTCCTGTGGCATGCCGCACTTGTCGACCACGATCTTGCGGATCTCGCGCTCGTAGCGGCGCAGATCGTCGACCTGCGAACGCAGGATGTGGCACAGCTTCTCGATCGTCTTGACGGTGAAGCGGATGGTCATCAGGTTGTCGCTGATGCCATGCTGTGCCTTGTTGTAGGGCGCCGACTTGTATCCGTCCTTCTCGTAGGCCTTGCGCATGCGATCGAACTGGCCGCGCAGCATCTGGAACTTCTCGAGTGCCGCCAGCTTCAGTTCCTCGAGTTTCTTCGTCAGCGCCTTGCTGCCGCCATTGCCGTCGTCGTCATCCTCTTCGTCGAATTCGTCGAAGTCCTCTTCGGCCACGTAGTCGTCGGCCTCGTCGTCCGACACGAAGCCGTCGACCGCCTCGGAGATCTTCATCTCGCCGGCGCCGATGCGTTCGGCCATCGACAGGATTTCGGCCACCGTCGTCGGCGACGCGCTGATGGCCAGCATCATTGCCTGCAGGCCGCCTTCGATGCGCTTGGCGATCTCGATCTCGCCCTCGCGCGTCAGCAACTCGACCGTGCCCATCTCGCGCATGTACATGCGCACCGGGTCGGTGGTACGGCCGAACTCGCTGTCCACCGTGGACAGCGCAGCCTCGGCGGCTTCTTCGGCTTCTTCTTCGGTGGCGGTGGCAGTGGCACCGCCGGCGATCAACAACGTGGCCGCGTCGGGCGCCTGCTCGTAGACCGCGATGCCCATGTCGTTGAGCATCGACACGATGGCTTCGAGGATCTCGTTGTCCACCAGCTTCTCGGGCAGGTGATCGCTGATCTCCTGGTGCGTCAGGAAGCCGCGCGTCTTGCCCATCTTGATGAGCGTCTTCAGCTCGTGGCGGCGCTTGGCAACCTCCTCTTCGGTGAGCGTGGCTTCTTCCAGGCCGAACTCGCGCATCAGCGCGCGCTCCTTGGCGCGCGACACCTTCATGCGCAGCGGCTTGGCCTTGACCTTGGCCTCGGCTTCAGCGGTGGACTCTTCGGCGTCGGACTCGAGATCGGCAAAGTCCTCGTCGGCCGGGGTGTCGGGCAGCTTGCGTGTCGGTTCGGGGGCTGCCTTGCCGGCCCGCTTGCTCTTGACCGCCGCGACGATGGCCTTGGCGGTGGCCCTGGCACTGGGCTGCACGGCGGTCTTAGCCAATGCCACGGCGCGGGCCGGCGGCTTGGCCTTCGCGGCCGGCGGAACTGGCTTCTTGGCTTTCTCGGCAACGGCAGGCACCTTGCCCTTGGCTCGGGCTACCGGTGCAGCCTTGGGCGACGTGGCGGCTTTCTTGGCGGTCATGCAATTCCTCGTTGAGTGGGGCTTCACGGCACCCGGTTCAGGCCAACTGATGCCACCGTGCCGGTTGCGCCGCGCCTTGCCATGGCGCACGCAGCGTGCAAGGCATTGGCTCAGGCTGCCGCAGGCAGGAAGCAACAAGTCGCATGTCGGGCAGGCAAGCTGGCGAGTGCGTTTTGAACGCGCAGTCCTTGCGGGTGAGGGAGGCCGATGTGGGTGGCCCGTATCAAGGGTGGCCGGGGCCCGGAGGGTCTGCCATCAAGCTTGCCGCTTGGGTCAAGTCGTGGATTATACCCGCGCGCATCGCTCAGGTCAGCTCTCAGGCGGGCTGTCCGGCCTGTCCAGACAGCGTTGCCTTGAGGACGCCGATGCGCTGGCGCAGATCGCGTAGCCGGGCCAGTTTGTCGGCATCGAGTTCGCCGCTGGCCAGGGCATGGGCATCGTCGCCCAGGGCTTCGATCCACATGCGCTGCAGCACGCGTTGCAGGTCGTCGAGGCTGTGCTCCTCATCGGCCGCGACGGCCACCTGCCAGGATCGTGCGGCATTCGCCCAGGGTTCTTCGGTCATCGCCGTTTCGAGTGCGCTCCAGGTCTGCGGGCCGTGTTCGGTGATCTGGCGTTCCAGCCAGGCCAGCACTTCGCCATGCACACCGCCCAATTCATGCAGCAGCCCCTGGTCGTCGCCAGAGAGCTGCTCCCACCATTCATTGCGTCTCAACAGCAACCGCATCGCCTGGTCGGCCAGGCCCGCAGGCGCCCTGCGTCCGGCCAAGCGCAAAGGCGCGCGCGGCGGACCGCTTGGACGTCGCGCGACAGGGGGCGTCTGACCCCACAGCGACGCCAGGTCGGCGGCCTCGAGCCGCGCCTGACGGGCGAGCTCGGGCAGCAGCTGCCGGCGCAAGGCGCCCTCGGGCAGGCTCTGCCACAGCGGTTTGGCCTGCGCCAGCATGCGAGCCCGTCCCTCGGCATTCGCCAAATCGGCACCGCTGCCGGCGTGCTCGATCAGCTGTCGCGACAAGGGCACGGCCTTGGTCACCAGGTCTTCGAACGCCGATGCGCCTTGGCTGCGCACGAAGCTGTCCGGGTCGTGTTCGGCAGGCAAGAACAGGAAGCGAACACTGCGCAAGTCGGTGGCGTGCGGCAAGGCCGCTTCGAGCGCACGCCCGGCGGCGCGGCGGCCGGCGGCGTCGCCATCGAAGGCGAAGACCACCGCGTCGGTGAATCGAAAGAGTTTCTGGATGTGTTCGCCCGTGCAGGCGGTGCCTAGGGTGGCGACGGCGTTGGCGAAACCCAGCTGCGCCAGCGCCACGACATCCATGTAGCCTTCGACCACCAATGCATGGCCCCTGGCACGCATCGCGGTACGTGCCTCGTACAGGCCGTACAACTCGCGGCCCTTGACGAACACCGGCGTCTCGGGCGAGTTCAGGTACTTGGGCTCGCCCGCATCGAGCACGCGGCCACCGAAGCCGATGAGTTCGCCCTTGACCGAGCGGATCGGGAACATGATGCGGTCGCGAAAGCGGTCGTAGCGCTTCTGCTCCGGCCCGTCTTCGCCCTGCACGATGACCATGCCGGCATCGGCCAGCAGCGGATCGTCGTAACGCGCGAAGGCGCTGGCCAGGCTGCGCCAACCGCTCGGCGCATAGCCCAGGCCGAATTGCCGCGCGATGGCGCCGCTCAGTCCGCGGCGCTTGAGATAGTCGATCGCCGGTGGGTGACTCTTGAGCTGTTCGCGGTAATGGTCGGCGGCACGCTCCAGTATCTCGTTGAGCGTCGCGCGGTGTGCGCGATCCTGCAGTACACGCTGTTGTTCGACGGCGTCCAGCGGCTCCTCGGGCACGCTCATGCCCACCTGCTGGGCGAGATCCCGGACCGCGTCGAGAAAGCCCATGCCTGAGTTTTCCATCAGGAAACGGATGGCGTCGCCATGCGCTCCGCAGCCGAAGCAGTGATAGAACTGCTTTGTCGCGCTGACGCTGAAGCTGGGCGACTTCTCGCCATGGAAGGGGCAAAGGCCCATGTGATTGGCGCCGCTCTTCTTCAGCTCCACCTGCCGGCCCACGACCTCGACGATGTCGATGCGCGAAAGCAGATCCTGCAGAAAGCCGGTGGGAATCACCGCCGCAGTCTAACCAAGGCGCAGGCGCCGGCGGGTCAGGTGCCGCTGGTGCCGTCGGCGCGCTGTAGCCCGCCTTCCGGCGCTGCGCTCAGCGCGAACAGCCCCTTGTAGTCGCGGGTCCAGTCCGACACAGCTGCCGCCGGCATGGGTGCGGCGATGCCCGTGCCCTGGCCGATGTTGCAGCCCATGTCGAGCAGCGTGCGCGCCTGCGCCGGCGATTCCACGCCTTCGGCCACGACCATGCACTGGAAGGTTCGTGCCAGGCCGATGACGCCCTCGACGATGGCGCGGTCCTGCGGGTTGTCGAGCATTTGGTGCACGAAGGAGCGGTCGATCTTCAACACGTCCACGGGCAACTGCTTCAGATAGGTCAGCGTCGAATACCCGGTGCCGAAGTCGTCCAGCGCGAAACGCACACCCAGGTCGCGGCAGCGTGCCAGCAAGGCCGAGGTGGCTTGGATATCGGCGTGCGCCGCAGTTTCCAGCACCTCGAGCTCGAGCGAGGTCGACAGTGTCTCGGGGTGGCGTGCCAGCAACTCGCTCAGCCGCAGCGCGAAGTCGGGCTCCTGCAGATGGCGTGCGGAGACGTTGACACTGACCGAGATGTCATGGCCGGCCCGGCGCCACATCGCCAGATGCTCCAGCGCCTGGCCGAGCACCCAGTCGCCAACGCTCGACGAAAGGCCGGTGTGCTCGATCAGCGGCAGGAATTGCGCCGGCGCCAGCAGCCCGAGTTGCGGGTGATCCCAGCGCACCAGTGCCTCCATTCCGAGCACGGCGCCACGCCGCATGTCGACCTTGGGCTGGTAGTGCAGCACGAACTCGCGGTTGTCCAGCGCCTCCTGCACGCGACCGAGCGCCATGACCCGCTCTTCGTTGCGTTTCCGATTTTCGGGATCGAAGAACTGATAGCCGTTGCGACCGGCCTGCTTGGCGCCATACATCGCATGGTCCGCGTGACGCAGCAAGGTGTCGGCATCACTGCGGTCGATCGGATAGACCGTGGCCCCCATGCTCGCCGTGACCAGCACCGGCTCGACGGCCGGGTCAATGACATAGGGCTGGGCGACGACGCGCAATACGCGCTCCAGCGCCAGGCGCGCTTCCTCCATCGTGGTGGCGCGCAACAGCAGCACGAATTCGTCACCCCCCAGCCGCCCTGCGACATCGGACCAGACGGCATTGCTGCGCAGTGCGCTGCGCAGCCGCCCTGCCAGTTCGACCAACAGCCGGTCGCCGGCGGCATGGCCGAAGCGGTCGTTCACCGGCTTGAAGCGGTCCAAGTCGAGGTAGCACACCGTGAGCAGGTGGCCGTCGGCATCGGCTGCCGTCATGGCCTCGGACAGCATCTTCATCAGGCGCGAGCGATTCGGCAGCCGTGTCAGTTCGTCGAAGTGCGCTTGCCGCTCGAGGCGATCACGCTGCTGGCGCTGTTCTGTGACGTCGGAGATGACCAGCGCGTGATACAGCAGTTTGCCATCCGCGCCGTTGACGATGGAGATGGTGACCTGCAGTGTGCAGGCCTCGCCATTGCGCCGCCGCTCGACCACCTCCCCGCGCCAGCGCCCGCTGCTGCGCAAGCCGGTCCACATCAGCTGGCGCTGCTGTCGTACCAGCGGGTCGGGCGGCGAGGGTCGCAGCAACGAAGGCACTTGGCCCAGCAGTTCGGGCAGTTCGACGCCGAGGATCTGCGTGTAGGCCGGGTTCGCATCGAGCACACGCAACTCGGCGTCGGCGATGAGCAGGCCTTCATGCAGATGCTCGAACAGGCTCGACGAAAGACGCTGGCGCTCCTGCGCATCGTGCCGTGCGCTGGCATCGGACAAGGTAGCGATCAGGCGCAGCGCCTGGGCACGGTGGTCGCGCTCGACCACCAGGAACTGCGCATCCAGCCAGCGCCAGCCGCCTTCGACCGACACCCGCAGTTCAAGCTGTGCGCGGTTCTGCACTCCGTTGCGCAATTCATGCAAGGCCTGTTCCAGGCCGGTACGCTCGTCGGGGTGGACGCCGCGCACCCAAGCCGAAAATGAGGTCGAGCTGCTGCCGCAAAGCTGCTTCCAATGTTCGGAGATTCGCCCCGTGTCGTCGTCCAGATGCCACTCGCCCACACCAAGCCCTGCGCCGCCCAGGGCCAGCAGCCAGCGCTGTTCCGCGCTCAGCGCATCCCTGGTCAACACATGGGCCAGCAGCACGATGGCCACCAGCGTGGCGCAGTAGGCCCACAACGGCGCCAGGTCCTGCGCTTGCAGCGACGCAGCCAAGGGCCCTGCGCCCAGGCTGCTGGCACTCGCCGCACCAATCGCCAGGACGGCAGCCGCGGCCGACGCCAGACCGACACCCGCCAGCACCACCAGAGCGGCGAGCAGGGCCACCGGCACGGCGCCGAGTGCCAAGGCCGTATCGGCGTTGGACACTGGCAGTCCGAATACGGCAAGTGCACTGGCCAGCATCACCGCGAGCAGCAGCAGCGTGCCTCGGCGGCGGCGTGGCGACAACGCATGCACGACACCTTCGTGATGCAGGGCAAGCAGCGGCACGGCGGTCAGCAGCAGCCCGATCCAGCGGCCGATACTGCCCAGGAGCAGCCACTTGGGCAGGACCGTCCAGGCCATCGCACCGGAAAGCGAGAGGCTCAGGTCGGTGATCACGGCGCCCAGCGCCGCGACAACTGCACCCGTGACGAGCAGCACGGCAATGTCGCCGCGTCTTTCCAGACGTTGCTTGAATCCGGCATGCCGCAGCATCCAGGCCCCCAGAGCGGCACCCAGAAGATCGCTGACCAGCAATGCAGCCACCAGCGTTGTCGCGTGCGTGGGGTCGGCCGCCAGCATGGCGCCGCCGAGCGCGACGCCAACCATCGTTGTCGGGCCCCAGCGCACCCGTGCGGCCAAGGCAATGCCGAGTGGCAGCCACAGCGGGCCGCAGAGAGCGGCCGGGTCGGCGACCTGCAGACAGACCTTGCCAAGCAAAGCATAGGCCAGCGCCACGATCAGGCCGCGCTGCACCACAACGGTCCACGGTAATTGGGCCTGCAATGGAGGGGCCGGGCGGGGCGTCATGGGCCGGGAAGTTCAGTGATCAGCGCAGGATGCTAGTCGCGAACGCGAGCCTTGCCTTCGGGACAAGCCCACCCTTCGAATGCGTGGGTCGGTGCCGCGACGCAGAAATTACCGCAGGTGCTGCTTCAAACCCCTCGAACTGTCGCCGCCGGAGTTCCACGACGGACAGATTCAGATCGTGAAATCGCCAATCTGCTTACCCGAGGCCAGTGCCGCCTTCAACCAGTTGGGTTGCAGACCGCGCCCCGACCAGGTGTCACCCGTGGCGGCATTTCGATACTTCGGCGGCACCTTGGCACCAGAGCGTTTTGGTGACGAGGACTTTCCTGATAAATCAGCCAGCGTCAACCCGTGTTCGGCCATCAAGGCTTTTACTTTGGCCACGGCGCCGGCACGTTCGCTGCGCTGCGCTTCGGCAATCTGCTGTTCAATGGCTGCCTTTTGTGCCAGAAGCTCGCTGACAGAGGTCATTCGCAATCTCCTTCAAACCCGTCCAAGGCGCGAATATAGCACCAACGAAAACATATTCGCGCTTGCGAGTATCAGGAAAACCCTAAGGGCGAGTGGCCGACGGCTTCGACCGCCAGTTGCCAGTCTGCAGATGGCAGGTAGAAGACGGGTCAGACGCTCGGCGGCACGTAGCCCGCTGGCTGCTCCGCGCCAGTGCCGAAGAAGAACTGCTCCATCTGCCGCGCCAGATACTGGCGCGCACGGGCATCCGCCAGGTTCAGGCGGTTTTCGTTGACGAGCATCGTCTGGTGCTTCTTCCAGGCTTCGAAGGCTTCCTTGCTTACATTGTCATAAATTCGTTTTCCGAGTTCGCCGGGGTAGGGCGAAAAATCCATTCCCGGCGCTTCCTTCTTCAGGTAGACGCATTGCACCATTCTCGTCATGCTCAGGCTCCTTGATAGTTTCGGATCGACGGCGTTCAGCCGAGTTTCTTCATCAACACCTGTGAACGTCGGTCCCAGTTGTATTTCTTCTTTCGCGCCTCAGGCAAGCGCTCCGGGTCAATCTGCGAAAACCCGCGCTTGATGAACCAATGCATGGTACGCGTGCTGAGAACAAATATGTTCTCGAGGCCCAATGCGCGGGCGCGTTGTTCGATTCGTTTCAGTATGCGATCACCATCGCCCTGATTCTGCACATCGGGCGATACCGTCAGCGCGGCCATCTCGCCGATGCGCGCTTCGGGGTAGGGGTACAGCGCGGCGCAGCCGAATATCACGCCATCGTGCTCGATGACGGTGTAGTTGGCGATGTCGCGCTCGATCTCGGTGCGCTCGCGCCGCACCAACGTACCGTCGCGCTCGAAGGGTTCGATCAGTTGCAGGATGCCGCCGACATCGTCTGCAGTGGCCTCGCGCAGGCTTTCCAGTTTTTCATCGACCACCATGGTGCCAATGCCATCGTGCGTGAATACCTCCATCAGCAGCGCGCCGTCGGTGGCAAAGGGCAGGATGTGCGAGCGTTCGACGCCGCCTTCGCAGGCGCGAACGCAATACTGCAGATAGAAGGCAGTGTCGCTTGGTTGTATCGGGCCGGGCAGGCGCGCCAGCAGCCGCTTGGCGTCGGCCAGTGCCAGTTCGGTGTCGATCGCGCTGGCCGGGTCCTCGGGCAACTCGTGGATGCCGGGCACCTCGGTCAGGAAGAGCAGCTTGTCGGCGCGCAGCGCTATGGCCGTGCTCGTGGCCACGTCTTCCATCGTCAGATTGAAGGCCTCGCCGGTGGGCGAGAAGCCGAAGGGGCTGAGCAACACCAGCGCGCCGATGTCAATGGCCTGGCGCATGGCCAGCGCATCGACACGACGCACCACGCCGCTGTGCATGAAGTCGATGCCATCGACGATGCCCACGGGTCGCGCCGTGAGGAAGTTGCCCGACACCATGCGCAAGGTCGCATTCGCCATCGGCGTGTTCGGCAGGCCTTGCGAGAAGGCGGCTTCGATCTCGAAGCGCAGCTGTCCGGCCGCCTCCTGTGCGCAATCCAGCGCCACCGCATCGGTGATGCGCTGGCCGTGGCTGAAGCGCGGTACTTTGCCCTTGGCTGCCAGCTGCTCGTTGACCTGCGGACGGAAACCATGCACCAGTACCAGCTTGATGCCCATCGCATGCAGGATCGCCAGGTCCTGTGCATACGCATTGAGCTTGCCCGCGGCAATCAACTCCCCGGTCATGCCGACGACGAAGGTCTTGCCGCGATAGGCGTGCATGTACGGTGCCACCGCGCGGAACCAGGGAATGAAGGTATGGGGGAAGACGAGGCTCATGGCGGGTTGCGTCAAGGTGCGCCGGCATTGTGCCGCAGGGCCCGCGTCCGTCCCGGTGCGGCGCCGATAATCCGCGCTTCGTGAACAGCCCCGCCGATTCCCTTCAAAGCGCACCGAAACGCAGCGCCCAGCGCAGTGTGGCGACGCCGAACCCGGTGCCGCCGATCCACTATCCCGAGTCGCTGCCGGTCTCGCAACGGCGCGACGAGATCGCTGCGGCGATGCAAACGCATCAGGTGCTCATCGTCTGCGGCGAGACCGGCTCGGGCAAGACCACGCAGTTGCCGAAGATCGCGCTGTCGCTCGGCCGTGGCCTGGGCGGCGGCGGCCAGGGTCTGATCGGCCACACGCAGCCGCGGCGCATTGCCGCCAGCTCGGTGGCCAAGCGCATTGCACAGGAGCTGAATTCGCCGCTGGGCGAGGTGGTCGGCTACAAGGTGCGCTTTCAGGACCGGCTGCAAAGCGGCGCGTCGGTCAAGCTGATGACCGACGGAATCCTGCTCGCCGAGACGCAGAGTGACCCGCTGCTGCGCGCCTACGACACGCTGATCATCGACGAGGCGCACGAGCGCAGCCTGAACATCGATTTCCTGCTCGGTCATCTGCGTCAGATCCTCGTCAGGCGGCCGGAGCTGAAGATCGTCGTGACCTCGGCGACCATCGACGCCGATCGCTTTGCCCGGCACTTTTCGTCCGACGCCGGCCCGGCGCCGGTGATCATGGTGTCGGGCAGGCTGTTCCCGGTGGAACAACGCTGGCGGCCGTACAAAGAAAGCCGGGAATTCGATCTGAACGATGCCATCGCCGACGCGGTGGACGAGTTGTGGCGCGATGGCGGACCGGGCGACATCCTCGTCTTTCTGCCCGGCGAGCGCGAGATCCGCGACGCCGCCGATC
Source organism: Rubrivivax sp. (assembly GCA_024641965.1). Taxonomy (GTDB): domain Bacteria; phylum Pseudomonadota; class Gammaproteobacteria; order Burkholderiales; family Burkholderiaceae_C; genus Rubrivivax. Next base: position 70,526 of record JAHECC010000001.1, read on the forward strand.
ACCTGCGCAAGCACCTTGCGCATGCACACAAGGACGGGCCGCAAGCCGACATCCTGCCGCTGTTCGCGCGCCTGAGCCAGCAGGAGCAGGAGCGCGTGTTCGAGGCCGGCAACGGCCGGCGCATCGTGCTGGCCACCAACGTGGCCGAGACCTCGCTCACCGTGCCGGGCATCCGCTATGTAATCGACAGCGGACTGGCGCGCATCAAGCGCTACAGCTTGCGGCAGAAGGTCGAGCAGTTGATGGTCGAGCCGATCTCGCAGGCGGCGGCCAACCAGCGCGCCGGGCGTTGCGGGCGCGTGGCCAACGGCATCTGCATCCGGCTGTACGACGAGGCCGACTTCGCCGCCCGCGCGCGCTTCACCGACCCCGAGATACTGCGCGCGTCGCTGGCCGGCGTGATCCTGCGCATGAAGGCGCTGCGCCTGGGCTCGGTGGAGGATTTCCCCTTCCTGGAAGCGCCACCCCAGCGCGCCATCGCCGATGGTTATGCATTGCTGGGCGAGCTGAACGCGGTCGACGAGGCGAACCAGCTCACGCCCATCGGGCAGGCGCTGTCGCGGCTGCCACTGGACCCGCGCATTGGCCGCATGATCCTCGAGGCGCGCGAGCGCCAGTGTCTGAATGAGGTGCTGATCATCGCCTCGGCATTGAGTGGCCAGGATGTGCGCGACCGGCCGCTCGAACACCAGCAGGCGGCTGACGAGAAGCAGAAGAAGTTCGACGACGAGAAGTCGGAGTTCATCGGCATCCTCAAGCTGTGGCAGTGGATCGAGCAAGGTCGCGGCGTGCATGGGCACGCGAATGAAAGGAACCAGGCCACGGACAGCCACAAGCTGTCCAACCGCCAGCAGGAACAGCGGTTGCGCGACAGCTTCGTCAACATGCGCCGCGTGCGCGAGTGGCGCGACATCCACAGCCAGCTGCACACTGTGGTCGCCGAGCACGGCTGGCGGCTCAACGGCTCGCCCGCCACCTACGAGCAGATCCATCTGTCGATGCTGGCCGGGCTGCTCGGCAACATCGGCTTGAAGAGTGACGACGACGAGTGGTACCTGGGTGCCCGGGGAATCAGGTTCTGGCGCCATCCCGGCGCGCACCTGAGCAAGAAGCCGGGCCGCTGGCTGGTCGCGGCCGAGCTGGTGGAAACGACCAGGCTGTACGGACGCGGGCTGGCGGCCATCGAGCCGCAGTGGATCCCCGGCATCGCCGGGCACCTGCTGAAGACCCAGCTGCTCGAACCGCATTGGGAGAAGAAGGCTGGCGAGGTCATCGCGCTGGAACGCGCCACGCTTTACGGCATCGTGGTTTACAGCAATCGGCGCGTGAACTTCGGGCGCATCGACCCGGCAGCGGCGCGCGAGATCTTCATCCGCGAGGCGTTGGTCAACGGCGAGTGGGACAGCAAGTTGCCTTTCCTGGCGTACAACCGCAAGCTGATTGCGCAGGTGGAGGAACTGGAACACAAGAGCCGGCGTCAGGATGTGCTGGTCGACGACGAGTTGATCTTTGCGTTCTACGACCAGCAACTGCCCGTCGAGGTCTGCTCCGGCGCCAGCCTGGAGCGCTGGTTTCGCGACGAACAGAAGAAGCAGCCGCGGTTGCTGCAACTGTCGCGCGACGAGTTGATGCGCCACGAGGCGGCCGGCATCACTACGGCGGCCTTTCCGAAGACGCTGCGCCTGGGCGGCATCGACTGCGCGGCCGAGTACCTGCACGAGCCCGGCGATGCCAAGGACGGTGTCACTGCCACCGTGCCGATCTACGCGCTGAACCAGGTCAGCGAGGAGCGTTGCGAGTGGCTGGTGCCGGGCATGCTGCAAGCCAAGGTGATGGCATTGCTGAAAAGCCTGCACCAGCGGCCGCGCTCGCGACTGGTGCCGCTGCCTGGTTACGCGGCCGAGTTCTGCGAGCTCACGCCCTTTGCCGAAGGCGCGCTGATGGATGCGCTGCTGAAGGCGGTGCGCGAGCGCAGCCAGTTGGCGGTGCAGCGCAATGACTTCAAGCTCGACCAATTGCAGCCGCACCTGTTCATGAACTTCCGCATCGTCGACGAGCATGGCCGGCAGCTCGGCATGGGCCGCAACCTGGCCGCGTTGAAGGCCGAGCTCGGCGGCCTGGCGCGCAGTGCGTTCCAGGCACTGGCCGCGTTGAAGCTGCCTGCCGCCGTGCAGCCGGCGGCGCCATTGGCTGACAGCGCACCGTCTCGTGGCGTGAAGGCCGCCGTCGCGACACGCCCAGCGGCGCCTGCCGAGGCAAAACGCTATACCGGGTGGACGTTCGGGGAGCTGCCGGAACTGATGGAGATCCGCCGCGGCAGCCAGACGCTGGTGGGTTTTCCGGCACTCATCGACTGCGGCGATGCGGTCGAGATCGAGGTCTTCGACGAACCCGACATGGCGGCGGCGAAACACCGCGTCGGTTTGCGCCGCCTGGTGGCCTTGCAATTGAAGGAGCCGTTGAAGTACCTGGAAAAGAACCTCCCCGACCTGCAGAAGATGGCGGTGGCCTACCTGTCGCTGGGCTCGCTGGAAGAGTTGCGCCAGCAGATCATCGACGTCGCGCTCGATCGTGCCTTCCTGGCCGAGCCGCTGCCCAGCGATGCGCCGAGCTTCGCCATGCGCATCGACGAAGGCCGGACGCGCTTGAGCTTGATTGCGCAGGAGGTAGCGCGCCTGGCCGGCAGCGTGCTGGCCGAACATGCCGCGGCGCTGCGCAAGCTGAAGGACAGCCGACCGCCGAAGGAGGTGGCCGATGACCTCGGGGCCCAGATGCACAGGCTGATGCCCAAGCGATTCATGGAGTCGGCGCCCTATGCGCAACTGCAGCATTTCCCGCGCTACCTGAAGGCGGTGGCGCTGCGCCTGGAAAAGCTGAAGGCCGATCCGGCGCGCGACGCCGCGCGCATGTCTGAACTGCGGCCGCTCGAGCAACGCCATCTACGGCGCCTGGCCGAGTTGAAGGGCAGCCCGGATTCGCGGCTGGACGAATACCGCTGGCTGCTCGAAGAACTGCGCGTCAGCTTCTTCGCACAGGAGCTGCGCACGCCGCAGCCGGTGAGTGCGAAGCGGCTCGAGCGGGCCTGGACCCAGCTGCAGAGCTGAGTCCAGGCGCGGCTCAGGCCGGCACCGACGGCAGCCCAGACAACGCCATCGCCAGTTCGGCCTCGTCGTATTGCTGGTCCACCAGCTTGCCGGCGTGGTAGGCGCTGTAGGCACTCATGTCGAAATGGCCATGCCCGCAAAGGTTGAACAGGATCACTTCGGACTTGCCTTCGGCTTTGCAGCGCAATGCCTCGACGATCGCGCCTTTCACCGCATGATTCGCCTCCGGCGCGGGCACGATGCCTTCGGCGCGCGCGAACAGCACACCGGCTTCGAAGCAGGCGTTCTGGTGGTAGGCCGTGGCTTCGATCAGGTTCAGTTCCTTCAGGTGCGACACCAGCGGCGCCATGCCGTGGTAGCGCAGGCCGCCGGCATGGAAGCCCGGCGGCGTGAAGGTGCTGCCCAGCGTGTGCATCTTCGTCAGCGGCGTCATGTGGGCGGTGTCGCCGAAGTCGTAGGCGAACTTGCCGCGGGTCAGCGAAGGGCAGGCCGCCGGCTCGACGGCGACGATGCGGCGCTTCTTCCCGCCACGCAACTGCGTACCCAGGAACGGAAAACTGATGCCGGCGAAGTTGCTGCCGCCCCCCGTGCAGCCGACGATCACGTCGGGGTCGTCGCCGGCCATCTCCATCTGCAGCATCGCCTCCTGGCCGACGATGGTCTGGTGCATAAGCACATGGTTCAGCACCGAGCCGAGCGCGTACTTGGTGTCGTCGTTCGTCGCGGCGATTTCCACGGCTTCGCTGATGGCGATGCCCAGCGAGCCGGGGTGGTCGGCGCGCTGCGCCAGGATCGCGCGCCCGGCGTTGGTTTCGTTGGACGGCGAGGCCACGCAGGTGGCGCCGTAGGTTTCCATCAGCGCGCGGCGATACGGCTTCTGGTCATACGACACGCGCACCTGGAACACGCGCACCTCAAGCCCGAACAGCGCGCCGGCAAAGGCCAGCGAGCTGCCCCACTGGCCGGCGCCGGTCTCGGTGCTGAGCTTCTTGATGCCGGCCTGGGCGTTGTACCAAGCCTGCGGCACCGCGGTGTTGGGCTTGTGGCTACCCGCAGGCGACACGCCCTCGTACTTGTAGTAGATCTTCGCCGGTGTGCCCAGCACCTTTTCCAGCCGGTGCGCGCGGATCAGCGGCGACGGCCGCCACATCTTGAAGACCTCGCGCACCGGCTCGGGGATCGGAATCTCGCGCTCGGTGGACACCTCCTGCAGGATCAGTTCCATCGGGAACAGCGGTGCCAGGTCGTCCGGCCCCACCGGCTGCATCGTGCCGGGGTGCAGCACCGGTGCCAGCGGCACGGGCAGGTCGGCATTGATGTTGTACCAATGCTTCGGCATCTTGCTCTCGTCGAGCAGGAACTTCGTGGGGGTGCTCATGGCTTGGGTCTCCTCGGGTGGTTTGACGAAGGTGCCGCACATGCTAAGCCGGCCGCCGCGCCAGGGGAACCAGGAAAGCACGCTCATTGATGACCCGCAACGCCTGCTTGCCGCCAGCCGCCCAGAATCAGGCTGTCTCGACTCCTGTGCCGGTGGACTGCATGAACCTGATTCGCGCCACACTTTGCGCGCTGGCCATCGCGGCGGCTGCGTCGCCCGCCTGCGCGCAGCAGCGCGCAGATCCGATGCCCGGCGAGTACGTCGTCGTCGATGGCAAGATCGATCGCGGCACCTACGCTGGCTGGCGCCTGTTCCAGGCGCACTGCCAGGGTTGTCATGGCGTCGATGGGCTCGGCACCGGCAAGGCGCCAAACCTGGTCGAGCGCATCGGCAACTACACGCCGCGCGGCTTTGCCACCAAGGTCATCACCAGCTACCGCATCGTGCCGATGTCGCCTGACAGCGGCCCGCCCGCCGATCCCGGCGAACGCGATGCGCTGCTCGAACTGGTGATGAAGCGTGAACGCCAGCAACGCGGCCAGCCGCTGATGCCAGCCTGGGACGGCGACGCCGACGTGGTGCCCCACGTGCTCGACATCTACGCCTACCTCAACGCACGTGCCTGGGGCGACCTGAAGCCCGGCAAGCCGCAGTTGCTGCCTTCCGCGGCGCGTTGAAGCCGAGCCAAAGCCCGTACCGCCTCAGCGGCCGAACAGTTCCAGCGCGCGGTCCATGCCGCCGGACATGATCGAGATCATCGCCTGTTCGCGCACCTTCGGCTTGGGGTGGTAGGCGATCGACAGGCCCGCCGCCAGCATCATCGGCAGGTCGTTGGCGCCGTCACCGACCGCGATGGCCTGATCGGTGCCGATGCCCATCAGCTCGCAGACCTCGAGCAGCACACGCTTTTTTTCGGCACCGTCGACGATGTCGCCCCAGGGCCGGTCCTGCAGCGTGCCGGTGAGCTTGCCGTTGAACAAGCCGAGTGAGTTGGCGCGCGCGAAGTCCAGCTTCAGGTGCTGGCGGATGCGTTCGCTGAAGAAGCTGAAGCCACCGCTGATCAGCAGCGTCTTCAGCCCTGCTGACTGGCACGCGCGCACGAATCGTTCGACACCAGGGTTCAACTGCACGCGCTCGTTGTAGACCTGCTGCAGAACCGTCTCGCTCACGCCCGCCAGCAGCGCCACGCGGCGGCGCAGCGCGTCCTTGAAGTCGCTGATCTCACCGCGCATCGCCGCTTCGGTGATGGCGGCGACCTCGGCCTTGCGCCCGGCCAGGTCGGCGATTTCGTCCACGCATTCGACGTTGATCAGCGTCGAGTCCATGTCGAAGGCCACCAGCTTGAAGTCGGCCAGTTGCAGTGGCGGCTTGACATTGCGGATGAACAGGCCAGACAGGAACTCGCTCGCGTTCATGCAGCCACCGTCTTCAGCGGTTGGCCCAGCGCACGCAGCAGCTCACGCATGAACTGTGCCCGGTCCTTTGGGTCGGACAGTTCGCGCTCGATGCGCAGCTTTTGATTACCGGCGAACTTGATGTGGCGATTTTTCTGCACCAGCGAAATAATTGCCGCTCCGTCGATCGGCGGGTTCGGTTGAAAGCTCAGGCTCATCAGCTTGGGGCCAGCGTCGATCTTGCTCACGCCGTAGGGCTTGGCCAGCACGCGCAGGCGGTGCGTGTCGAACAGGGTCTGGCCCTGGGGCGGCAGCCTGCCGAAGCGGTCGGTGATCTCTTCCAACAGCGCGTCGATGTGCTCGGCGCGCTCGGCAGTGGCCAGGCGCTTGTACAGGCTCAAGCGCGTGTGCACGTCGCCGCAATAGCTGTCGGGCAGCAGGGCGGGGGCGTGCAGGTTGATCTCCGTGGTCGCGCCGAACGGGCTGAGCAGGTCGGGCTCGCGCCCGGCCTTCAAAGAACTGACCGCCTCGGCCAGCATGTCGTTGTACAGCTGGAAGCCCACTTCCATCATGTTGCCGCTCTGGTTCTCGCCGAGCACCTCGCCGGCGCCGCGTATTTCCAGGTCGTGCATCGCCAGATAGAAACCGCTGCCCAGTTCCTCCATCGACTGGATCGCGTCCAGTCGAAGTTGCGCCGCCTTGCTCAGGCCCTGCAGGTCGGGCACCAGCAGGTAGGCGTAGGCCTGATGGTGGCTGCGGCCAACTCGCCCGCGCAGCTGGTGCAGCTGCGCCAGGCCGAACTTGTCGGCGCGGCTCATGACGATGGTGTTGGCGGTGGGCACGTCGATGCCGGTCTCGATGATGGTCGAGCACAGCAGCAGGTTGTGCCGCTGCGCGATGAAGTCGCGCATCACGCGTTCCAGCTCGCGTTCGGGCAACTGGCCGTGCGCCACCGCGATGCGCGCCTCGGGCAGCAGTTCGGCCAGCTGGCCGGCGCGGTTCTGGATGGTCTCGACCTCGTTGTGCAGAAAGTACACCTGTCCGCCGCGCTTGAGCTCGCGCAGCACCGCCTCGCGGATGACGGCGTTGCCCTCGCTGCGCACGAAGGTCTTGATCGCCAGCCGGCGCTGCGGCGCGGTGGCGATGACGCTCAGGTCGCGCAGGCCCTCGAGCGCCATGCCCAGCGTGCGCGGGATCGGCGTGGCAGTCAGCGTGAGCACATCGACCTCGGCGCGCAGCGCCTTCATCGCTTCCTTGTGGCGCACGCCGAAACGGTGCTCCTCGTCGATGATCAGCAACCCCAGGCGCTTGAATTTCACCGTCTGGCTGAGCAGCTTGTGCGTGCCGACGACGATGTCGATCGTGCCGTCCTCGATGCCGGCCATCGCCGAGGTGATCTCCTTGGTGGAGCGGAAGCGCGACATCTCGGCCACCTTCACCGGCCACTTGCCGAAGCGATCCACCAGCGTCTGGAAATGCTGCTCGGCGAGCAGCGTGGTCGGTGCCAGGATCGCCACCTGCTTGCCGCCGTGCACCGCGACGAAGGCGGCGCGCAATGCCACCTCGGTCTTGCCGAAGCCGACGTCGCCGCACACCAGCCGGTCCATCGGTTTCGGGCTGATCAGGTCCTGGATCACTGCATGTATCGCCGCCATCTGGTCGGCGGTTTCCTCGAAGCCGAAGCTGGCAGCGAAGGCCTCGTAGTCGTGCGGGCTGAAGCGGTGCGACATGCCCTCGCGCGCAGCGCGACGGGCATACAGATTCAGCAGTTCGGCGGCGGTGTCGCGCACCTGCTCGGCGGCTTTGCGCTTGGCCTTGTCCCACTGTCCCGAACCCAGCCGGTGCAGCGGCGCTTCGTCGGCGCTGACACCGGTGTAGCGGCTGATCAGGTGTAACTGCGACACCGGCACATAGAGCGTGGCCTTGTCGGCGTACTCGAGGTGCAGGAACTCGCTGATGCCGCCTTCGCCTTCGCCCAGGTCGATGTTCTTCAGCCCCTGGTAGCGGCCGATGCCGTGCTGCGAGTGCACGACCGGGTCGCCGATCTTCAGCTCCGACAGGTCCTTGATCAGCGCATCGACGCTGCTCGTCTGTTCCTGCTTGCGCCGCCGCCGCGCCTGCGGCGTGCTGGCGAAGAGCTCGGTCTCGGTGATGAACTGGATCGAGACCCGTTCATCAGGCTCGTGCCAATGGAAGCCGGCGGCCAGTGGTGCAGCGATGATCGCCACCTTCTCATCGCCGTCCTCGAAATCGACCAACGTGGCCACGCTGGGCACGTCGATGCGGTGGTCGCGCAGCAGTTCGAGCAGACTCTCGCGCCGGCCTTCGCTTTCGGCCACCAGCAGCACGCGGTACGGCGTGATGTCCAGGTGCTTCTCCAGGGCGGCCAGCGGTTCGGTGGCCCCGCGCTCGATGCCCACATCGGGCAGCGGACGTGCCCAGGCAGTCTCGCCGGCCCCTCGCAACAGCAGCGTCGCGCATGTATTGGCACGGGCGAAAAAGTCCTCGGCAGGCAGGAACAGCGCCTCGGGCGGCAGAATCGGCCGCTCCGGGTCGTGTCGCAGGAAGCGGTGGCGTTCGCGCGTGTCGGCCCAGAAGTGCTGCAGCGCGTCATTGACTTCGCCGTGCAGCACCAGCGCTGCATCCCCACCGAGGTAGTCGAATATCGTCGCGGTCTCTTCGAAGAACAACGGCAGCACGTACTCGATGCCGGCGGTGGCGATGCCGGCGCCGATGTCCTTGTAGACGCGGTGACGGCTCGGGTCGCCTTCGATCTTCTCGCGCCAGCGCGCGCGAAAGGCGTTGCGCGCCGCCTCGTCCATCGGGAACTCTCGTCCCGGCAGCAGCCGCACTTCGGGTACCGGGTACAGGCTGCGCTGCGTGTCGGGGTCGAAGGTGCGGATCGAATCGACCTCGTCGCCGAACAGGTCCACACGGTACGGCACCGGCGAGCCCATCGGGAACAGGTCGATGAGTCCGCCGCGCACTGCGTATTCGCCGGGCGACACCACCTGGCTCACATGGCTGTAGCCGGCCAGCGTCAGCTGCGCCTTCAATGCGGCTTCGTCGAGCCGCATCTTCTGCTTGAAGTGGAAGGTGTAGCCGGCCATGAAGCCGGGTGGTGCCAGCCGCGTCAGTGCGGTGGTGGCGGGCAGCAGCACGACGTCCACCGCGCCCGAGCGCATCTGCCACAACGTGGCCAGGCGCTCGGAAATCAGGTCCTGGTGAGGCGAGAAGCTGTCGTAGGGCAGCGTCTCCCAGTCGGGGAAGACGGCCAGGCGCAGCGCAGGCGCGAAGAAGGGCAGTTCGTCGGCCAGGCGTTGCACGTCGGCCGGGTCGGCGGCAACGATGCACAACAACTGCTCGGCGGCAACGCAGGCCTGCGCATGGCGTGCCAGCAACAGCGCATCGGCCGAACCGGGTGGGCGCGGCAGGGCAAAGCGCTTGGCGCGGGCGATGGCGGGCAATTGCATGAGCGGGTGGCGACAAAACACAAAAAGCCCCGCAACGTTCGCTGCGGGGCGGTGTGTGCATTGTAGGCAGCGCGTCGCAGGCAGGGCGGGCGCAGATGTGGCACTGTCATCGCCCACGCCGGGCGACGCTTAACATCGCGGCATGTCCGCCACAGCATTGCAGCTGCCTTCGAGTGCATCCGCGCCACGCTACTTCGCGCTGGTGCCTTGCGCAGGCGTGGGCGAGCGTGCCGGATTGGACATGCCCAAGCAGTACGCCCGCATCGGCCGGCGATCGATGGTTGCGCACACTTTGGCGACGCTCCTGCAGGTGACACGCTTGCAGGCCACGCTGGTGGTGCTGGCGCCTGGCGATACCGGCTTTTCGGCGCACGCACCCGGTTTCCATGGCGAACGCGCCTGGGTGGCGTGCTGCGGCGGTGCGACGCGCGCCGCCAGCGTGGCCCGCGGCCTGGCTGAGCTGGAGGCTCGCGGCGCGCAGGCATATGACTGGGTGCTGGTGCACGATGCCGCGCGCTGCCTGTTGCGCGCCGCTTGGGTCGATCGTCTGATCGACGCGTGCAGCGGCGATGCGGTCGGTGGGCTGTTGGCGTTGCCGGTGGCCGATACCCTGAAGCAGGCGAGCGCCGGGCGCGCGCAGCAAACGCTCGATCGAAGCGAAAAATGGGCGGCGCAGACGCCGCAGATGTTCCGCCTGGGCCTGCTGCAAAGTGCGCTTGCGCAGGTCGGTGACAGCGTGACCGACGAGGCCAGTGCTGTCGAGGCGCTGGGCCATGCGCCGCTGCTGGTGCGTGGCGAACTGGAGAACTTCAAGATTACCTGGCCGCAGGAGCTGGCTTTGGCCGAGCGACTGCTGCGCACACGCGACGCGGAGACGATCGTATGACGCCGGCCCTGCGCATCGGCGAGGGCTGGGATACGCATGCGCTGGTGGCCGGCCGGCCGCTGGTGCTGGGCGGCGTGACCATCCCGCACAGCCATGGCCTGCTCGGGCATTCCGATGCCGATGCGTTGCTGCATGCGATCACCGACGCGCTGTTCGGCGCCGCCGGGCTGGGTGACATTGGCCGGCATTTTCCCGACACCGATGCGGCGTTCAAGGGCGCCGATTCAGCCGTGCTGCTGAAGCAGGCGGCAGCTCGTGTGCGCGCGGCGGGCTGGGACATCGTCAACGTCGACAGCACCATCGTCGCGCAGGCACCGAAGCTCGCAGCGCACATCCCCAGCATGTGTGCGGCTATTGCCGAAGCGCTCCGCATCGATGTCGACCGCGTGAACGTGAAGGCGAAGACCGCGGAGAAGATGGGCCCGGTGGGCGAAGGGCGCGCCATCGAGGCGCGCGCGGTGTGCTTGTTGACGCGCGCTTGACCGCGGTGTCACGGCGCGAGCTTGAGGCGGATGTGCGCCATCAGCCCGCCATCCGGCGCGTTGGCCAGCTCGAGCGAGCCACCGATACGGTGCAGTGACTTCTCCACGATGGCCAGGCCCAGTCCCGCGCCAGTCGCCGCGGTGCGCGCTGTGTCGCCGCGGAAGAAGGGGGTGGTCAGCTGCGCCAGCTTCTCTGGCGCCACACCGGGACCCTGGTCGCGCACCGTGACGATGACCCACGGACCGGTCTTGGCGTAGCTCACCGTGACCATGGCCACGCCGGTGTTGGTGCCGCGGCCATAGCGCCGCGCGTTTTCAAAGAGGTTGGAAAACACGCGCCCGAGTTCGGTGTCGTCGGCCATCACGGCCAGGTCGATGGCCAGGCGCGAATCGATGCGGATCTGCTTCGGGTCGCGGAAGGGCGCGGCTTCGCGATCGATCAACTGCGACAGGTGCACCGGTTGCAGGTCGGTGTCGCCTGGCCTTGCGTAGTCCATGAATTGGTCGATGATGGCGTCGAGCTGTTCGATGTCCAGCGCCATGTTGCGCTTGGCCTCCTCGTTGGCCACGCTCATCTCGGTTTCCAGCCGCAGCCGCGCCAGTGGCGTGCGCAGGTCGTGCGAAATGCCGGCCAGCATGACGGCACGGTCTTCCTCCACCTTGGCCAACTCGCGCGCCATGCGGTTGAAACCGCGATTGACCTCGCGGATCTCGCTGGTCAGCGTGTTTTCGTCGAGGCGCGAATCGAGGTCGCCTTCGCGGATGCGGCTGGCGGCAAAGGACAGTTCGCGCAACGGCCGGTTGATGAGCCGGGCGATGACCACGGAGCCGACCATAGTGGCTAGCAATGCGATGCCGACCCATACAAACCAGGTGCTGCTGGTCAGCGGGCCGGCAGGGGCGGTCTCGGTCTGCAGCCAATAGAGGTCGCGATCGATCGAGAAGCCCACCCACATGCCGCCGACGCCGTTCACGCTGCTCGCCACCACCGCATCGGGCCCGAGGCGCAGTTTGAGTTCGTCGCTGACGCCTTGGCGAAAGCGGTCGGTGGCGTAGGGCTCCCAGCGATCACCCGGTTCGCGCGGCAGCACACGCAAGGTGTTCTGGCCGACCAGGGTCTTGATCAAGGCGACGCGGTTGATGCCGTCGACCTGGCGCAGGGCCGTGCGCGACAGGTTCACCAGGCCGGCCGTCTGCTGCGCGGCTTGCACCGCGCGCGGCTCGAACTCCAGCGCGCGCAAGGTCTGCACCCAGGCAAAGATGCCGCCGGCCAGCAGCAGTGCCAGCAGGAAGAAGGTGCGCCAGAACAGGCTCAGTTCAACGTGTGTACGGGCCACTTCGATACGCCGACGCAACAGCTTTGAAACCGGCTGCGCCTAGGCGCAGCCGGTGGCGGCTTGTGCGGGCGGGGACCGAGGCCAGGCGAAGCGCGCGTGCCCATGGCGCGCACAGGCGGGCCGATGTTCGCTGCGCCTAGGCGCTCATGCCGTCCGGCACGAACACGTAGCCCACGCCCCACACCGTCTGAATGTAGCGTGGTTGGGCCGGGTCGGGTTCGAGCATCTTGCGCAGCCGCGAGATCTGCACATCCAGGCTGCGATCGAAGGGTTCGAACTCGCGCCCGCGTGCCAGCTGGGCCAGCTTGTCGCGCGACAGCGGCTGGCGCGGGTGGCGCACCAGCGCCTTGAGCATCGAGAACTCGCCCGTGGTCAGCGAGATCTGCTGGCCTTCCTTGACCAGGCGGCGCAGCGACAGGTCGAACTCGTAGGGACCGAAGCTCACCGTCTGCGCTTCCTTCGACGGCGCACCCGGTGCCTCCAGTGCGGGCCGGCGGCGCAGCACGGCATGGATGCGGGCCAGCAGCTCGCGCGGGTTGAAGGGTTTGGTCAGGTAGTCGTCGGCACCGACTTCGAGGCCGACGATGCGGTCCACGTCCTCGACCTTGGCGGTGAGCATGATGATCGGCGTGGTGTCCTTCAGCGAGCGCAGCCGGCGGCAGATCGACAGGCCGTCTTCGCCGGGCAGCATCAGGTCGAGCACGATCAGGTCGACAGTCTCGCGCATGAGCACGCGGTTCAGTGCCTTGGCGTCCTCGGCGAGCAGCACATCAAAGCCCTCTTGGGTGAGGTAGCGGCGCAGCAGATCGCGGATGCGCGCGTCGTCGTCGACAATCACCACACGGTTCGGCCGCGAGTTGGACGCTTGGGTCATTGCGGACTCCAAATTTGTAACAACGGCATTGTGCAGGCCTTCTTGAGAGGCAAAAACCCGCTATTGACCAACTGTTACAGCTCAATTGTCGGCGCCGCCGCGGGCAATGCAAGGCCGCGTGACGGATGCCACGCGGCACAATTGCAGCCCGGCCGATGAGGCCGCAGCAACCCCTTACGCAGATCATGAATAGAACACCCGCATCCATGTTGGGCGCCGCGGCGCTGTGCTGGCTCGCATCTGGCTCGGGGCCAGTCCACGCCCAGGCTATTGCGACCGAGGCCAATCTGCTCTCGCTGTCGGCCAGCGCCAGCGTCGAGGTCACGCGCGACGTGCTCGGCATCACCTTTTCCACGCAACGCGAAGGCGCCGATGCGGCGGCGGTGCAGTTGCAGCTGATGCAGGCACTCGAGCCTGCGCTGGCCGAGGCGCGCAAGCTGGTGCGGCCGGATGGGGTGGAGGTGAGCACGGGCAACTTTTCGGTGCTGCCGCGCTACGCCCCCAAGGGCGGGGCCACGCAGTGGCAGGGCACGGTCGAAATGCGCGTCGAGGGCCGTGATGTCGAAGCCTTGACACGTCTGGTCGGGCGCATCCAGACGCTGAGCGTGGCGCGCGTGGGCTACAGCCTGTCGCGCGAGGCGCGCGACAAGGTGCAGGCCGATGTCAGCACGCAGGCCATCGCACGCTTTCGCAGCCAGGCCGAGGCCTATGCCAAGGCCTTCGGCTTCGGCGACTACACGCTGCGCGCAGTGGAGTTGCGCACGAACGAATCGCCGAATCCACCGATGCCGGTGTTTCGCGGGGCGCGCGCCGCTGTGGCGATGTCAGCCGAAGAGGTGCTTCCGGTCGAGGCCGGCAAGGCCGATGTCAGTACCACGGTCAGCGGCACGGTGCAGATGAAGTAGTTTCCGCGGGCCTTGTTAGCATCCCTCCAACATACAAGTGAGGGAGCCTGAGCATGACCGAGCCGCGACTGCAGCATGTCCAGTGCCTCGACAGCCGCGGGCTGCATCGCATGGCCTACTGGGAATGGGGCGACGCGGCGAATCCCGAGGTGCTGTTGTGTGTGCACGGGCTGACGCGCCAGGGACGCGACTTCGACAACCTGGCGCGAAGCATGGTCGACAAATACCGTGTGGTCTGCCCCGATGTGGTCGGCCGCGGCCGGTCCGATTGGCTGATCGACCCGATGGGATATGCGGTACCGCACTACGTCGCCGACATGGTGTGCCTGCTGGCACGCCTGGATGCAAAAGGCGTCGATTGGGTCGGGACCTCGATGGGCGGGCTCATCGGCCTCGGGCTGGCCAGCCTGGAAGGCTCTCCGCTGCGCAAGCTGGTGCTGAACGACGTCGGGCCGGCAATCCAGCCGCAGGCGCTGCGGCGCATCGGCAGCTATGTGGGGCAGACGGCCTTTTGGCCGACGCTGGACGCTGCCGCCGACGCGGCCTGGGCGCTCTCGCAAGGCTTCGGGCCGCACACGCGCGATGAATGGCTGGCCCTGACGGCGCCGCAGATCAAGCCCACCACGCAGGACGGCGAGCCGGGCTTCACGGCGCGTTGTGATCCAGGCATCGCCGTGCCCTTCCGCGCCGTCACGCCCGAAATGGTGGCGGCCGGCGAGGCGCTGCTGTGGCAGAGCTACGACCGGCTGCGCTGCAAGACCCTGCTGCTGCGCGGTGCCGAGTCCGACCTGTTGTCTGCCGATACCGCGGCGGCGATGGCGCAGCGCGGCCCGCGTGCGCAACTGCATGAGTTTGCCGGTGTGGGCCATGCCCCCACGCTGGTGCATGCCGACCAGATCGAGGTCGTGCGGCAATTCCTGTTGTCCCCATGAAGACCGGCTCAGCCACCACGCCAGTGGCCGAGACCTCGTCGATCGTGCGCCTGAGCGATGGCGCCGATGGCCTGCACATGGCCGACGAAGGCGGCAGCGATGCCTTGCGGCGTGCGCGCAGTTTCGCCGAGCCGCTGCTCGCCGGGCAGAAGCTCGATACTGGCGAGGACGCGATGGCGCATGCCGACGGTGTGGCCTCGATCCTGCAGAGCATCGGCGCCGCACCGTCGATGCGCGCCGCGGCCTATCTGGTGTATTCGGGCGACTACCTGCAGCGGCCCGAGGAGGTGGTGAGCAAGGCTTTCGGCCCGTCCTACGCCACGCTGGTCGTGCACACGCGCAAGTTGGTGCAGATTCAGCGCTCGGCGCGCGATGCGCAGGTCGAAGCGCAACGCCGCGAGTTGCAGACCGAGCGCGTGCGCAAGATGCTGCTGTCCTTTGCCAGCGATCTGCGCGTGGTACTGCTGCGCCTGACCTCGCGTTTGCAGACGCTGCGTTATTTCGCCGCCAGCCGACAATCCTGTCCAGTAGGGCTGGCGCGCGAATCGCAAGACGTGTTCGCGCCGCTGGCCAACCGCCTGGGCATCTGGCAGCTGAAGTGGGAAATGGAGGATCTGGCCTTCCGCTTCCTGCAGCCGGCCCAGTACCGCGCGGTGGCAGAACTGATCGACGCCAAGCGTGCGCAACGCGAGCGCGCCATCGAACAGGCACGCCGACGGCTGGCCGCGGAGTTGGCCGCCGCCGGGCTGCGCTGCGAGGTGCAGGGCCGCCCGAAGCATCTGTACAGCGTGTGGAAGAAGATGCAGGGCAAGGGCATCGATTTCGCACATGTCTTCGATCTGCGTGCGCTGCGGGTCATCGTCGATGACACGGGCGCCTGCTATGCCGCCTTGTCGCGCGTGCACGAACGCTACGTCGCCGTGCCGGGTGAGTTCGACGACTACATCGCCAAGCCCAAGGCCAACGGCTACCAGTCGCTGCACACGGTGGTGCGCGATGCGGACGGCGCTGCGCTCGAGGTTCAGATTCGCACCCGCGCCATGCACGATCATGCCGAACACGGTGTGGCCGCGCACTGGGCCTACAAGGAGGCCGGTGCCCGCGGCTACTCGGGCGTGGTGGCGGCGGGTGAGTTCGAGAAGCGTGTCGCCGAGGCGCGGCGTTCGGTGCTGCGTGAGCTGCTCGCCTGGGAACGCGAGATGTCCGGTCGCGACGCGCCGGACGCAGCCGATGGCGGTTTCCACGACCGCATCTACGTCTTTACGCCGCAGGCCGCGGTGATCGAACTGCCGGCCGGCGCCACGCCGGTGGACTTCGCCTACAGCCTGCACACCAGCGTCGGCCACCGTTGCCGTGGCGCGCGTGTCGACGATGCGCTCGTGCCCTTGCACACGCCGCTGCGCAACGGGCAGACGGTGGAGATCATCACCGCCAAGGAAGGCGGCCCGTCGCGCGACTGGCTGAATGCCGAGCCCGCGTACCTCCAAAGCGCCCGCTCTCGCGCCAAGGTGCGTGCCTGGTTTCATGCCCAACAGCTGGCATTGACGGTGGCGCGTGGCCGCGAGGCGGTGGAACGCCTGCTGCAGCGCGAGGGGCGCACCGCATTCAAGTTGGAGCATTTGGCCGAGCAACTCGGTTTCAAGCACGCCGAGCGCTTGTTCGAGGCGGTAGGCAAGGACGAGTTCTCGTTGCACCTCATCGAGAACCTGCTGCGCCCGCCCGCGCCGGCGCCGAGTGCGGACGAGCGTGTGGCCTTGCGTCGCCCGTCCGTGCGTCATGAGCCGGACAAGGGCGGGGTGCTGGTGGTCGGCGTCGAATCGTTGTTGACCACTTTGGCGCGCTGCTGCCGACCGGCGCCGCCCGATGCGATCGGTGGATTCGTCACGCGCGGCAAGGGTGTCGCCATCCACCGGGCCGATTGCAACAATCTGAAGCACATGGTTTCGCAGTCGCCCGAGCGACTGATCGCGGTGGAGTGGGGCGTACAGGGCCGCGATGCACCGGCCGCCTACGCCGTGGATCTGCTGATCGAGGCCGAGGACCGCCAAGGTCTGTTGCGCGACATCTCCGAACTGCTGGCCAAGGAAAAGATGAATGTCAGCGGCTTCAACACGCAATCGGTGAAGGACGCGCGTGGCCGCACAGCGTGGATGACGGTCACCGTCGAGGTCAGCGATACCACGCGATTGCCGCAGGTGCTCGACCGTCTGTTGCAACTGAGCGGTGTGCGCCGCGCGATGCGCAAGTAGGGCTCCGGCGCACTGCTACAATGCTCGGCTTCGCAGGCGCGTAGCTCAGCTGGTTAGAGCACCACCTTGACATGGTGGGGGTCGTTGGTTCGAGTCCAATCGCGCCTACCAGAATTGGTTGGCAAAGAAGGCCCCCGGTGCATGCACCGGGGGCTTTTTCGTATCCGTTCCGCGCGGCTCAGGCGTAGCGCGGGTAGATCGGCTCGTACATGCAACTGCGCACGTGCGCGTCCAGATCGGCGGGTCGCTCGATACCGGCCAACCCTTGATGGAAGGCCACCTCGGCCACAGCCACCGCAATCTGCGCCGACACCTCGCGTACGTCGCGCAACGAGGGGTACAGACTGCCCTGGGCCAGGTCCTGCGCCGACACCTGGGCCGCCAGCGCGCGCGCCGCTGCCAGGAACATCGCCTCCGTGATGTGCCGGGCACGTACCGCGATGGCGCCCAGACCCACGCCCGGGAAGATATAGGAGTTGTTTCCCTGCCGCGGCACATGCGTGTGCCCGGCCCAGGTCACCGCATCGAAGGGGCTGCCCGATGCGAACAGCGCGCGGCCGTCGCTCCACTCGTAGGCCTGCTGCGCGGTGCATTCGGACTTGGAGGTCGGGTTCGACAACGCGAACACAACCGGGCGCGCGTTCAGCTTCGACATTTCCTGGACCACCTCGCGGTCGAAAGCGCCGGGCACGGCGGCCACGCCAATGATGGCGGTGGGCTTCAGCGCACGTATCGCGCCAGCGAAGTCCGGCACCATGGCATGCTCGTGGGCGAAGGCCTGCTTGTGCGCGGCCAGCGACCCGCGCCCGGCGACGACCAGGCCCTTGGAATCAAAGAGCCAGCAGTTGCCGCGCGCGGTGTCCAGGTCGGACCCGGCTTCGGCCATCGCCGCGGCGACGAGTTCGGCGATGCCGGTGGCGGCCTCACCGGCGCCCAGGAACAGCAAGCGCTGCTCGCTCAAGGCGCCGCCGGTGACGCGCAACGCCGAGATCAGCCCGGCCAGTGCCACCGCCGCCGTGCCCTGGATGTCGTCGTTGAAGGTGCAGATGCGGTTGCGGTACTTGGCCAGTAGCCGGAAGGCGTTGTGGTTCGCGAAGTCCTCGAACTGGATGACGACGCCCGGATACAGTTCGCAGGCCGCGGTGATGAACTCCTCCAGCAGTTCGTCGTAGGCGACGCCCGTCAGCCGCGGTTGCGCCAGCCCCAGGTACAGCGGGTCGTCGCGAAGCTCGAGGTTGTTGGTGCCGACGTCGAGCATCACCGGCAGGCACTGCGTCGGCGGGATGCCGGCGCAGGCCGTGTACAACGAGAGCTTGCCCACCGGAATGCCCATGCCGCTGGCGCCCAGATCGCCCAGCCCGAGGATGCGCTCACCGTCGGTGATGACGATCATGGCCACGTCGCGTCGCGGCCAGTTGCCGAGCAGGCTCTTTACCTGCCCGCGATCGTTGGCATCGATGTAGATGCCGCGTGGGCGCTGGAAGATACGGCCGAACTTCTGGCACGCCAGGCCCACCGTGGGCGTGTAGATGATCGGCAGCATCTCGTCCGGGTTTTCGGCGATGACGCGGAAGAACAGCACCTCGTTGCGGTCGTGCAGCGCGGTCATGAAGATGTACTTCTCGAGCGGCGTAGGTAGGCGGTGGAAGTTCTCCAGCACGCGCGCCATCTGTTCGTCCTGGCTGCACACGTGCGAGGGCAGCAGGCCGTGCAGGCCGAGCAGGTCGCGCTCCTCATGGGTGAATGCGGTGCCCTTGTTCAGTGATGGTTCGTGCAGCAGGGTCACACCGCGGGGAAACCACGGTGCGACCGGTGTGAGCGGGCGGGTGTCGGCCGGTGGGTTCAAGGTCGTTCTCCGGTTTGGCGTGCAGCTCGACGCCGGCATGAACCGTAGTCGCGGGCGCGGCGCGAAACTTGAGTCAGATCAAGCTTGACTATTGCAACAGGCCAGGCAACCACAAGGCAATGCTCGGGAACGCGCACAACAGGACCAGGCGCACGATGTCCACCGCGATGAAGGGCATCGTGCCGCGGTAGATGGCACCCAGCGAGATGTCGCTGGCGATCGAGTTGATGACGAAGACGTTCATGCCCACCGGCGGGCAGATCATGCCGAAGGTCACGGCCATGACGACGATGACGCCGAACCAGACCGGGTCGAAGCCGAGCTGCATCATCGCCGGGAAGACGATCGGCACGGTCAGCAGGATCATCGCCAGCTCGTCCATCACGGCGCCGAGGATGAAGTAGCCGACCATCACCAGCGCGAGCACGCCATAGGGCCCGATCGGCAGCTCGACGAGCCAGCCGACGGCATGCTGCGTGAACTGGGTGATGGTCAGGAAGTAGCCGAACAGGAAGGCACCGACAACGATCATCATGATCGCCGAGGACACGCGCAGCGCGTCGATCAGCGCCGCGCGGATCTCGCGCCAGCCCAGCCGGCGGCGCAGCAGGCCGATCGCCAAGGTGCCGCTGGCGCCGATGCCAGCGGCCTCTTGCACCGTGAACAGTCCGGTGTAGATGCCGCCGAGCACGAAGGCAAAGAGCAGCAGCACGGCCCACAGGTCGCGCACGCTGCTGAGGCGCTCCCGCCAGCTGTGCGGTTCGCCCAGCGGCAGCAGCGCCGGGTTGCGCCAGCCTAGGAACTGCACCACGGCAAAGTACAGCAGCACCGCCAGAAGTCCGGGCACCGCGCCGGCCGCGAAGAGCTTGGCGATGTCGACCTCGGTCATGATGCCGTAGAGCACGAAGATCGTCGATGGCGGGATCATGATCCCCAGCGTGCCGCCCGCGGCGATGAGCCCGGCGGAAAAACCCGGGTCGTAGCCGGCGCGGCGCATCTCGGGCAGCGCCACCTGGCTCATCGTCGCTGCCGTCGCCACCGACGAGCCGTTGATCGCCGCAAAGCCGCCGCAGGCCGCGATGCTGGCATAGGCCAGGCCGCCGCGACGGTGGCCGAACCAGGCGCGGCCGGCGGTGAACAGCTCGCTGCTCATGCCCGAGCGCGAAGCGAAGGCGCCCATCAGGATGAACATCGGAATGACCGACAGGTTGTAGTCGGTCAGCACCGACATCGGCACGTTGCCCAACAGGTTCATCGCCGGGCTCATGCCGCTGAGCGCGCCGAAGCCGAGTACCCCGACCACGCCCATGGCCACGCCGATGGGCACGCGCAAGGCCATCAGCGCGAACATCGCCGCGAAGCCCAGCACGGTGACGAGCTCACGATCCATCGCGCGCGTCGTGGTGATCTTCGAGCGTGGCGTGGCCACGGATGTCCAGGAACAGCCGCACCAGCGCCAGTACCACCGCGGCCACGCCACCGGCCGCGGCGATCGAGGTGAACCAGACGATCGGCAGGCGCAGGTCGGTGGTGGCCTGCGTGCCGCTGGCCAGCACCTTGGACCACACCATCCAGGCCATCGGCGCCAGGAAGGCCAGCGTGATCGCGCCGGCAACGATATCCAGCCAGCGCCGGCCGCGTTCGCGCAGGTGCTCCCACAGCAGGTCGACGCAGATGTGCGAGCCGTGGTACGTGGCCAGCGCGATGCCCCAGAACAGCGCGATGCCCATCAGCAGCTTGGAGCCGTCGAACCAGTCGGGCACCTGCACCGCGAACAGGTCGCGCAGACCCACGTTGGCCGCGGTGAGCAGCGCGATCAGCAGCAGGAAGACGGCCGCCAGCGTCTCGATGGCGGCCAGGACGCGGCGCATCGCGTCAGTATGCGCCGCCCGTCTTCGCCAGCTCGGCCTTCAGGTCGGCCAGGGCCTTCTTGCTGTCGATGCCGGCCTTGCCGGCTTCGACAACCCATTCGTCGTACACCGGTGCCACGGCCTTGCGCCAGACGTCGATCTGCGCCGGGCTCATCGGCACGATGGTGTGGCCCGGCATCGCCGCCAGCTTGGCCTTGCCGCTGTCTTCGAGGTCGCCCCAGTCCTTGCCCACGCGCGCCGCCCACTCGTTGTTGCAGTGGTCGTCGATGACCTTCTTCTGCTTCGCCGACAGCGCGTCGTACCAGGGCTTGTTCATGGCCCAGACGAACGCCGCGGCGTACAGGCGCATGTCGGTGTGGTAGTTCACCGTCTTGTCGATGCCGAAAGAGATGATCGACAGCCACGGGAAGGTGATGGCATCGGCCACGCCCTTGCTCAGCGCGTCGCGCGCCTCGGGGGCCGAGACCTGCACGCTGGTGCCACCAAGGGTGCTCACCATCTGCGCCACCGTGCCGTTGGCCGGGCGGATCTTCATGCCCTTGATCTGGCCCGGCTCGGTGATCGGCGTCTTGGAATGGATCGTGCCGACATGCAGGTGCGCCAGGCAGACCTTCACGTCCTTCATCTCCTTTTCGGCGTACTGCCGATACCAGGTGTCCAGCGCGGCCGACGCCGGGCCCGGCTTGTCCACCAGGAAAGGCAGGGCGGCGCCGGCGAAGATCGGGAAGCGCCCGGCCTGGTAACCTGGGTTCACATAGGTCATCTGCGCGATGCCGTCGCGCGCCAGGTCGTAGTGGTCGGGCGCCTTGCCCAGTTGCTGCGCCGGGAAGATCACCACCTTGATGCTGCCGCCCGAGGCGGCCTCCACCGACTTGCCCCACGGGATGAAGCCGGTCGTGGCCAGCGCATGCTGGGCCGGCACCCAATGCGCAAGCTTGAGCTCGACGGGTTTGTCCTGAGCCCCGGCGCCGCCGGCGAGAGCCAGCGCGATGCTGCCGAGGGTGAAGGTGCGAAGAGCGTTCATGGTTTGTCTCCAGTCGTGGTGGTGGGGTTGGTGGGTGTCGTCATCATGGCTTGAGCGCAGCGCCAGCGGATTGCGTGGAATCCCGCGCCTTCCAGACGATGGCTTTTTCGGTGGCGGGTGCCAGCGCGCGCTTCAGCGCCTTCGATTCGGGGTCGGCGAGCGCGGCCCGTAGGGCTTCGCGCAGTGCGGTGGCGGCCGCATCGTCGGGTGCGCTGCAGTGCGACGCGAAGCTGTCGAAGATGCGTTGGTAGTTGGCACTGCCGCGTTCGAAGGTGTCGCTGTAGCCCTTGCGCAGGCGCGGCAGTTCGGCCAGCGCTGCGGCAAATCCGGCATGGCGCGGTAGTGCCTGCGCCAGTGCCGCCAGCCAGGCATCGATCGCGGCCTGCTCTTCGTGAAAGCGCAGCGAATGTGGCCGCCAGCGGCGCAAGCCCGCCAGGCCGCGCAGCAGCGCGAAGCCATGCACCGATGTTGTGTTCAAGCTCATGCCCTGGCCGCGCGTGCCCACCGGGTGTTCGCGCCGGATGCGTCGCCGCAAGGCCTGGCCGATGCGCCTGGGCGCGATGGCGGCAAGCTCTTCCAGCCCCGGGCACAACTGCTCGCGGATCAACAGCACGTCGTCCGGCCCTGCCAGGGCTTCGGCGCGCACGCGCTCGAAGCGCTCGCGACGCGTCTTCAGGTCGGCCACACGGATCAGGTCCTCGTAGCTCATCCACAGGGCCAGTTGGCGCGCCGCCTCTTCGAGCGCTTCCGGGGCCGCAGCAGCGACGGCACGCAAAGCGTCGATGCGCTCGCGGTAGCGCCTGGCATAGGCGGCATCCTGGTAGTCCAGCAGGCGTTCCTGGGCTCGACGGACGATCTCGGCCAGCGCCGGTGGCAGCGGTGCGGCCGAGGCAGCGGTGGCGCTGTCCACCCCGCCTCGCCGGGCGGTGTCGAAGGCCTCGGCATAACCCGCCAGACTCGCCTCCACGCCAATACCGCTGGCGCGGATCACGGCCTCGTTTATTTCGGGTGGCCAGGGCAGGCGGCCCGACCCCGCCAGCGCGCCGAACAGCACTGCGCTGATGACCGTGCCATGCCGCGTCGCGATGGCCTGCAGGTCCAGCGCCAGACACTGCTGCGCAGCCGACGCGGCGGCGGCCAGCAGGCGCTCATCGTCGAATCGCCCGTCGCCCATGGCCATCTTCTCCAGCGTGGTCAGTACGCGGTGCCTGGCGGTGATGAGCAGACTGCGCTGCGCGTCGACGAAGCCGCGTTCGATCGTGCGCACGCCTTCGAGCAACTCGCTGGCGAGCACGATGTCCACCCGGCCGGGCAGGGGCATCAGTGCGAACACCGGCTGTTGCCCTGCGGGTGCCGGCGCATCGAGGAACTCGATGTAGTAGCTGGTGGCCCCGGTGCGCTGCGCCACGCCGGGTACCGAGGTGGCCTGCACCGGCAAGCCGGCGCGTTGTGCGGCATCGACGATCCATTCGGCCAGCACGCCGCCGCCTTCGCCGCCCAGCGCGGCGATCAGGATCGAGGTCGGTTCGGCTTTCATGCGGGTTGCAGCCATCCGATGACCGCGCGGCGCCAGCGGTCGAGCAGTCGGTCCCACAGGTTCGGATTGACGATCACGTCGGCGCGCCAGAACGAAGGGCACAGCGCCGCCGCCTGGGCGACCTCGCCGCACAGTCCACAGCCCACGCAACCGGCGTCGACGCTGGCCACCGGGTCACGCTTCAGCGGGTCGCGCGAGGGTTTGACGATCAGCGACGGGCAACCCGACAGCCGGATGCAGGAATGGTCGCCGGTGCAGGTCTCGTCGTCGACCCCGTAACGTGTGCGCACCACGCGCCGGCCCTCCTTCAGCGCGCGCGCGCGCAATGGCTTCAGGCGACGCTGCCTTTCGAGCTGGCATTCGCCCTCGGCGATGACCACCTTGAGTCCGGGCTGCCTTGTCGTGAAGGCCTCGCGCAAGGTGTCGCGCACCTTTGCGACGCGGTAGTTGTGCACCGTCTTCAGCCACTTCACGCCCAGGCCCTCAAGCGTCCGCTCGATGGTGCGTTCGTCGCCGGTGGCGCTGCGGCCTTCGGCCACGCGACGCGATTCGGACGCCGGCGTCGAAACGACATCCTGCGTGCCGGTGGCCGAGGTGTAGCCATTCTTCATGATCACGAGCACGCCGTCGTCACGGTTCAGCACCGCGGAGGTCACGCCGGAAAGCAACCCGTTGTGCCAGAAGCCGCCGTCGCCCATGATCGCCACCGGTCGGCGCTGCTGGAAGCTGCGCACGCCGGCGCCGCTGGCCAGACTCATGCCGTAGCCGAGGATCGAATTGCCGAAGGAGAAGGGCTCGAAGGTGGCCAGCGCATGGCAGCCGATGTCGGTGCTGATGTGCATCGGACCAATGTCGCGCTGCACCAGTTTCAATGCCGCGAATACCGGCCGTTCCGGGCAGCCGGTGCACAGGTTCGGCGGCCGTGGCGGCAGGCTGCCGCCCAGCACTGCGGCCGCGCGCTTGCGCGACCCATCCACGCCATCGAGCAAGACCTGCACCGCTTCGGTCGGCAAGCCCTCGCCGTCGGCGTCGAGCCAGCGTTTCAGACCGCCGAGCAGCACCTCGGCCGTGTATTCACCGGCCGCAGGCAGGACGTCCTTGCCGCGAAGCGGCGTGGTGACGCCGGTACGGCGCAGCGTGGCGGCGATTTCCAGCTCGATGAAGTCCGGCTGACCTTCCTCGACCACCAGCACGCTGCGCTTGCCGGCGCAGAAGGTGGTGACCTGCTCCGGCAAGAGTGGGTAGACGACGTTCAACACCAGCAGCGGGATATGGCTGCGCCCATAGGCGTCGGCCAGGCCGAACTGCTGCAGCGCGCGGATCAGCGTGTTGTACAGGCCGCCTTGAACGATCAGGCCGAGATGGGCGTGCTTGCCATCGAAGTGCTCGTTCAGACCGGCGGCCGCGATGAAGCGGCGTGCCGCCGGCAGCCGCACCTCGATCTTCTTGCGTTCCTGGCCGAAGGTGACCGGCGGGTGCGACAGACGCTCGTAGTCGAAGGGCGCCGGTTCCGCCAGCAGCGCGTGCGTGCCGATGGCGGGGGACCGGTTGTCCTTGGCGACGAAGCTGCCCCGCACATGGCAGGCGCGGATACGCAGTTCCAGCATCACCGGCGTGTTCGACGCCTCGGACAGCTCGAAGGCCTGCTCCACGCAATGCACGATGGTCGGCAGGTTCGGGCGCGGGTCCATCAGCCACATCTGCGACTTCAGCGCAAAGGCGTGCGAACGCTCCTGGATCACGCTGGCGCCTTCGCCATAGTCCTCGCCGACGACGATCAGCGCACCGCCGATGACCCCCGGCGAGGCCAGGTTGGACAGCGCGTCGGATGCGACATTCGTGCCGACGATGGATTTCCAGGTGACCGCGCCACGCACCGGATACATGATCGATGCGCCGAGCATGGCCGCGGCTGCGGCCTCGTTGGCGCAGGCTTCGACATGCACGCCCAGCGCGCGCATGTCCTCGCGCGCCTGCACCATCACGTCGAGCAGGTGCGACACCGGCGCGCCCTGGTAGCCGCCGACGTAGCTCACGCCGGATTGCAGCAGCGCCTTGGTGACGGCGAGGATGCCTTCGCCGTGGAAGGTCTCGCCGGCGCCCAGGCGCAAGGATCGGATCTCCTGCTCGAAAGAGCGTTCCATGCCGTGTCTCCGGATGGCTTGTCTGGCGCAGGTTAGGGCGTCACGCTGCATCGGTCCAATGGATTATGCAAATGTGCGACATTCATGACATCGATGAGCAAGAGCTTCTATGAGCAAGAGCTTCAGACAACTCGACCTGAACCTGCTGCGCGCACTGGCGGCGCTGCACAGCACCCGCTCGGTGACTGCGGCCGGACAGGCTCTGTCGCTGAGTCAGCCGGCGACCAGCAATGCGCTGGCCCGCTTGCGCGCGTTCTTCGACGATCCGCTGTTCGTGCGTACCCCGGCGGGGTTGGTGTGCACGCCGCTGGCCGCGCGTGTGGCGCCGGCGGTGGCGCAGCACCTGGCGGCATTGGAGGCCGAGATCAGCGCGCCCCCCCGCTTCGAGCCGGCCACCAGCAGCCGTACCTGGCGCCTGTCGCTGTCGGACCTGGGCGAAACGGTGTTTCTGCCGGCAATCGCCAACGCGGTGTTGAACGAAGCGCCGCT
>JAHECC010000179.1 GCA_024641965.1 Rubrivivax sp.
CGCAGATCGGCGCCGATTTCCGGTTTGGCCGCAAACGGGTCGCTCGGGTTGCGCGAGCGCATCACGTCTTCCAGGCGCGTCTGCACCGATGCCAGCGCCTTCGGGTGGCTGTAGATGTAGAAACGCTGTTCGCGCAATGCGTCGAACACCATCTGCGCCACCATCGCCGCACTGACCTTGCCGCTGCCGACGGCCTTCTCGCTCAGGGCCTGGCCCATCAGCTGGCTCTTCGTCAGTGGCGCCGCCGCCAGTTCAGCCGGGCGGTTGCGCTGGCTCTGCGTGATGCCGGTGGTGACGAAGAACGGGCACAGCACCGAGGCGGTGACCTGGTCGCTGACCAGCCGCAGATCCTGGTACAGGGTTTCGGTCAAGGACACCACCGCATGTTTGCTGACGTTGTAGACACCCATGTTCGGCGGGTTCACCAGCCCGGCCATCGACGCGGTGTTGACGATGTGGCCTTCGAAGGCGGCATCGGCGCGCGCGGCGTCCAGCATCATCGGCGTGAACACGCGGATGCCATGCACCACGCCCATCAGGTTCACGCCGAGCACCCATTCCCAATCGGCCAGCGTGTTCTCCCAGATCAGCCCGCCGCTGCCGACACCGGCGTTGTTGAAGACGAAGTGCGGTGCGCCGAACCTCGCCAACGTGGCCGCGCCCAGCGCCTCCACCTCGGCCGCCTTCGACACATCCAGGCGGTACGGCAACACGGCCGCACCGGTGGCTGCGATCTCGCCCGCCGCCCGGTCCAGTGCATCCTGCTGCACGTCGGCCATGACGATGTTCATGCCTTCGCGCGCGGCGATGCGCGAGGCCTCCAGGCCGAAGCCCGATGCCGCACCGGTGATCACGGCCGTGCGGCCCTTGAGACTCTTCATGCGCTCTTCTCCATCGACTTGATCTGGAACCCCACGCGCGGAAAGTGCACATGCACCTGGCCCGCGCGCGCGTCCACGCGTTCCAGCACGACCTCGTCCAGGCTCAAGCCCACGAGGCGCCCGGCCACCGGGTCGGCGCCGTAGTCGAGCGCGTTGACCGTGACCTCGCTGCCGGGCTCGAAGCCCAGCGAGGCATCCACTGCGCAGGCCGCATGACCGGTGGCCGCGCGGGCCATCTCGATGGCCTCGGTGCTGGACAGATCGTGGGACACGCCATGTCCGAAATCGAGCATGCGCGCATACCAGACCAGCAGTGCGGGATAGGGCTGCAACAGCGCGGCCACGGTCGGCGAGTGGTGCATGTACCAGATCGACTGAGCGATGGAGAAGTCGGCAATGCAGGCCAGCGCGCCGAGCATGAACGGCCGGCCGTCACCCAGTTGCTGTTCCAGCCAGCCCAGGTAGGTGAGCAGCTGCGCGTGCGTGTCTTGCGGGCCGGGCCGGCGCACGCCCGCCATCATGGCGGTGCGGTCGTCGGCGAAAGCCTTCAGGAACTCGGGCGGGGCCTTGCCCATCAACTCCTTGGCGCCGAGTTGGAAGGTGCGCGGCACCGCCACCCAGAACAACGCGCTGTCCGCCCACGCCGCCAGCATCGGCGCCGCACCGCGCGCCATCTCGGGGTACAGCGCCGGCTGCGGATGCAGGCGGTCGATCACGCGACACATCAACGCGGTGTCGCAATAGATGTCGGCGCCGATCTGCATGAAGGGCGTGCGCCGGTAGCCGCCGGTCAGCGCCATCACGTCGGGCTTGGGCAGCATCACCGGCACGTCCACCGATTTCCAGTGAAGGCCCTTCATGCCCAGCACCAGCCGCACTTTTTCTGAAAAGGGCGAGCGGGCGTAGTGGTGCAGGATCAGTTCGGTCATCGGATTTCCCTTCAATGGATGTGCGGCATCGCACGCTGCACGATGCCTTCGAGGTCGCTGCCCGCCGGCAGCAGGCCGAAGATGTCGGCGGCGCCCTCCAGTCGCGTTGCACAGAAGGCCGCGAACACCGCGTCGCCGCTGGGCTGCAGCAGCGCCGCCTGCAGCAGCAGCGCGATGTCGCGCGCCAGGCGTCGCGCCTGCGCCTCGTTGTCGGCTTGATGGATGCCGGCCGCGACACGCGCCGCGGCGCGCTCGACGGCAGGGTGTGCGCGCCTGGCTTCGCCGGTCTCATGCATCAGCGCGTCTTCGACTGCGCGGCCCTTCAGCACGCGCAGCAGGTCTAGCGCCTGGATGTTGGCCGCGCCCTCCCAGATCGAGTTCAGCGGCATCTCGCGGTAGATGCGCGCCATCACGCCTTCGCCTTCGGCTTCGACGTAGCCGTTGCCGCCGATGCACTCCATCGCCTCCTGCGCAAAGTGACTGCCGCGCTTGCAGACCCAGAACTTCGCAATCGGCGTGAGCAGGCGACGCATGACCTGTTCGTGCTCGGTGCGCGTCGTGGCATGCTCGCTGCGGTCCACCGCCGCGGCCAGGCGCAGCGCCAGCACGGTGGCGGCCTCGCTTTCCAGCGCCAAGTCGGCGAGCACGTTCTTCATCATCGGCTGCTCGATCAGCCGCTTGCCGAAGGCCTTGCGCTGCGCGCCGTGGTGCAGCGCCAGCGCCAGCGCGCCGCGCATCAGCCCGGCGGTGCCTAGCGCGCAGTCCAGCCGCGTGATCGCGCCCATCTCCAGGATCTGCGCCACGCCGCGGCCATCGGCACCGACCAGCCAGGCGGCGGCATCGCTGAACTCGACCTCGGAACTGGCATTGGCCTGGTTGCCGAGCTTGTGCTTCAGCCGCTGGATCTCGATGGCATTGACGCTGCCGTCGGGCAGCAGGCGCGGCATGAAGAAGCAGCCCAGGCCAGCGTCGGTCTGCGCCAGCACCAGGAAGGCATCGCACATCGGCGCCGACATGAACCACTTGTGGCCGGTGAGGCGATAGCGCTGGCCCCAGGGGTCGTCGCCGTCGAACATCGCGCGCGTGGTGTTGGCACGCACGTCCGAGCCGCCTTGTTTTTCGGTCATGCCCATGCCCATGGTCACGGCGGATTTCTGCTCGAAGGGCAGGAAGCGCGGGTCGTAGCGCGTGGCCGCGAGCTTGGGCCACCACGCGTCGAACAGCGCGCCCTGACCGCGCAGCGCCGGCGTGACCGCGTAACTCATCGATACGGGGCACAGCACGGACGGCTCAAGCTCGGTGAAGAGCATGAAGCCGGCCGCACGTTCGATGTGCGCGCCCGGCCCCCCGCCCCAGGGCGTGGCATGCAGCCTGTGACGCAGCGCGCTTTCCATCAGCACGTGGTAGCTTGGGTGGAATTCGACCTGGTCGATGCGCTGGCCGACACGGTCGTGCGCGTGCAGCGTCGGGGCATGGAAGTTCGCCAACCGCGCGTGCGCCTGCATGTCGCTGCGACCCAGTTCGGCGCCCATCGCTTCGAAGCGCGCACGATCGAAGCTCGGGTGAAAGCGGAGCAAAGCCTCGCGCAGCGGCAGGTTGGCCTCGAACAGGTTGATGTCTGCGAGCGGCATGCTCTGGTTGAAGACCTCGTGGGTGCTGTTCATGTTGGCCTCCTGAGCATCTGCAGGTGGGGGATGTTGTCTTCCAGGTAGTCGTCGGACACAGCGTCGAAACCCAGCGATTCGTAGAAGCGGCGCAACCTGGACTGTGCGCTGATACGCACCGCCTGACCAGGCCACGTCGAGCCGCAGCGTGCCAGCCCCTCATGCATCAGGCTGCGGCCAAGCCCCGTGCCGCGATGCTCGGGCGCGGTGATGACACGGCCGATCGAGGCTTCCGCGTACTTCACACCCGGATCGACGGCGCGCAGATAGGCCATCAGCGTGCCGTGCTCATCGCGCCCACAAAGGTGCCAGCACGTCGGATCGACGCCGTCGGGGTCGAGATATGCGCCCTGCTCCAGGATGAAGACGCGACAGCGCAGCGCCAGCACCTCGTACAGGCCGTGCACGCCCAGGTCTTCGAAGCGTGTCCACGACCAGATCACGAAGCGCTCAGATCAGCTTGACCAGCTGCTTGCCGAAGTTGCGGCCCTTGAGCAGGCCGATGAATGCCTCGGGCGCGGCTTCGATGTTCGGCGCCACGGTCTCGCGGTACTTCAGATTGCCAGTGGCCACGCCGGCGCCCAGTTCTTTCAGCGCCTGCGGCCAAAACTGCATGTGTTCGCTGACGATGAAACCCTGCACCTTCATGCGGTTCGTCAGGATCAGCTGCGGGAACTGCAGCGGGATCGGCTGGCCGTTGTAGCCGGAAATCATGCCGCACATGGCGATGCGCGAGAAGGCATTGGCGCGCATCAGCACCGCGTCGAGCGTGATGCCGCCGACGTTCTCGAAATAGCCGTCGATGCCCTTCGGGCAGGCTTCCTTCAGCGCCGCGGACAGCGACTTCAGGTCGGGGTGCTGCTTGTAGTCGATGCAGGCGTCGAAGCCAAATTCCTCGACCACCACCTTGCACTTTTCCGGCCCGCCGGCCAGGCCCACCACGGTGCAGCCTTTGGCCTTGGCCAGTTGCCCGACGACGCTGCCCACCGCGCCGCTGGCGGCACTGACGACGATGGTCTCGCCGGCCTTGGGCTCGATGATGGTGTTCAGTCCGATCCATGCCGTCACGCCCGGCATGCCAACCGCGCCGAGGTAGGCCGACAGCGGCACCTGCGAGGCATCCACCTTCTGCAGCACGCCGCGCGGCGCGCCATCGATCAGCGTGTAGAGCTGCCAGCCGCCGCGGCCGACGACCTTGTCGCCGACCTTGAAGTGTTCGTTCTTCGATGCCACCACCTCGCCCACCGTGCCGCCTTCCATCACCGCATTCAGCGGCTGCGGTGCGACATAGCTCTTGCTGTCGTTCATGCGCCCACGCATGTACGGGTCAAGGCTCAGGTAATGGTTGCGCACCAGCACCTGGCCGTCCTGCAGCTCGGGCACCGTGGCCTCGACCAGCTTGAAATTGGAAGGCGTCGGCTCGCCTGTCGGGCGCGACACCAGGTGCCATTGCTTGTTCATCGTGCTCATGTGCTTGTCCTAATCTGATGCTTCGGGTGAATGGATGCGGCGGCCGCCGGCCGGCAGCCCCGACAGGAACTTGAAGGTGCCGGTGGCATGCGCCAGGCGCCCGCCTTCGGCATCGACCAGCGTTGCTTCGCAAAAGGCCAGCGCGGCACTGCGGTGCAGCAGCTTGCCGATGCAGCGCACGCGGCCCAGCGCCGGGCGCATGAAGGTGCTCTTCATCTCGATGGTGACCACGCCGCGCGGGTCGGGCTCCTCTTCAGGCTTGCGCGGCGCGCGTGTGGCGTGCGCCATCGCCACGTCGAGCAGCGCCATGACCACGCCGCCATGCGCCACCTGCCAGCTGTTGCACAGCTCCTCGCGCAGCGTCAGCGCGATCTCGGTCTCGCCCTCTTCGAAGCGCAGCAATTCGACACCGAGCAGATCGAGGAACGGCACATGGCGCGCGAACGGAATCGGCATGCTCAGCCGCCGCCGTGCACCGCGCTGACGCCGCCATCCACCGCCAGGATCTGGCCCGTGATGTGCTTGCCTGCATCCGATGCGAACAGCAGCGCCGCCCCCTTCAAGTCGTCGTCGTCGCCGATGCGCCTCAGCGGTGCCTGTGCCGCCATCTTCTCGACGCCGATCGCGGCGATGATGCCCTTGGTCATCTTGCTCGGGAAGAAACCCGGCGCCAGCGCATTCACGTTGATGCCGTAGGGACCCCATTCGCCGGCCAGCGTGCGCGTGAAGTTGACCACCGCACCCTTGCTGGCGCCATAGGCGATGAACTTGGCCTCGTTTGATCCGGCCAGCCCGGCGATCGACGCGACGTTGATGATGCGTCCACGCTTGCGCGGAATCATGCTCGCCTTGCCCACCGCCTGGCTCATCAGGAAGATGCTGCGGATGTTCAGGTTCATCACCTTGTCCCAGGCCTCGAGCGGGTAGTCCTCGGCCGGCGCGCCCCAAGTGGCACCGGCGTTGTTGACAAGGATGTCGACATGCCCCAGGCGCTGCATGGCCTCGTCGCAGATCTTCTGGATCGCCGCCGGGTCGCTGGCGTCGGCGGCGACCCAGCGGGTGTCGATGCCCTTGGCCTGCAGGTGGGCGGCAGCCTCTTCCAGATCGGCCGCCTTGCGCGAGCTGAGCAGGATCTTCGCGCCGGCCTCGCCCAGGCTTTCGGCGATCTGCAGCCCCAGGCCGCGCGAACCGCCGGTGACGAGCGCGGTCTGTCCGCTCAGGTCAAAGAGTTTTTGGATCGGTGTGCTCATGACATGTCCTCGTTGAGGGTTCAAGGGTGGCGCCGATCAGGGGCGCCGCGAACGAATCCAAATCAGTACCGCGCCAGCGCCCACGCCGACCGCGCCGGCGGTCATCAGCGTCGAGCCAACGGCCAGACTGTGCTCGACATACCAGACGCCCAGGCCGAGCACGAACAAGCCGGCGTAGATCAGCACCCAGATCAGTTTCTCGAGGCTCGGGTTGCTCATTTAAAACCATGCCTCGTCGAAGTCGCGGCACAGCGGCTGCCGCGCCGCCACCGGCAGCAGCCAGGCGTCGATCTTGGGCAGTTCGTAGGCGAAGAAGTAGTGCATCGCCGCCAGCTTGCCCTGGCGCATCGCATCGGATCCACCCTCGGTCGCCACACGTGCAACGTCCAGCCACAGCCAAGCCAGCACGACATGGCCGAAAGCCTGCAGGTAGGGCGTGGCGTTGGCCAGCGCGTCGTTCGGCGTGCCCTTGCTCCAGGCGGCGCGGGTGGCCGATTCGAGCATCTGCCAGGCGCCGCGCAACTGGCGCGCCGGGGCAACCAGCGGCGCATGGGGCGTCGCTGCTTCGATGCCGGCGTGAACACGCGCGGCCAGCAGCTTGAAGGCCGCGCCGTCCTGCATCACCACCTTGCGCCCCAGCAGGTCCAGCGCCTGGATGCCGTGCGTGCCCTCGTGGATCATGTTCAGGCGGTTGTCGCGCCAGTGCTGCTCGACCGGGAAGTCGCGCGTGTAGCCGTAGCCGCCCAGCACCTGGATCGCCAGGCTGTTGGCCTCGAGGCACCATTCGCTGGGCCAGCTCTTCGCGATCGGCGTCAGCACCTCGAGCAACAAGCCGGCGTCTCGCGCGGCGCGCTCTTCACCGGTGTGCAGTTCATCGACCAGCTTCGCGCAATACAGCTCCAGCGCGAGGCCGCCTTCGACATAGCTCTTCTGTGCCACCAGCATGCGCTTGATGTCGGCGTGCCGGATGATCGGCACCTGCGGCTGCGTGGCGTCCTTGCCGCCCACGCCCATCGGCCGGCCCTGCGGACGCTGGCGCGCATAGTCCAGGCTGGCCTCGTAGCCGGCGTAACCGAGCATCACCGCGCCGAGGCCGACGCCGATGCGCGCTTCGTTCATCATGTGGAACATGCAGCGCAGGCCTTCGCCAGGCTGGCCGACGAGATAGCCCACCGCGCCGGCGGCGCCACCTGGCTTGAATTTGCCTTCGCCGAAGTTCAGCAGCGTGTTGGTGGTGCCGTGGTAGCCGAGCTTGTGGTTCAGCCCGGCCAGCGCCACGTCGTTGCGCTCGCCGGTGAGTAAGCCTGCGGAATCCACCATCTGCTTCG
>JAHECC010000180.1 GCA_024641965.1 Rubrivivax sp.
AAAGAGCGGCATCGCCGAGTTCGGCTATGTCATGCGGCAGCTTGCTCCCGGCCTGTCACTGTTGACCATAGGCGCTGCGCTGGGCGTCTACTAGACTGGACCCGACGATGAAGCTCAAGACATTCTCCGCGCTTTGCGCCGCCACGGCCGCACTGATGACCGCACAGGCAAGCGAGGCGGGCTCCGTGCTCGACCGCGTCAAGGCCAGCGGCACCGTTCGCGTGTGCATCTGGCCCAACTACTACGGCATCACCTACCGCGACCCGCGCACCGATCAGCTGCGCGGCATCGACATCGAGCTGTCGGCCGAGTTCGCGAAGGCCCTCGGCGTGAAGCTGCAGTATGTCGAATCGTCGTTCCCGAAGCTGATCGAGGACCTGACGACCGGCCGCTGCGACGTGTCGATGCACGCCGTGGGTGTCACACCCCAGCGGCAGCAGGCGCTGCGCTTCTCGCAGCCGTACCTGCAGAGCGACATCTACGGCGTCGCGACGCGCGGCAACCGCACGATCCGCACCTGGGAGGACATCGACCAGCCCGGCGTGCGTGTCGCGGTGCAGGCCGGGACCTACATGGAACCGGTAATGGCGGCGTCGCTGAAGCAGGCGACGATGGTGGTGGTGCGCCCGCCGCAGTCGCGCGAGCAGGAACTCGAGGCCGGCCGCGTCGACGTGTTCATGACCGACTATCCCTACAGCCGCCGCCTGCTCGACGTCGCCGACTGGGCCCGACTCGTCGCGCCGTCGCGTCCGTTCCACGTCGTGCCCTATGCGTATGCGGTCAAGCCCGGCGACGACGAATGGCTGCGCGAGGTCGACCGCTTCGTAGCGGAGGTCAAGCGCGACGGCCGGCTGGAGGCGGCGGTGCGCCGCCATGGCCTGGCCGAGATCGCGCTGCTGAAGTGAGACCCTGCTCCAGCCAGTGCCTGGACCGGCGCCCATCGGGATGAGTCGCCGGCCCTCCGCGGACGAGACGCCGGCGCTGCTCATCGACGTCAGGCGGCGCCGGCAGCTGTGGTGGCTGATCGGCGCGCTCATGGCGCTGGCGCTCGCGCTGACCGGCTGGTACGTTCTCGTGCAGCGGGCGGTGGCCGAACGCGAGTCGCAGCAGCTCACCACGCTCTACGCCCGCGTGCTGGAGGACCATGTCAGCCGCGCCTTGACGACCACCGCGGGCACGCTGCGGGTGCTGTCGGAGCGCGGCACCTTGCGGCGTGCAATCGACGAGCCGGTGCCAGCCCACCGCCTGCTCGAGCAGCAGTTGCTGAGCCAGTCGCACCTGCGCAGCCTGTCGCTGATCGACGACGGCGGCATGGTGCTCGTCGGCACGACGGAGTCAGATGTCGGCCGGCGGGTCGACCTCGATGCGCTCGGCCGGCCCGCGGACGGCCCGGACCGGACATGGCTGGGCCCCCCGCTGCCGATCCGAGACCTGTCCGACCTCGAAAGGCGCGATCCGCCTGCCGCGGCAGGGGCGTTGGCATTGCTGGCGCGCGTGCCGATGGACGACGACCGGCCGCCGCTGTGGCTGGTCGCCCTGGTCAATGCGGACTACTTCGTCACCCAGCACATGGTCCTTGCCGAGGACTCGGGCGTGCGGGCGCTGCTCACCGACCTGCACGGCCGCGTCGTCGCGACCACGGGAGACCCGTTGCCGCAGGAGAAAACGCTCGCGTCGCTGGCGCCCTTTGCGCATTTCCTGCCGCAGCGAGAGCACGGGTCGTACATCGACATCGGCAGCGACGGCGAGATGGTCGTCGCGACCTTCCGGCTGTCGCGCCAGTGGCCGGTGCTGGTGCTGGCCGAGCAGCCGCTCGCGGCCGTGCGGGCGGCGTGGCGCGAGCAGTCCGGCGCCGCCGTGGCGCTGTCCCTGCTGGGCTTGGCCGGCCTGCTTCTGCTGGGTCTGGCGGCCGACCGCAGTCTGCGCCGCGAGCAGATCGCGTTCGCCGAGCGCGAAGCGCTGCACCGTGAGGTCGAGCGCACCGAGGAGCGCTGGCAACGGGCCCTCGATGCGGCCGGGCATTGCGTGTGGGAGCTCGACCTGGTGGGACAGACCTTCACCGGCTCACCGCGGCTGAACATGCTGCTCGGTGGTCCGGCGACCGAGTTGCGGTGGACCATCGATGAATGGCGCGCGCACATCCATCCGGACGATCTGCAACGGGCGCTGGAGCTGTTCCAGCAGCACCTGCGCGGCGCGCTGCCAAGCTACGCGCTCGAGCAGCGCATGCTCGTGGCCAGTGGTGACTGGTTGTGGGTGAACGTCGGCGGCGCGGTGACCCGCCGCTCGGCCGACGGCATGCGTCCGCTGGCGCTGTCGGGCACGGTGTCGGACATCAGCACGCGCAAGGCGGCCGAATCGGCGCTGCGGGGCATCGAGGCGCGCCAGCAGGCCATCCTCAGCTCCGCGCTCGACGGCATCGTGGCCATCGACGCCGACGGCCGGCTGGTCGAGTTCAACGCGGCCGCCGAACGGATCTTTGGCCGCACGCGCGCCGAGTTGATCGGCCAGCCGATGCACGAGTTCCTGATACCGCCGCCGCACCGCGCCGCCCACCAGGCCGGCATGGCCCGCCACCGCCAGACCGGGGAGGGCCCGGTGCTCAACCGCCGCATCGAGGTCGAGGGCCTGCGCGCGAGCGGCGAGGTGTTCCCGATGGAACTCGCGATTGTGCCGGTGACCGTGGACGCCGTAACGATCTTCACCGCCACCGTGCGCGACATCTCCGAGCCGCAGCGCGTGCAGCGCGAACTGCGCGCCAGCGAGGAGCGTTTCCGCGCCGCCTTCGACCATGCCGCCGTCGGCATGGCGCAGCTGGACCGCGAGCGCCGCGTGCTGCGCGTCAACCAGGCGATCTGCCGCATGCTGGACCGGGCACCCGAGGACTTCGAGCAGCTCCCGCTGTGGGCGTTGCTCCATCCGGACGACGTTGAAGCGGGAACGAGCGACGTCGTGCGCCTGTTCGCCGGCGAGATCGCGAGCTTCACGGCGGAGCGCCGCTACCGCCACCGCGATGGCCACCACGTCTGGGCCCGCATCACCGGCTCCGCCACACGCGGCGCCGACGGCACGCCGGAGTATCTGGTGCTGATCATCGAGGACATCTCGGCCCGCCGGCGGGCGGAAACCGAACTCGAGCGGGCCCGCGAACGCGAGCTCACCGTGGGCGCGCGCATCCAGCGCTCGCTGCTGTCGCAACCGGCCGTCCTGGAGCAACCGGGGCTGTGGTTGAGCAGCTTCAGTCAGGCGTCGCAGGGCGTGGACGGCGACTTCGTCGAGATCGTCGGGCTGGGCGACCACGGCGTCGACATCGTGCTCGGCGACGTGATGGGCAAAGGTGTGGCCGCCGCGCTGATGGGCGCAGCGACGAAGATGCAGTTCAGCCGCAGCATCACCGAGCTGATGCTGCGGCGCACGGGGCCCGACGATCCGCTGCCGACGCCGGCGCAGATCGTGGCGTCGGTGCACCGGACGATGAGCCGCAACCTGCAGTCGCTCGAGGCCTTCGTGACGCTGAGCTACCTGCGCCTGGACACCCGCACGGGCCGCGCGACCTGGGTCGGCTGCGGCCACGAAGAACCACTGCTGTTGCGCGCCGGCGGTGCGACGCTGACGCTTGCCAACCAGCACCCGCCGCTGGGGGTGCTCGACGCGGTCGACTACACGCAGGACGAGACGGCGTTCGACATCGGCGACGTGGTTTTCCTGTGCTCCGACGGTGCCGCCGATGCGCTGCTGCCGGACGGCAGCCGCTTCGGCCGCGAGCGGGTCGCCGCGGTCCTGCGGGAGTTGTACGTCGCCGGACAGCCGCCGGGCTCGATGCTGCAAGCGCTGCGCGCCACGCTGGCGCGCAGCGCGGCACACATGGGCGACGACCTGACGCTGGCGATGGCCATGCGCGTCGACGACCCCCAAGGCGACGGACGACGCGAGGTCGG
Organism: Rubrivivax sp.; assembly: GCA_024641965.1. Lineage (GTDB taxonomy): Bacteria > Pseudomonadota > Gammaproteobacteria > Burkholderiales > Burkholderiaceae_C > Rubrivivax. Next base: position 3,939 of record JAHECC010000180.1, read on the forward strand.
CGGCATCGACGACCTCGCCGAGGTGCGTGGCCTGGTGGAGCGGTACGCCCGAAGGGCCGGGCTGGACGAGGTGCCGGCCGGGCTGTTCACGCTCGCCTGTGTGGAAGCGTTCACGAACGCCGTGCGCCATACGCGCGGCGGCGTCGGCGAGGCACCGATCGAGGTGCTGGCGCGGGTCAAGCCGGACGCGCTCGTCGTCGAGATCGTCTGCTTGGGCGACCGCTACGTGCCACCGCGGGATCGGGCGCCGACCGATTTGGGCGACTATCCGGAGGGCGGCTTCGGGCTCGAGATCATTCACGGCGCCAGTGATGGCGTGGAATACCTGCACGAGTCGGGGATCAACACCACCCGCTTGACCAAGCGGTTGCGCTGACCCGCGCCGGCGCCGAGTTCACAAAGCCGTCACACCCTGCTGCCGCGCCGGCGGTTCAATGGCGACCTGCACATCCTGCATGGACGCCCGAAATGACGATTCCCCTTGCCTACCTGCTGCACAGCGGACAGCTCTTCGGCACCGAGCGCATGGCCGTGGCCACGCTGGGTGCATTGCGTGCGCAACACGACGGCCTGATCATTGCCCCGCCCGGGCCGGTCCACGCCGCGGCCCAGGCTGCCGGCATCCGGAGCTGGGTGGCGCGCGGCCGCACCGGCATGCTGTGGGGTCTGCTGCGCCACCTTCTGCGGCACCGCCACAGCGCGGTCTTCACTACCGGGGTGTGGCAGGCACTGGCCGGCCGCACGCTGCAGCGACTGTGCGGCGGCCGCGGCGCGCATGTGCATGTCGTTCATGGCGGCACCGACGAGCGCTTGAGCTACGGCCGCAAGCGCTGGCTGGCGGGCCTTCGGGTGCGCCAGGTGGCGGTGTCGGAATTCGTGCGCTCCCGTCTGCTGGCGCATGGCGTGCCGTCGGCGTGCATCGAGGTCGTGCACAACTTTCTGCCGGCCGCCGCCGCCGTCGAACGCGCGCGGTTCCAGGTCGACGGCGTGCGCCGCGTCGTGATGTTGACGCGACTGGACCGCATCAAACGCGTCGGCCTGCTGTTCGACGCGCTGGAGCGCACGCCGGGCCTGGGTCTGCTGCAGTTTGACATCTACGGCTCGGGCGAAGAGGCAGCACTGCTGCACGCCCGCGCGCGGCGCCACCCCAATGTCAGGCTGCACGGTTTCGTGGCCGACGCCGCCCTGGCGCTGGCCGGCGCCGACTTGCTGTTGCACACCTGTCCTGAAGAGCCCTTCGGACTGGTCCTGCTGGAGGCCTTCGCCGCCGGCGTGCCGGTGCTGGTGCCCAACAGCGGCGGGGCAGGCGACATCGTGCGCGACGGTGTCGATGGCTGGCACTTCAGCGCCAACAATCCGGCCGCGCTCGGCCAGCGCCTGCTGGCCCTGGCCGACATGCCGGCAACGCGCCTGAACGAGATCGCCACCGGCGCACGGGCGTCGCTGCGGCGGGCCTTCGATCCGGCAGGCCAGGCGGCGCGCTACGCCGCGCTGGCAAGGGGTGCGGCATGACCGACGCCATCGACATCTCGGTCGTCGTCATCGGCCGCAACGAAGGACAGCGCCTGGCGCGCTGTCTGGCTTCGGTGCAGGCGGCCGACTGGCAGGCGCTGCGCTGGGAGCTGATCTATGTCGATTCGTTCTCCAGCGACGGCAGTTTGCCGCGCGCGCGGCGCATGGGGGCGCGGGTCTTCGATCTGGGCGCGGCGCGGCCCTGCGCCGCGGCCGGCCGCAACATCGGCTGGCGCGCCGCCCGCGGTGCGCTGGTTCTGTTCCTCGACGGCGACACGCAGCTGGACCCGCAGTTCGTGCAGCGCGCCGTCCCCGTCCTGGCCGACCCTCAGGTGGTGGCCGTATGGGGCCACCGGCGCGAGAGCGACCCCGGCCAATCGATCTACACGCGTGTGCTCGACCTCGACTGGGTGTTCCCGCCCGGCCCCAGCGACTACTTTGGCGGCGACGCGTTGGTGCGCCGCCAGGCACTGGCCGATGTGGGTGGCTTCGATGACGCATTGGTGGCCGGCGAGGAGCCCGAACTCTGCCGGCGCTTGCGCGCGCTCGGCTGGCAGATCGAGCACATCGATGCCCCGATGACCCAGCACGACCTGGCGATCGGCACGGCCCGGGCCTGGTGGATGCGAGCCGAACGTGCCGGCCTTGCATACGCCCAGGTGGCTGCCCGCTACGCCGGCACGGCCGACCCGCTGTGGCAGCGCGAGGCAAGACGCAACCGCCTCCACGCCGGTGCACTGTTGGTGCTGCCCGTGCTGCTGATCGCCGCACTGTGGCTGCAACCTGCCATGGGCGCGCTCGGGCTGCTGGCAGGCTTGGCGCTGTGGGCCCGATCGGCCTGGCGCTGCCGTTGGAAGTGCCCGGCCCAGCCGGCGCTGGCCTGGGCCTATGCCGCGCATTCGCAGCTGCAGCAGATCCCGATCCTGGCCGGCCAATGGCGTTGGTGGCGCCTGCAGCGCGCGCAGCGCGCACCCGAGTTGATCGAATATCGGCGTTCGCAGCGCGCCGGCGGAGCCGAGGCATGAGCGCCAAACAGGTCTTGTCCTTGGCCCTGCGCGGATGCGCCTCCGTGGTCCAGGCGATCGGTCCGCGGTTGCGGCGGCTGTGGGCACACGCCCACCTGGCCGCCGGCCTGGGCGCGGCGGTGCACACCTCGGTGGTCATCGAAGGCCCGGCCGAGTTGCATGGCACGCGCCGCATCACGCTCGGCCGCCGGTTGTACGTCTACCGCGGGCAATACTGGGAAACGCAGGGCAGCGGCACGCTGCACATCGGCGACGGCGTGGTGCTGTCGCGCGGCGTTCACCTGGTGGCGCACGCCAGCGTGCACATCGGTGCCGGCACGATGATCGGCGAGTACGCCAGCGTGCGCGACGCCAACCACCGCCGCGGCCATGGACCGCTGCGTGAAAGCGGGCACGATGCCGCGGCCATCAGCATCGGCCGCGGCGTGTGGATCGGACGTGGTGCGGTCGTGCTGGCGGGCGTAAACATCGGCGACGGTGCCGTGGTGGCCGCCAATGCGGTGGTCACGCGCGATGTGCCGGCCGAAGCAGTGGTGGGCGGCGTGCCCGCGCGGCCGCTGCGGCTGCCGGCCACCGGGCCAATGCAGGTGGCGGCATGACCGACTCTGCCGACCGTTCCTCCCTGCTGCTGGTGGCTTATCAGTGCGGCCCGGGCCTCGGTTCGGTCTCTCAGATCGGCTGGCAGTGGTTCACCGGCATGGCCGCCCGGCGGCCGGTCTGTCTGGTGACGCATGTACGCAACCGCGCCGCCATCGAGGCCGCGCCCGACCGGCCCGCCGGTGCACGCGTGATCTACATCGACACCGAGTGGTTCGCCGGCCCGCTTTACCGGGCGGCAAAGCGTCTGTTCCCGCGCAGCGAGCATGCTGTGTTCATGGTCTCGCAACTCGACTGGTTCGTGTTTGACGCGGTGGCCTTGCGCACGCTGCGGCGTGCACTTGCGGACGGCGCAGACTGGCGCCTGCTGCACCTCGTGACACCGGTCACCG
>JAHECC010000181.1 GCA_024641965.1 Rubrivivax sp.
CACCGGCGAGGCCGTGAGCTACCGCGACTTCGAAGCGCGCAGCAACCGGCTTGCGCATCTGCTGCGCAGCAACGGGCTGAAGCGGCTGGATCACTACGCAGTGTTCATGGAGAACAACAACCGCTTTCTCGAAGCCTGCTCCGCGGGCTACCGCGCCGGGCTGTACTTCACCTGCGTCAACAGCTACCTCACCGCCGAGGAGCTGGCCTACATCGTCAACAACAGCGAATCGAAACTGCTGATCACCTCGCGCGCCAAGCTGCCGGTGGCGGCCGAGGCGCTGAAGTCGTGCCCGCAGGTGCGCCTGTGCCTGGTGGTGGACGGTGGCGCCGAACTGAAGGCGCCGTTCCACGAGTACGCGCAAGCCGTGGCCGCGTACCCGGACACGCCAGTCGCCGACGAGGCGCTGGGCACCGCGATGCTGTATTCGTCGGGCACCACCGGCCGGCCCAAGGGCATCCTGCGGCCGCTGCCCGAGAACCCGCCGTCCGAGCCGCTGCCGCTGTTCAACTTCCTGCACAAGCTGTGGCGCTACCGCGAGGACATGATCTATCTGTCGCCGGCGCCGCTGTACCACTCGGCGCCGAACGCCGCCGTGTCGCTGGCGCTGGGCGTGGGCGGCACGGTGATCGTGATGGAGCACTTCGACCCCGAGCACTACCTGAGCCTGATCGAGAAGTACAAGGTCACGCACACGCAGCTGGTGCCGACGATGTTCAGCCGCCTGCTCAAGCTGCCTGAAGGCGCGCGCAACAAGTACAGCCGCGAGTCGCTGGAGATCGCGATCCACGCCGCCGCACCGTGCCCGGTGCAGGTGAAGGAGCAGATGATCGAATGGTGGGGGCCGATCATCCACGAGTACTACGGTGCCACCGAGGGCCTGGGCTTCACCGCCTGCGACAGCGCCGAATGGCTGGCGCACAAGGGCTCGGTGGGCAAGGTGCTGCTTGGCGACCTGCACATCCTGGACGAGAACATGCAGCCCTCGTTGAAGGGCGTGCCGGGAGAAATCTGGTTCAAGACCGCATCGCCCTTCGAATACTTCAACGACCCCGAGCGCACCAGGCAGTCGCGCTCGGCCGACGGCACGATGAGCACGGTCGGCGACGTGGGCTACGTCGACGACGACGGCTTCCTGTACCTGACCGACCGCTCCAGCTTCATGATCATCAGCGGCGGCGTCAACATCTATCCGCAGGAATGCGAGAACCTGCTGATCACGCACCCCAAGGTGGCCGACGCGGCAGTTTTCGGCGTGCCGAACGAGGAGATGGGCGAGGAGGTCAAGGCTGTGGTCCAGCCGATGCCGGGGGTGGCGGCCGGGCCCGAGCTGGAAGCCGAACTGATCGGCTTCTGCCAGCAGCATCTGGCCAAGCTGAAGTGCCCGAAGAGCGTGGACTTCACCCACCAGCTGCCGCGGCTGCCCACCGGCAAGCTGTACAAGAAGCCGCTGCGAGACAAGTACTGGGCGGGGCGGAAGACGCGGATTGTCTGAAGCCGGTTGACGCGGCGTGTGGCCCGTCGGTACCAGAAGACGCGCGTCGATTCAAGTTTGTTGCAGCTCAAGGGAACAGGCCATGCCAAAGCAGTCTGACGAAGTCAGTGTCGAGTTTCTGCAGGCGTTCGCAGATGCGTGGAATCGCCACGATGTCGACAGCCTCTTGTCGTTCATGACGGACGACTGCGTCTTCGAATCCTCGGCGGGTGACGAGGTGTGTGGCAGCCGGTTCGAGGGCACGGTCGCGGTTCGAGCGGGGTTCGCAAAGGCCTGGGAAAGCCTGCCGGACGCCCAATGGGCCGATGCGCGTCACTTTATTTGCGGTGACCGCGGTGTGTCCGAATGGGTTTTCTCGGGAACGCAAGCCGACGGAAAGCGAGTCGAGGTGAATGGCTGCGACGTCTTCACGTTCCGGGACGGAAAGATTGCCGTCAAGAACTCCTATCGCAAGCATCGGCCGCCGATCCGGGCTTGATGGGCCGGGCGTCTATCCTCCTCGAATGAACCGCTTCACCGTGCATCCGCGAATGGCACTTTCCGCGTGAGCGCTGCCGAAATCATCGACACCATCCTGTCCTGGCTGGCGCGGCCGCTGTTCTCCTTCGGGCAGAGCAGTGTCAGCCTGGCCAGCATCCTGCTGGCCCTGCTGTTCCTGGCGGGCATCTGGTGGTTCGCCAGCGCGCTGGAGCGCAACCTCAACCGCTTTGCGCTGCGCCATGCCGAGGAGTCGTGGAAATATGCCCGCATCCACATGCTCAACCGCCTGCTGCGCTATGGCGTGTGGGTGGTGGGCACGTTGGTCGCGCTGAACTACGTCGGCATCGACTTGACCAGCATCACGCTGCTGGGCAGTGCCTTCGCCGTGGGCCTGGGCTTCGGGCTGCAGAACATTGTCAGCAACTTCGTCTCGGGCGTGATCCTGCTGCTCGAGCAGAGCCTTAAGGTGGGTGATTTCGTCGATCTGCAAAGCGGCGTGCGCGGTCACGTGCGCGAGATCGCGATGCGCTACACACGCGTCACCACCAACGACTCGCTCGACGTGCTCGTGCCCAACTCCGAGTTCATCAACGGCCGCGTCAGCAACTGGACGCTGGACGATTCGCACCGGCGCATGCACGTCCCCTTCGGTGTGGCCTACGGCACGCCAAAGGAGCGTGTACGCGACGCTGCCGTGGCGGCGGCGAGCAAAGTACCTGGCATCGTCGACGAAGGCAAGATGCGCACCAACGTGTGGCTGGTGAGCTATGGTGACAGCGCGGTGAACTACGAACTCGTGGTCTGGGCGCGGCGCGACATGACGACGCATCCAGGGTCGACGCATGCCAAGCTGATGTGGGCGCTGGACGATGCGCTGCATGCCGCGGGTATCGAAATCCCGTTTCCGCAGCGTGATCTGCACGTGCGCTCGGGCACGCTCAACGTGCGCGTACAAGCCCCGGCCACCACGCCGCACCCCTTGTAATCTGACGAAAGCCGGCCATAGACTTCCCGCCTCTGCCCGACACGCACGCAATCGCTGCCATGGCGCTCACCGTGGTGGCGCTGGTGCTGTTCACGCGCGAAAAGATTCCGCTCGAGACTTCGAGCATGATCGTGCTCGCCGTGCTCGCCGTGGGTTTCGAGCTGTTCCCGTATCACGGCAGTGATCGGCCGCTGCACGCCTACGAGTTCTTCCACGGTTTCGGCCACGAGGCGCTGGTGGCCGTGTGCGCGCTGATGATCGTCGGCCAGGGGCTGGTGCGCACCGGCGCGCTCGAACCGCTGGGCCGGGTGCTGGCCAGCCTATGGAGCGCCGGCCCGATGCTGGCCATGCTGTTCACGCTCACCGTGGCGGCGGTGCTGAGTGCTTTCGTCAACAACACGCCGATCGTCGTGCTGCTGATGCCGGTGCTCGTCAGCGTCTCGCTGCGCACCGGCAATGCGCCGTCGCGCGTGCTGATGCCGATGGGCTTTGCCACGCTGATCGGCGGCGCGGCCACCACCATCGGCACCTCGACCAACCTGCTCGTGGTTTCCGTGGCAGCCGACATGGGCCTGAAACCATTGGGCATGTTTTCGTTTGTGCTGCCGGCCGCAATGGCCGGCGCGGTCGGCATCCTGTTCCTGTGCTTCGTGGCGCCGCGCATGCTGCCCGAGCGCAGCACGCCGCTGACGGACAGCTCGCGACGCGTGTTCACGGCGCAGTTGCGCATCCGCAAGGACAGCTTTGCCGACGGCAAGACGCTGTCACAGGCGGTGGAGCGGGCAGGGGGCGAGATGCGCGTGGTGCGCATCCAGCGCGGCTCGGGTACCTATGTCGTCAACTTCCCCGACGCCACGCTGCATGCCGACGACCGGCTGCTGCTGACCGACACGCCAAAGAAGCTGAAGCAGTTCGAGACGGCGCTCGGCGGCACGCTTTACTCGGGCGATGTCGAGGTCGACGAGGAGCACCCGCTGACGGCCGAGGACCAGCAGATCTCCGAGATCGTGGTGGTGGACGGCTCGACCATCGAAGGTTCGACCTTGAAGCAGTTGCAGTTTGTCGACCGTTACCAACTGGTCGTGCTGGCGCTGCACCGCGCGGGCGAGGAGTTGGTGTCTTTGCGCTCGGGCAAGGGCATGGGCGACGTGCGGCTGCTGGCCGGCGACGTGCTGCTGGTGCAGGGTTCGGCCGAACAGATCGCCCACCTGCGCCGCGACGACCAGTTCCTGGTGCTGGATGCCACCGCCGATCTGCCGCACAGCAAGAAGTCGCCCACCGCGATCCTGATCATGGTCGGCGTGATCCTGGTGGCGGCTTTCGGCTGGCTGCCGATCGCTGTCAGTGGCGTCGTCGGCGTGCTGCTGATGATCGCCACGCGCTGCCTGAACTGGCGCGAAGTGGGCGAGGCGCTGAACACGCAGGTCATCCTCATCGTCGTCGCCAGCCTGGGCCTGGGCCTGGCGCTGCTGCGCACCGGTGGCGCGGATTATCTGGCACAGGTCTTCGTGGCAGCGAGCTTCGGCGCGCCGCCGCTGGTGGTGCTGGGCGGCCTGGTGCTGCTGATGGGCGTGCTGACGAACGTGGTGTCGAGCAATGCCGCCGCGGTGATCGGCACGCCGATTGCCGTGGGCATCGCGCAGCAGATCGGCCAGCCGCCCGAGGCCTTCGTGCTGGCGGTGATCTTCGGTTCGAACCTGTGTTACGCCACGCCGCTGGCGCACAAGATCAACGTGCTGGTGATGGGCGCCGGCGGCTACACCTTTGGTGATTTCTCCCGCGTCGGCGTGCCCCTGGCGCTGATCATGTGGCTGGCCTACACGATGGCGCTGGGCTTCATCTACGGCCTGTAGGTCGAGGCGCTACAGCGCATAGCTGTGCACCAGCCCATAGCTCAGCGCGGCCCACATGATGACGAACAGCGGCGTGCCCACGCGCACGAAGTCGCCGAAGCGGTAGCCGCCGGCGTTCATCACCAGCAGATTCGTCTGGTAGCCCATCGGCGTCAGGTAGCACAGGTTGCAGCCGAAGAGCACGGCCAGCACGAAGGGTTCGGGCGGCACACCCAGCGAGCGCGCCAGTTCCACCGCCAGCGGCGTGCCGATGGCGGCCGCGGCGTTGTTGGATACGAAATTGGTCAGCAGCCCCATCAGGACCATCAGCATGGCCAGCACCCATCCTGGTGACAGGCTCTCCGAGCTCGTGGCCAACTGCTGCGCCAGCCAGGCGGTGGCGCCCGACACCGACAAGGCCTGGCCCAGCGCCAGGCTGGCCGCGACCAGCAGGATGACCTTGACCGACAGCGAATGCGCCACGTCTTCCCACGACAGGCAGCGGCCCAACAGCAGTACCAGCACGCCGGCCAGCGCCGCCAGCGCGATGGGCAGGATCTTGGTGGCTGCCAGCAGCACCACCGCTGCCATGGTCACCAGGGCCAGCGCGGCCTTGTCCTGGCGCGGCAGCGCAAAACGCTCGTCGAGCAACAACCCCAGTCCGTCGCGCTGCAGTTGCTGGATCGCATCGGGCTCACCCTGCAGCAGCAGGATGTCGCCGGCGGCGATGCGCCGGTCGGGCAACTTCTCGCGCTGCCAGTCGCGCGGCGTGCGGCTCGAGCGCAGCCCCACCACGACCACGTCGTAGCGCTGGCCGATATGCTCCTGGCGCACCGAGCGGCCGGCCAGTGCGGAACTGGGCGACACGACCATCTGTGCCAGCACGGCGCTGGCCGGTGCCGGCTTGTCGTCGTCCTCGTCGTCGTCGGCCGGCTTGTCGTCCTTGTGCAGGGCTTTCGACTTGCCTTTCGGAGCGTTCGCATCCTCGTCTTCGAGCCGCACGCGGTGCAGTGCGGCCTTCAGGCTGCCTTCGAACTCCTTCAGGTGCTCGGGTGTGTCCTGCACGATCAGGTGGTCGCCGGGGCGCAGCTTGAGCGAAGGCAGCGGCATGACCTTGCCGGCCTTACGGCGGATCTCCAGCAGGCGCATCTTCTTGCCGGTGGCGGCCAGCGCCTCGTGCACCGTGCGGCCGTCGAGCCAGCTGTCGGGCTCGACGTGCAGCTCAGCGTCGAACAGCTGTCTCGAGCCTTCCTCCGTCGGCACCCGTACCTTAGACAGCAGGCGCGGCGCGACGATCCACAGGTAGGCCAGCGCGGGCAACGCCGCCAGCGCAACCAGCGGGTAGAAGCTGAAAAGCGAGAACGGGCCCACGCCGTACTCTGCCGCGAGGGCCACCACGATCAGGTTGGTCGAGGTGCCGATGGTGGTGGCCATGCCGCCGATCAGCACCGCGTAGTTCATCGGCAGCAACATGCGCGCTGCCGACATCTTGGCGCGTGCCGCCGCCGCGATGATCAGTGGGATCAGCAGCACCACCACCGGCGTGTCGTTCACCAGCCCGCTGATCGATGCCGCACCCGCCAGCAGCGCCAGCAGGGCCAGCGCGGGCCGAGCCGCCACCCATTTGGCAAGCAGGCGCGCCACGGGTTCGAGTGCGCCTGTGACCACCAGCCCCTGGCCCACGATCATCAGCGCGCAGATCGCCACCAGCGCCGGGTGGCCGAAGCCCGCAAACAGGCTCAGCGCGTCGAAGCGTCCGTCGGCGGTGTCCAGCGGAAACAGCACGAAGCCGATCGGCAGCAACACCAGGACGCCAATGCTGACGGTGGCGATGGGCAGTCGGTCGGAGATGAACAGCGCGAACACCAGCGCGGCGAAGACCAGCGTCGCCAGCCCGTGGCTGCTGAGGGCGCTGACCTGGACGAGGGTGTCACTCACGTCGCGCCGAGTGCGGACGAACAGGCTGTCACCTGGATGCCGTAACTTGTCATTGAGGGTGCCCGCTGCGCCCCGATGGCCAGGGCAGCGCCACTTTAGCGCGACCTCAGGCCGGTGCCGAGCGCAGGGCCTCGACGGTGTCGCGGATCAAATGGCCGGCGATGGAAAAGCGCGGCGGGATGCCAGGCAATCCATCGATGTGAAACCAGTCCGCGGCCTCGATCTCGTCTTCCTGTGGCACGATCTCGCCGCCGGCCCATTCCGCGGTGTAGGCCACCATCAGGCTGTGCGGGAAGGGCCAGCTCTGGCTGCCGTAGTAGCGCAGATCGCGCACCTGCACGCCCACCTCTTCGGCGACCTCGCGGTGCACGCAGTCCTCCAGCGACTCGCCTGCCTCGACGAAACCGGCCAATGCGCTGAACATGCCCGGCGCATAGTGCGGCGAGCGCGCCAGCAGCAACTCACGATCGCGCCACACCAGCACCATCATGGCCGGGCTCAGGCGCGGGTAAGCCAGGTGGCCGCAACTCGGGCATTTGCGTGATCGCTCCTGCGCATGCGCCTCGGTGGGTGTACCGCACACGCCGCAGAAGCGGTGCGCACGGTCCCACTCCAGCACCATCGACGCGCGCGCCGCCACGCCCATCAGCACCGCGGGGAACTGCAGCATCGCGCTGCGCAACGGCACCGCCTGCCAGCCGGCGGGCG
>JAHECC010000030.1 GCA_024641965.1 Rubrivivax sp.
GTGGACAAGGCACGCGACGCGCTGCTGCAGGCCGGGGAATCGATCGCCAAGCAGCCCATCACCGCCGAAGAATTGCAGCGCGCGCGCACGCAGTGGCTCAACAGCTGGGAGCAGGCCTTCACCGACCCCGAGAACGTCGGCCTGTCGCTGTCCGAAGCCATTGCGCTTGGCGACTGGCGGCTGTTCTTCCTGGGCCGTGACCAGGTGCGCGACGTGACGCTGGCCGAGGTGCAGCGCGTCGCCGAGCAGTACCTGCTGCCGGCCAACCGCACGCTGGGCGTCTATCTGCCCACCGACAAGCCGCAACGCGCCCCGGCGCCGGCCAAGATCGAGATGGCGCAAGCGCTTCAGGGCTTCAAGCCGCAAGCCGCCGCCGCCAAGGTCGAAGCCTTCGACGCCACGCCGGCCAACATCGACGCGCGCACCCAGCGCTTCGCCGTCGGCGGGCTGAAGGCGGCGGTGCTGCCCAAGCCTTCACGCGGCAACACGGTGCAGGCCGTGCTGACGCTGCGCTTTGGCGACGAGAAGAGCCTGTTCGGCCAGGGCGCGACGGCCGACGCGCTGGCGCGGCTTCTCGACAAAGGCAGCGCGACGCTGACGCGCCAGCAGGTGCAGGACCGGCTCGACGCGCTGAAGACCGAGATGTCGATCAGCGGCGGTGGGGGACAGTTGAGCGTGCGCCTGAGTTCGCGCCGCGAGCAGTTGCCGGCGGCCATCGCGCTGGTCGGCGACTTGCTGCGCCGGCCCGCGCTGCCAGCCGAGGCCTTCGACGAATACCGGCGCCAGGCGCTGACGCGCATCGAATCGATGCGCAAGGAGCCGGGTGCCGTCGCGTCGGTGGCGCTGGCGCGCGTGGGCAATCCCTACCCGCGCGGCGACCTGCGCTACGCGTCCACCTTCGACGAAATGGTGCAGGACCTGAACGCGCTCACGCTCGACCAGCTGCGCGCCTTTCACACCCAGTTCTATGGTGCGCGCGACGCACAGTTCGGCGCAGCCGGCGACATGGATGTGGCCGAAGTGCAGCGCGCCCTGCAAGCGGCCTTCGGCGACTGGCAGGGCGGCGCGCCCTTCACGCGCGTGCCCACGCCGCTGGTCGCGGCGAAGCCGCAGCGCATCGAGCTGATCACGCCGGACAAGCAGAACGCCAACCTGCGCGGCCGCCAGTCGGTCGCGTTGAACGACACCGACGCCGACTACCCGGCGCTGACGATGGCCAACTACCTGCTCGGCAGCGGCGGCAACTCGCGGCTGTGGAAGCGCATCCGCGAGACCGAAGGCCTGTCCTACGACGTGCGCAGCAGCATTGCGTGGAACAACTTCGAGCCGAACTCGAGCTGGATCGTCAGTGCCATCTTCGCGCCGCAGAACCGCGACAAGGTGGACACCGCGGTGCGCGAGGAAGTGGCGCGCGCGCTGAAGGACGGCTTCAGCGCACAGGAGCTTGGCGAAGGCCAGAGCGGCCTGCTCGCCTTCCGCCGCCTGTCGCGCGCGCAAGACGATGCGCTGGCCGCGCAACTGGCCGGCAACCTGTATCTCGGCCGCACTTTCGAGCTGTCGGCCAAGGTCGATGCCGCGCTGGCCGTGTTGACGCCCGAACAGGTGAACGCCGCGCTGCGCAAGTACCTGAAGCCGGAGGACTTCGTGCTCGTCTTCGCCGGAGATTTCAAGCCGTAGGCGGTGGCATCATCGGCCGTCACAAGCGAACGGCCTACATCGATGCCCCAGCCCGAAGCCCAGATCACGCGCTACCAGCGCTGGCTGCACAACCAGCGTGGCCTGCAGTTCGACAGCTACGACGCGCTGTGGCGCTGGTCGGTGAGCGATCTGGTCGGGTTTTGGCGCTCGATCTGGGACTACTTCGACATCCATTCGCCGACGCCGTACCGCGCGGTGCTCGACCGGCCGGTGATGCCCGGTGCCCAGTGGTTCGACGGTGCGCAACTCAACTACGCGCAGCACCTGTTCAGCCATGCCGATGTGGCGCATGCGGCCGGGCACCCGGCGATTGTTTTCGCCGACGAAGCCTTGCTCGTGGCGGGGACGCTGCGCGAGATCACCTGGCCCGAGCTGCGCCGTCAGGTGGCGTCCTGCGCAGCGGCCTTCAAAAGCCTGGGCGTGCAGCGCGGCGACCGTGTCTGCGCGGTGCTGCCCAATGTGCCCGAGACGATCGTCGTCTTCCTCGCCTGCGCCAGTCTGGGCGCGATCTGGTCGGTGTGCTCGCCCGACATGGGGCCTGTTGCGGTGCTCGACCGCTTCCGCCAGATCGAGCCGAAGCTGCTGGTGCTGTGCGATGGCTACCGCCACGGCGGCGTGGCGCATGACCGCCGTGCGCTGGCGGCCGAGCTGCTGGCTGAACTGCCGACGGTGGCGCACGCCGTGCTTTGGCGCCATCTCGATCCGCATGGCGATGTGGCCGCGCTGGCCGGCCCCACGCGCCAGGCGCACGATCTGCAGGCACTGCTTGCCGATGACGCGCCCTTCGCGCCCGAGTGGCTGCCCTTCGACCACCCGCTGTGGGTGGTCTATTCCAGCGGCACCACGGGCCTGCCCAAGCCCATCGTGCACGGCCACGGCGGCGTCATGCTTGAAGGGCTGAAGCTGAACACGCTGCACAACGACGTCGGCCCCGGCGACCGCTTCCATTGGTACTCGAGCACCGGCTGGATCATGTGGAACAGCCAGGCGAACACGCTGCTCGGCGGCGCCACGATCTGCATCTTCGACGGCAGCCCGGCCGGCCCGGCGGGCGCGCCCAATTGGGGCACGCTGTGGCGCTTTGCTTCCGCGGCAAAGTGCAGCTTCTTCGGCGCCGGCGCGGCTTTCTATGCCTCGTGCCTGAAGGCCGGCGTCGAGCCGCAGCGCGAAGGCGACCTGAGCCGGCTGCGTGCCATCGGCTCCACCGGATCACCGTTGTCGGAGGACTGCTACCGTTGGATATGGGACAAGTTGCCCAAGGTGGATGGCCAGGACATCTGGCTCACGCCGATCGCCGGCGGCACCGACTTTGCCGGTGCCTTCATCGGCGGCAACCGCACGCTGCCGGTGGTGGCCGGCGAGATGCAGTGCCGTTGCCTCGGTGCGGCAGTCGAAGCCTGGTCCGAGCCCGATGCGAAGGGCGTCGGCCGGCCGCTGATCGACGAGGTCGGCGAGCTGGTGTGCACCAAGCCGATGCCGTCGATGCCGCTGTACTTCTGGGGCGACAAAGGAAACCAGCGATATCACGACAGCTACTTCGATATGTACCCCGGCATCTGGCGCCACGGCGACTGGATCCGCATCACCCCGCGCGGTGGCGCGATCATCTACGGCCGCAGCGACGCCACCATCAACCGCCACGGCATCCGCATGGGCACCTCGGAGCTTTACCGCGCGGTCGAGGCCTTGCCCGAGGTGCTGGACAGCCTGGTGGTCGATCTGGAGTACCTGGGCCGCGAGAGCTGGATGCCGCTGTTCGTCGTGCTGCGCGAGGGCGTCAAACTCGACGCGGCCTTGATCAAGCGTATCAAGCAGGTCATCCGCGAGGCCCTGTCGGCACGCCACGTGCCGAACGACGTGTTCCAGGTGACGGCGGTGCCGCGCACGCTGTCGGGCAAGAAGATGGAGCTGCCGGTCAAGAAGCTGCTGCTCGGCGCCGCGCCCGACAGCGTGCTCAAGCGCGACGCGATGGCGAATGCCGACTGCGTCGACTGGTTCGTCGCGCTGGCGCGCAGCCGCTCGACGGCCTGAACCCACCCGATGGTCGATGGCTTGCAAGCACCTGCTCGAACGGCAAGTCGCCGGCTTCGCCCTCTTGAGGATGCGGTCGACCCGGCTGGGGGTAGCCGCACCGCGGCGGGTTGTAGACCGTGTCGCCTACTGCCGGCAGCGCGTCACATCACATGCGCAGCATCGCGTGCCGGGTCAAGGTCGTCGGCCATGCCGACCTTGACCAACTGAACCTTAACCCCGGGTCGGGGCGCGCGAGGCCGCCGATCTGGCGTATCCAGATCGCGACAGCGCAAGGCAGGCGGCAGCTATAGGCCGGTGGTGAAACTCCACGTGAAAGGCGCATCCATCGACGTACCGGTCAGGCTCTTCACCTGAACGCTGCTCGAATAGCTGGTATTGGCCGCCAGTGGTGCCGCCGGCGTCATCGTCACCGTGTTGGTGGCATAGTCGATCACGACCGGGACGACCTGCCCGTCGATGGATCCGAAGAAGAACGGATAGAACGGACGGTCGAACTGCACGGTTATCGAAGTGGCGCGCGACACCCCGATGGCGCCGGGGGCTGGCGTCACCGAAGTCACGGCCGGCGCCGCTGTATCGACCGATGCACCGGTCCTGAACTGCCACACGACGTCTGCGGCCAATGCGTTGTCGGCAAGGTCCTTGGCGGCGATGCTCAGCCTGGCCGTGTAGGTGGTATTGGGTGCCAGCGCGGCGTCGGGCGTGAACACCGCGGCCTGACCGACGTAGGACAAGAAGCCGGCGACCGGTGTCGACCCGTTGCTCAGCGAGAACGCGGCATTCAGCGTGCGCGCATCCATCGGCTCGCTGAAGGCCATGCTCACGGCGGAATTCAGGCTGACCGACGTCGATCCATTGGCAGGGGACACCGAGGTGACGGTCGGCGGCACCGCGTCGGCACTGCCGGCAGTCACGAATTCCCACGTGTACTCGACGGCCAGGGCGTTGCCGGCCAGGTCCTTGGCTGCCGTCGAAACGCTGGCCTGGTACGCCCGGTTCGTGCTCAGCTGGCCCTGCGGCACCATCGTCGCGATCTTGTTGAGCGGGTCGTATTCGACCGATTGCACCGGCACAGGCAACCCGCTGACCTTGTCGATCAGCGACAGGGCGGATGTCACGGAAGCTGTGTTCATCGCTTCGCTGAAGGTGGCCGTGATCTTGGCATTCGGGCCGACCTCGCCGTGGTTGGCTGCAGGTGCGACGTAGCTGACGGTCGGCGCCACGGCATCGACAAAGCCGCCGCCCGAGCCCGAGCTCCCTCCACCACCGCCGCAAGCGATCATCAACAGGCTTGCCGCCAGCAGCGAAGCGATGATCCGAGTCGTGTGATTCATGCCGAAGGTCCCTTATCGTTGTCTGGCGTACCGAACCCGACATCGGGCCGGCAGGCCGGAAATGGCTGCTGCTGCGCGCCACCGAACCAACAGGAAACGCCGGGCGCGAGCGCTCCAACGAATATCGGTCAAGAACGGGGCCGACCGGAGGCGGCCGACCGACGCGGGCGGGTCGAACGAGAAATGCGTCACGCCGGCGCGAGTGCGCCGGCTGCGAAGCGCTCAGCCCTGTACGAACTGCACGATCTGGCCGGCCGGCCGCGCGCCGGCCACACGCGCCACCTCACTGCCGCGCTGCAGCTTGACCAGCGTCGGAATGCTGCGCACGCCGAAACGCGCCGAGGTACGCGGGTTGTCGTCGCTGTTCAGCTTGACGAACAGCGCCTTGCCTTTCAGGGTGCCGGCCGCTTGCGCGAACTGCGGTGCCATCTGCCGGCAGGGCCCGCACCAGGGCGCCCAGAAGTCCACCACCACCGGCAGGTCGCTGGCACCGACCACCTTGTCGAAGTTGGCGTCGCTCAGTTCCACCGGCTGACCGTCGAGCAACGCCTTGCCGCAACGCCCGCAGACCGGGTCGTCGCCCAGGCGATCCGTGGGAATGCGGTTGGTGGCCGCGCAATGCGGGCAGGCGACATGGGTGCTGTTCATGCCTGGCAGATGGGTCTGGCCGACACAAACTCAAGGGCTGGCCGTGACCCCGGACGCCGCCTTGCGATGGGCCCAGGCCAGCAACGCCCCCATGGCGGCCAGCGCCAGTGCGATCAGGCTCAGATGCATGTGGCTCAGGCCCAGCTCGCCACCCCCCGGCAGGGCCATGGCCAAGCCGGCGGCCAGGATCAGCAGCCGCGCGAACCAGCCCGCCGCACTGCCGTGCAGCGCGCCCACGCCAAGCAGGTAGCCTTCGAGCGCCGAGGCGATGAGCCCGATGCCCAGCACCGCGGTGCCGACGACGAGCGTGATCTCCAGCGGCGAGCCGCGCAGGATCAGCGCCGGATTCAGCACGAAGAAGAAGGGCACGAAGTACATCGCGCTGCCCAGGCGCACCGATTTCATGCCCACCGCCATCGGCGCGGCGCGGGCGATGCCGGCGGCGACGAAGGAGGCAATGGCCACCGGCGGCGTGATGAAGGACACCATGCCCCAGTACATCATGAACAGGTGCACGGCGACGGGGTCGAAGCCGGCGGCGACCAGCGGCGGTGCCAGCACGATGGCCAGGAAGATGTAGCACGCCGTGATGGTCATGCCCATGCCGAAGATGAAGCTGGTGATCGCCCCCATCACCAGCAGCACGTAGATGTTGTTGCCGGCGATGTAGACCAGGTCGTTGGCCAGCGTGCCGGCCAGCCCGGTGACCGACAGCGAGCCGATGATCAGCCCGACGCCGGCGAGCAGCGCGGCCAGTTCGCCCAAGGCGCCGCAGATGCCCTCGATGAGCTTGCCCAGCGACTTGAAGTTCAGTGCATAGCGGCTGGAGAACTGGTTGATGACCAGCAGCAGCGCAGTGGCATAGAACGGCGCGATGGCTTCCTGCTGCATCACCAGCAGCATCCACACCAGCAGCACGAAGACGATGATGTAGTGCCAGCCTTCGGCGAAGGTCTTGCGGATGTCGGGCAGCTCGTCGCGTGGCAGGCCCTTCAGCCCGCGGCGCGCGGCATAACCGTCGATCTGCACGAACAGCGCCAGGTAGAACAGCAGCGACGGCACCAGCGCGGCCAGCGCCACGGTGACATAGGGCACGCCCAGGAACGATGCCATGACGAAGGCGGTGGCGCCCATCACCGGCGGCATCAGCACCCCGCCGGTGGACGCACAGGCTTCCACGCCGCCGGCATAGGCCGGCGAGAAGCCGATGCGCTTCATCGCCGGGATCGTCACCACGCCGGTGGTCAGCACGTTCGACACCACGCTGCCCGACACCGAACCCATCAGCCCGCTGGCGAAGATCGACACCTTGGCCGGCCCGCCGCGCACGCCGCCGAACAGCGCGAAGGCGATGTTGTTGAAGAAGTGCGCGGCGCCGGTGTACTGCAACACCGCGCCGAACATCACGAAGCCGATGACCAGCTCGCCGAAGGCGCGCGTCGGAATGCCGAGCACCGATTCCGAACTGGCGAAGTGGTAGGCCGCGGTGGTGGACAGCGGTTGCGGCAGGCCGGAGATCGGCCCGGGCATGTGGCCGGCGATGACCGGGTAGAACGAGAACAGCGTGACCACCAGGAACACGGCCGTGCCACCGGCGCGGCGTGTGGCCTCCAGCAGCACCGCCCAGCCCACGTAGGCCACCCACACCGCCTGTTCGGGCGCCGCGAACTCCCAGCCTTCGCTGATGATGCGGTGCGCGTTCAGCGCGTAGTAGCCGAACACCGCGATGTTGGCGGCGAACAGCAGCGCGTCGTACCAGGGCACGCCGTGGCGACGGGCGTGCTTGTTCGCCGGCACCAGGATGAACACGCAGCCCGCGAGCAGCGCACACAGCACGTACAGGTACTGCGTGTCGAGCATCACCTTGCCGACGAAGAAGCCCAGATTCATGATCTGGTTCAACGCCAGCACGATGGCCGACAGGCCGACCACGATCAGCAGCGTGCGCCAGGGCAGCGACAGCTGGCGGTAACGCGCCGTTTCGGGCGGCGCGTCGCTCGGGGATTCCACGGCCATGCGCGCCCTCCGGCGGTCAAGTCGATCGGGAAGACGCCCGCACCGCCACGGCGGTGCGGGACGCAGGCATTACCAGCTGGTCAGCACCGGGTCCATGCCGGCCTTGGTCAGCGCGTCGGCGCGCGCCTTCATCCAGGCCTTCTCGAACGCGTCCTTGTCGGACGGTGCGTTCTTCTTCAGCGCCTCCCAGGCGTCCATCATCACCTTCTGGCGCTGCACCAGCTTGTCGTTGTGCGCCTGGTGCTCGGGCTTCCACAGGCCCGCTTCCTTCCAGTACTTGATGGCGCCGTCGTGGAACGGGATCACCCAGGCGAAGTTCTGCCGGTCCTTGGCCCAGCCGGCGTTGCCCGGCGCGGCGTCCTTGTAGTCGGGGAAGGCGGCGACCATGGCGTTGGTCATGTTGTAGACCAGCCCTGCATCCTGGGTCACGTAGGTCATCAGGATCGGGTACGGGTAGGACGCCGCCTCGGCCGGGTTGTCCTTCGACAGGTCGGCGCCCTCGGTACCCTTGAAGGGGAAGAAGAACGGCGCCAGCGCGTTCAGCCGCGCCCAGCCGGCCTTGTCACTGGCGGGGATCGTCGGATAGACCAGCCCGCGTGGCGACTTGGCGATCTGGTAGGCCTTGCCGGAAATCGACGAGGTGAAGGCGGCATCCACCTGGTTGTTGACGATGCCGTCCATGGCCGCGCCGAAGCCGCCGAACTCGACCTTCTTCACGTCGTCCCACGTCAGGTTGGCAAAGGCCAGGATGGCGGTGATGTTCTGGTTCAGCGACGGCGAGCCGATGACCCAGGCCACGCGCTTGCCCTTCAGGTCGGCAACGGTCTTCACGCCGGTGTCCTTGGCCGCGACGATGGTCAGCACCTGGTCCGAGGTGTTGAGCATCAGCCCGCGGATCGCCTGCGGGCCCCATTCGGCGGCGCCGAACTCGAACACACCCTCTTGCGCCAGATAGGCCCCGCCCACGCCGTTGGCCGAAAACTGCACCTGCCCCGACTTCACCGGCAGCGTGCGCGAGATGTCGTTCTTGCCCGGCAACACGCGCAGGCTGACGTTGTACTTCTGCTTCATCGCGTTGCCGATGGCCACTGCCTGGTTGTAGCCGCCGGAGCCCACGTCGTAGGCGCTCCAGGCCAGCGTGGACGGCAAGGTGGGCGCCGGCGCCTGAGCCACGGCGAATGTCGATGCCGCGCCCAGGGCCACGGCCAGCGCCACGCGGGCGCTTCGGAAGGTGATGTTCATTAGCAGGTCTCCTTGTGCAGGTCCAGGGCATCGAGCGGCCCCGGGGAAGAACCATCCTAGCCTGCAAGGCGGCGCTTGTGTCCTAGGGCGTGCCCGGCCGAGCTTCGGCGGGGTCCGGGGCCAGACCGCCCTCCTAGAATCGCCCGATGCCCGAAGCCACCCTTTCCGCCGGCGCAATGACTCGCGCGGCGGCGCTGCGCCGCCTGGCCGTGGTGCTGGTGCTCGGCTTCGCCTCGGGCCTGCCGCTGGCGCTGACCGGCCAGGCGATGCAGGCCTGGCTGAGCATGGAAGGCATGGACGTGGCGACCATCGGCTTCCTCAGCCTGGTCGGCCTGCCCTACACCTTCAAGTTCCTGTGGGCGCCGCTGATGGACCGCTTCGACCTGCCCTGGCTGGGCCGGCGCCGCGGCTGGCTGGTGCTGACGCAACTTGCGCTGGCCGGCACGCTGCTGCTGCTGGCCGGCACCTCGCCGACGAACGCGACGCGGGCCTTTGCGCTCCTGGCGGTGGCGGTGGCCTTCATGTCGGCCTCGCAGGACGTGGTCATCGACGCCTACCGCACCGACCTGCTGCCGGCGCGCGAGCGCGGCCTGGGTTCGTCGCTGAACGTCATGGGCTACCGCCTGGCGATGATCCTGTCCGGCGGCATCGCGCTGATCTGGACCGACCCGAACCAGGGCGGCGGCTGGGACTGGCCGACGGTCTACCGCTTCATGGCCGCGCTGATGCTGGGCGCGGCCGTGCTCTCGGCGCTGGCGCTGCCCAAGCTGCGCCAGCCCGACATGCCGCCGACGCTGGCGCGCCACGACGTGCTCGGTTTTCTCGCGGTGCTGGCTGCGGTGGCAGTGGGCGTGGGCGTCACCGACCGCCTGCTCGCGCCGCTGGCGCACTGGCTGCTGATGCCCGTGCTGGACGTAGGCGTGTCAGGCGCGGCGCTGCGCTCGCGCTGGGCCGACCTGCTCGGGCTGCTGCTGGGCATCGGCTTCACGCTGCCGCTGGCCGCCTGGGCGGCACGCAAGGCGCGTTTCGAGACGCTGCTCAACGGCCTGTCGAGCTATTTCAGCCAGAGCGGCGCGGGTGCGTTCCTGGCCTTCATCGTGCTGTACAAGCTGGGCGATGCCTTCGCCGGCTCGCTGATGACACCCTTCCTGCTGAAGAGCATGGCCTTCAGCCCGGCCGAGGTGGGCGTGGTCAACAAGATCATCGGCCTGTGGCTGACCATCGGCGGCGCACTGCTCGGCGGGCTGCTGATGCTCAAGCTCGGACTGTGGCGCTCGCTGCTGCTCTTCGGCATCCTGCAGATGGCCAGCAACATGGGTTTCTGGTGGCTGGCGGTGGCCGGCAAGGGGCTGATGCCCGGGCTCACGCTGCCGGCTTTCGATTGGGGCTTCATCAAGCTGGCGATGCCGACGCCGGTGGACGGCGGGCTGCTGATGGTCATCGCCTTCGAGAACCTGTCCGGCGGCATGGGCACGGCGGCCTTCGTCGCCTTCCTGATGAGCCTGTGCAACCAGCGCTTCACCGCCACGCAATACGCGCTGCTCAGTGCCTTCGCCTCGGTCGGGCGGGTGTGGGTCGGGCCGCTGGCCGGCGTGCTGGCGCAGACCATCGGCTGGCCGAGCTTCTTCATCGTCTCCACCGTGGCCGCGCTGCCGGCGCTGTGGATGCTCTGGTGGCTGCGCCACAGCGTGCGTGCGCTGGAGGTCGACCCCAGCGCGCGCGGCAGCAGCGACGATTGACGGAACCCCAGCGCGCAGCGTGCACCCAACGGCCCATGCAGCCTGATTTCGATCCCGATGCCCGGCCTGTCTCGCTGGCGCGCTGGCACATAGCCGGCTGCGGCTGCGCCGGGCACACGCGGCGGCGCGTGGCGCTCGGGCTCGTCGGGCTGGCCGGCCTGGGCGGCGCCTCCGCGCAGTCCTCGCGCGAAGGCGTCGACGTGGGCAAGAACTCCAGCTTCAGCAAGCTGGTGCCGGCCGAGAAGGTGGAACAGGCCGCGGCACAGCAGTTCGTGCAGATGCAGCGCGAGGCGAAATCCAAGCGCGCACTGGCGCCGGACAACCACCCGCAACTGCTGCGCCTGCGCTACATCGCCGAGCGCATCATTCCCTTCACCGCCGACTGGAACCAGCGCGCTGCCCAGTGGCAATGGGAGGTGGTCCTCATCGGCAGCAACCAGGTCAATGCCTTCTGCATGCCGGGCGGCAAGATCGCCTTCTACTGGGGCATCCTGTCGCGGCTGCAGCTCAGCGACGACGAGGTGGCCATGATCATGGGACACGAGATGGCGCACGCGCTGCGCGAACATGCGCGCGAACGCATGGGCAAGAGCTTCGCCACCCGCGGCGTGCTGGAGATCGGCTCGGCGCTGCTCGGCCTGGGCGACCTGGGGCGTTTGGCCGCGGGCATGGGCGAGCAGCTGCTGACGCTGGTGTTCAGCCGCGACGACGAATCCGAGGCCGATCTGGTGGGCATGGAACTGGCCGCGCGCGCCGGCTACAACCCGGCGGCGGGCGTCACGCTGTGGCAGAAGATGGGTGCGGCGAACAAGGGCGCGCCGCCGGAGTTCCTGTCCACGCACCCGTCAGGGCCGACGCGCATCAAGGACATCGAGGCCAACCTGCCGCTGGTCGAAGGCCTGTACCAGCGCGCACCGAAGCCAGACAAGCGCTACGAGCCGCCACCGCTACCGAAGTCCGAAGACAAACGCTGACCCGGGCGCATAGAATCCTGCCCCTATGGCAGTTCAAGGCATTTCCTGGTCGGGGGTGGTGGTTCGCGTGGTGCTGGCGATCCTGCTGGTGCTGGCCACCTTCAACCCCAGCGGTCACTCGTTCTACCACTGGCTGGCGACCCCACCGCTGTCCTTCGACGCCACCAAGGCCTTCCTTGGCGTGGCTTTGCTGGTGGCCTGGGTGGTGTGCTTGCGCACCGCCTACTCAGCGCTAGGCAATTTGGGTGTGGTGCTGGGCTGCCTGCTGCTCGGCACCTTCGTCTGGCTGTTGTTCGACTTGAAGCTGCTGCACGACAACGGTGGTGATTTGATGGTGTGGCTCGGCCTGATCATCTTCGGCGGCGTGATCGGTTTCGGTCTGTCCTGGTCGCTGATCCGCGCCCGCGCCACTGGGCAGGTGGACGTGCACTGAAACCCAGCCGAGCGCGGCGCGCCGCGCTCGCGCCTCACACGCCGGCGGCTTCGATCTCGCCGTAAGCGTGGTTCATCCACAGCTTCAGCCGCTGGCGCTCCATCAGGCCGAGCTTGGCGGTGCCGCCGGCGCTGGCCGTGTTCTTCGCGGCCCAGAAGCTGCTGTTGGCGGCGTCGATCTTCTGCACCACGACATCGTGCAGGCGCTTCAGGTTGACGACCTTCGCGCCGAAGGCCTGGGCGCGGGCCTGTTCACCCGATTGTTCGAGCTGGCTGAAATCGTCGCCGCGCAACTGGTTGCGCACCAGCACGTATTGCAGGCGGTGGCCGAAGCGATCGAGCAGCTTCTTCAGCAGGTCCACCGAATCGCGCCCCGAATCCATGACATGCCAGTAGTGGATCGCCAGCCCTGACACGTCGGCCAGGTCGAGCACGCCGGACTCGTCCATCCACTTTGCCAGCGGGTCATGTGTCTGCGCCGCCAGGTCGACCAGCACACGCCGGCCAGGCTGGTCGATGCTGGATTCGATGATCGCGTCCAGCGCCTCGTAGCGGTCGACCAGCACCGGCGAAGCATAGCCGGCATAGAAGCGCATCAGCGAACCGTGCGAACGGTCGGTGTCGAAGCCGAGGAAGGCGATGTCGTGGTCGATGAAGTACTGCGCCAGCAGCCGCGACACCAGCGATTTGCCGACGCCGCCTTTTTCGCCACCGATGAGGTGGACATGGGCTTGTGCATTGGCTTCGAGCGTGGGGATCTGGGTCATGGCAAATGTCGATTCAGGTCGCTGAAAAGCGCTGCGCAGGCTTCGCGCAACAAGGAGCTGCATTGTCCACCGAGCCGCCGGTGTGACGTGTCATCCGGCGGGTGCACCCAGCACGCGCAAGAGCCAGCGGTTGAGATCGGCGATCTCCTCCATGCACACCGAGTGCTCCATCGGGTAGTCGTGCCAGTCCACCGCATAGCCCATGGCGCGCAGCGCGTCGCGCGAGGCCACGGCGCGGTCGATGCCGATCATCGGGTCGGCCTGGCCATGCGCCATGAAGATCGGCACCAGCGCGTTCGCGTCGCTGCGCTCGGCCGCGATGCTCGTGGCCAGCGGCAGGTAGCCCGACAGGCCGACCAGCGCGCCGAGCCGCTCGGTGTGGCGCAGTCCGGTCATCAGCGTCATCGCGCAACCCTGCGAAAAGCCCATCAGCACGATGCGCCCGGCCGGCATGCCACGCGCCACCTCGTTCGCGATCAGCGCCTCGATCTCTGCCTGCGACTGGCGCAGCCCGGCTTCGTCCTCCTGCCGCGCCTGCGGCGTGCCGAGGATGTCGTACCAGGCGCGCATGACGAAGCCGCCGTTCAGCGTCACCGGCCGCATCGGCGCATGCGGAAAGACGAAGCGTGCGCCGCCCAGTGCCGACAGCTCCAGCTCCTGCGCGATGGGCACGAAGTCGTTGCCGTCGGCACCCAGGCCGTGCAGCACGATCAGGCTCACGCCCGGGTTCGGCGTGGTCTGCATTTCAATGCATTCGAGGGTCATGGCGGGGCCTTCAGGGGGAGTAGCGCACATAGCGCGCGACGATGCCGGCGAACTGCGCGGGCCACATTGCCAGCGCCCGGTCGTCGCCCTTGAACACGCTGTTCAGGAAGGCCAGCGACAGCTCGCGCGTGGCGTCCTTGACCTGCGCGTTCAAGACGAAGCCGCCGGTGCCGGCGCGGTCGGTGAAGATGCTGTGCGAGCCGCCTTCGAACACCGCCAGCGTCTTGCGCGGGCTGCCGGTGGCCTCGTAGATCGCGACGCGGTCTTCTGCGCCGGAGTAGTAGCCGGGGATGCGGATGATGTCCTCGGTGGCGGTGACATGCAGGCTCGGCACGCTGATCCCGCCAAGGATGCGCCCGGGCTCCGTCTCGCCGTAGAAGGGCGGCGCCGACAGCACGATCGCCGCCTTGATGCGCACATCGCGCAGCTCGATGCGCCTGCCGTCGCGCAGCACGTTCGCGCCCGACGCCAGCAGCACGGTGTTGGCGCCGTAGGAGTGGCCGGCGGCGACGATGCGCTGGGCATCGATGCGTGGCGCCAGCGCGCTGCCGAGCAGCTGGTCGAGCGCGAAGCGCAGGTCATGGGCACGTGCGATGGCCTCGGATTCCCGTGCCGCGTCGTGCAGCCGGCCGACCATTTCGAAGGGGTTGCCGGTCCACACGCTGCGGTCGCTGCCCACGTGCTGCAGGTGCAGGCTGGCATAACCCTGGCTGGCCCAGTAGCGGCCCAGGTAGCTGTAGCCGTTGCGCGAGCCGCCGATGCCGTGCGAGAACACCACCAGCGGCACCGGTTGCTCGGCGCTGGCGGCGTCGGGCAGGTACAGCCGCACCGGCACCGCACGGCCGCGCGCGGCGTCGAACCACTCGAAGGTCTGGCTGCTGTAGGCGGAGCTCGTTGCGGCGGTGGCGACGGCCGATGGCGCCTCGTCGGCGCGTGCCGGCGCGACGGCCAGGCCGGCACACAGCGCCATCAACAAGGCGGCACTGCGCAGCATGTTGCGGCGCTCGCGGGAGATGGGGCGTGAGGGCAGGGTCATGGCGTTTTCAATGGCGGTCGGCGGAACCGGGCGCGGCGCCGGCGGTCGCCGGCTCATGGTGTACTGCGCGCTTGCGGTGCAGCACGCGGTTCACGCCCTGCACCACGTCGTCGACGTAGGTGAAGATCACCGGAATCACCAGCAGGCTGAGGAAGGTCGAAGTGATCAGGCCGCCGATGACGACGATGGCCATCGGCGAACGGAAGCTCGGATCGACCCCCAGGCCGAGCGCGATCGGCATCATGCCCGCGCCCATCGCGATGGTGGTCATGACGATCGGCCGCGCGCGCTTGTGGCAGGCGTCGAGCAGCGCCTCCATGCGGGTCTTGCCGTGGTCGCGCCGCGCCATGATGGCGTACTCGACCAGCAGGATCGAGTTCTTCGTGGCAATGCCCATGAGCATGATCAGGCCGATCATCGAAGGCATCGAGATCGCCGTCTGCGTGATGAACAGCGCCAGGAAGGCGCCCGGGATCGACAGCACCAGCGCCGCCAGGATCGTCACCGGCTGCACGAAGTCGTGGAACAGCAGCACCAGCACGATGTAGATGCACAGCACGCCGGTGAGCATGGCCAGGCCGAAGCTGGCGAACAACTCGGCCATCGCTTCCGCGTCGCCGACGGTGGTCTGCGACACGCCCGGCGGCAGGTTCTTCAGGCTCGGCAGCGCCAGCGCGCGTGCCTCCACCTCGCCCAGCGGCTGCTGGTTCAGCTCGATCTCGAAGTTGATGTTGCGCAGGCGATCGTAGCGGTCGATCTGCGCCGGCCCGCTTTCGATCGACAGGTCAGCCACATTGCCCAGCATCACCGGGCCGTGCGCGCCCGGCACCGCCAGGCTCTTCAGCAGTTCGAGATCGGTGCGTGCATCGGCCTTCAACTTGACCACCACCGGCACCTGGCGTTGCGACAGGTTCAGCTTGGCCAGGCCCTGGTCGTAGTCGCCGGCGGTGGCGATGCGCAGCGTGTCGGCGATGGCCGCCGAGGTCACGCCCAGGTCCGCGGCGCGCGCGAAGTCGGGGCGCACGATCAGCTCGGGGCGCACCAGGCTCGAGGTCGAGGTGACGTTGCCGATGCCGGGGATGCTGCGCAGCTCCTGCTCGACCTGGCGCGCATGCGCCCCGAGCACACGGCCGTCCTCGCCGGCCAGCACCAGGACGTACTTCTCCGACGAGCCGCCGAAGCCGACCTTGACGCGCGCGCCGGGCAACTGCTCCATGGCCGTGCGCAGCTCGGCCTCGATGGCCTGCTTGCTCAGGCCCTTGCGCTCCTGACGCGGCGTCATGTTGATCGTCAGCGTGGCGGTGCGCACCTCGGCCGCGCCCTGCGGCGCGAAGGGGTCGCCGCCGGCGCTGCCACCGCCGATGGCGGTGTAGACCAGCTTGACGTGGGGGTTCTTTTCGACCAGCGCGCGCGCCTGTTCGGCCGCGGCATAGGTCTGTTCGAGCGTGCTGCCCGGCGGCAGCGAAATCTTCACCTGCGTCTGCGACAGATCGTCCGGCGGGATGAAGCCGGTGGGCAGCAGCGGCACCAGCATCAGCGAGCCGACCAGGAAGGCGCTGGCCGCCAGCGTGGTCTTGATGCGGTGCTTCAGGCACCACTGCGCCCAGCCCATGTAGCGCGCCAGCCAGCCGGGTTCCTTGTGATCCTTTTTCGGCCGGTGCAGGATGTAGGCGGCCATCATCGGCGTGAGCATGCGCGCCACGACGAGTGAGAAGAACACCGCGATCGCCGCGGTCCAGCCGAATTGCACGAAGAACTTGCCCGCCATGCCGCTCATGAAGGCGGTGGGCAGGAACACCGCCACCAGCGTGAAGGTGGTGGCGATGACTGCCAGGCCGATCTCGTCGGCGGCCTCCATCGCCGCCTGGAAGGGCGTCTTGCCCATGCGCAGGTGGCGCATGATGTTCTCGATCTCGACGATGGCGTCGTCCACCAGGATGCCCACCACCAGCGACAGGCTCAGCAACGTGACCACGTTGACGCTGAAGCCCATCAGGTACATCGCGCCGAAGGTCGGAATGATCGACAGCGGCAGCGCGGTGGCGGCGATGAAGGTGGCGCGCCAGTCGCGCAGGAACAGCCACACCACCAGCACCGCCAGCAGCGCGCCTTCGTACATCAGCAGCATCGAGCCGTCGTAGCCCTCCTGCACCGGATCGACGAAGTTGAAGGCCTCGGTGATGCTGATGTCGGGGTGCGCGGCCTTCAGCTTTTCCAGCGCGGCGCGCACACCGGCGGCGACCTCGATCTCGCCCGCGCCGCGGCTGCGCGTGACCTCGAAGCCGACCACCGGCGCGCCGTTCAGCAGCGCCGCCGAGCGCTTCTCGCCGACCGTGTCTGCCACCGTCGCCACCTGGTCCAACCGGATGCGCCGGCCGTCGCCGAGCACGATCTCCATGCGCGCCAGTTCGTCGGCCGTCTGCACCGTGGCGATGGTGCGCACCGATTGTTCGGCACCACCGACGTCGGTGCGCCCGCCCGACGCCTCCTGCTGCACGCGCTTGAGCTGGCGCGAGATGTCGGCCGCGGTGGCATTCAGCGCCTGCAGCCGCAGCGGGTCGAGTTCGACGCGCACCTCGCGCGTCACGCCGCCCACGCGCGCCACCGCGCCGACGCCACGCACGCCGAGCATGGACTTGGTGATGGTGTTGTCGACGAACCAGCTCAGGGCCTCCTCGTCCATGCGGCTGGAGGCGACGGTGTAGGTCAGGATCGGCAGGCCCGACAGCTCGACCTTGCTGATCTGCGGGTCGCGCAGGTCGCCGGGCAGGTCGGAGCGCACGCGCGCCACCGCGTCGCGCACGTCGTCCAGCGCCTCCTGCGTGCCTTTCTCGAGGCGGAACTCCACCGTGATCGTGGCCGTGCCGTCCTGCACCTTGGTGTAGATGTGCTTGACGTTCTGCAGCGTGGCCACCGAGTTCTCGATCTTGCGTGCGACCTCGGTTTCCATCTGCGCCGGCGATGCGCCCGGCAGCAGCGCCGTGACCGTGACCGTGGGCAGGTCGATGTCCGGGAAGTTCTGCACCTTCATCGCCTGGAAACCCAGCAGGCCCACCAGCGTGAGCATGATGAAGAGCAGGATCGACGGCGTCGGGTTGCGGATCGACCAGGCGGAAACGTTCATGCCCGGGCTTTCCTACTTGCTCTTCACGGCGGGGCTGCCGGCGAGCGCCGCGCTCGGCGCGCTCTCGACCACGCGCACCGTGTCGCCGTCGCTCAGGAAGCCGCCGCCGGAGGCCACGACGCGCGCCTTGGGGTCCAGGCCGGCGGTGATCTCGACGCGCTCGCCGACGCGCCGGCCCACCGTGACCTTCGTCTCGCTGACCTTCGCGTCCGGCCCCACCAGCAGCACATAGCTGAAGCCGTCGCGCAGCAGCACCGCGCCTTGCGGCAGCGTCAGGCCGGGGCCGCTGCCAAGCGTGAACTCGCCGCGCGCGAACATGCCGGCGCGCGCGTCGGGCGAAGCGGCCAGGTCGACATAGACGATGCCGTTGCGCGTGGCCGGGTCCACCGTCGGCGCGACCATGCGCACCTTGCCCTTGATGGCGCCGCCGCCGGCGGTGCTCACGCTGGCCGACATGCCGGGCTTGAGCCGCGCCAGCTCGGCCGACGGCACTTCGGCGCGCCACTCCAGCCGGCCCTGGCGGATCATGCGGAACAGCTCGGAGCCCGCCGGCAACACCGCGCCGACGGTGGCGCTGCGCGCCGAGATCACGCCGTTGTCGGGCGCCAGCACCTGGGTCTGGCGCAGCCGCAGCTGCTGCACGTTGGCCAGCGCGCGCTGCGCGTCCAGGCGCGCCTGAGCGGTGCGTTCGGCGGTGAGGTACTGGTTGATCTGCTGGTCGCTCAATGCGCCGGTGGTGCGCAGCTCGCGCGCGCGCTGGGCATTGACGGCGGCCTCTGCCAGCGCCGCCTCGGCCTCGGCCACCATGGCCTTGATCTGCGCTGCGTCGGCTTGCAGCATGTCGGGCGCGAACACCGCCAGCACCTGGCCACGTTTGACCACGTCACCGACGTTCACGCGCACTTCGGCCAGGCGCAGGCCATTGGCCTCGGTGCCGATGACGGCCTCCTGCCAGGCGGCGATGTTGCCGTTGGCGGCGATCTTCACCGGCAGCGTCGCGCTTTGCGGCACCGTGGTGGTGACGCTCAGCGCCGGTCGCGGTGCCGCCGGTGCCGACTTCTTGTCTTCGGCGGCGCGCACCACCAGCACGGCCGAGGCCAGCACGGTGGCGGCCAACGCCGCGATGAGCAGCGGTTTGTAGCTTCGGGTCAGCATCTGCTTCGGGTTCATCCTCAGGGTGCCTTCGGTTCACCGGCGCTGGCCATGGCGGCGCTGCCGGTGTCGTCGGTGGGCGACCAGCCGCCGCCCAGTGCGCGGTACAGGTTGATCCAGGCGGCCACGCGCTCGCGCTGCAGCTCGACCAGCGCGCTCTTGGCCACGAGCGCGCTGCGCCGTGCCTCTTCCAGTTCGAACAGGCTGCCCAGCCCGCCGCGGAAGCGTGCATCGGTGGCGCGCAGCGAGGCATCGAAGCCTTCGATCGCGATCTGCGTGTCCTCGATGCGGCGCTCACTGGCATCCAGCGTGACCAGCGCGTTCTCGACCTCGCGCACCGCGTTGCGCACCAGGCCGCGATAGGCGGACACGGCCTCGTCGTAGCGCGCGCGAGCGGCCACCACGTTCTGCTTGCGCGTGCCGGCGTCGAACAGCGGCATCGACACCTGCAGCGGCCCGATGGTCCAAAGGTTGCCGCTGACCGAGTTGTCCTGCATGCGCAGCCACGCTGGTCCGACCGAGCCGGCAATGGCCACGCGCGGGTAGCGCAGCGCCTGGTTCTGCGCGGTGTCTTCGGCCGCGGCCACCACCTGGCGCTCTGCGCCGAGCAGGTCCGGGCGCTGCATCAGCGCCTGGCCGGGCACGCTTTGCACCGCGATCAGTGTCGGCTGCGGCAACTGTGCCTGGCGCGGCGCCAGCTGCCGGCGCAGCAGCGTTTCGTCCAGCGCGGTCAAGGCGACCAGCGACTTGATCAGCAGATCGCATTGCGCGCGCTGCCCGGCCAACAGGCTGCGGCCCTGCGCCGAGCTGGCGCGCGCCAGCGCGGCCGATGCCGGCGCAATCAGCCCGGCCTTGGCGGCCAGTTCGGTGATGCGTGCCGTCTCGGCGCGCGAGCGCTCGTCGGCCTGGGTCTGAAGCACCAGCGCCTCGCAGGCGCGCAGCGCGTTGTAGCTGGCCGCGGCCTCGGCAGCCACGGCGATGCGCGCGTCGTGCCAGCCGGCTTGGGCGCCCTGCAGGCGCGCCACGGCCGCGTCGCGCCCTGCCCGGTTGGCGCCGAACAGGTCGAGCTCCCAGCTGGCCTGCAGATTGACGCTGCCGAAGCCGAAAGCCGGCGTGGCCAGCTCGCTGCGGCCGGCCCTGCCATTGGCATTGGCATTCAGTGCCGGCAGCAGCGACGCGCCGGTGGCCACGCTGCTGGCGCGCGCCTGTTCGATGCGCGAGGCGGCGGCGGCGACCGTCGGGCTGGCGTCCTGTGCCGTGCGGATCAATTCCAGCAGCACCGGGTCGTCGAACTGCTGCCACCAGTCGAGCATGGCGCCCGTGCCCGTGCCGGCGGCGCCGGGCCGTGGGGCCTGCCAATGGGCCGGCGCATCCAGCGGCGGCGCCGTGGTCGGCGGCATAGCCACCGGCGGCGCGAAGGCCGAGCAGGCGCCGAGCAACAGGCTGGCGCCCAGCGCCAAAATCAGCGCGGCAGGCGAGCGTGTCATGGCGTCGCGCCCCGGCGCTGCATTTCCGCCTCGATCATGGCCAGCGCGTACATCACCAGGCGCTCCGACCAGCGGTCGAGCGCGCTGGCGCCGTCGTCGAGCTGCGGCGCCAGCTGGTGGATGACATCGTGGCCGACATGCATGTGCACGCCCAGCGCTTCGATGCAAATCGCCAGGCGGTGCAGTTCGTCGTCGGGCTGCGTTACGCCGAAATGCCGGCTCAGCACGGCCAGCAGCGCGTCGTGCATCGGCTTGATGCCATGCGCGATCTCCTCCTCCCAAAGCCCGGTGGGCTCGAGCATCTCGCGAAAGTGCAGCTTCATGCACAGCCGCGCGGTATCACCCTGCTTCAGCGGCTCCAGGAAGCCGGCGTAGAAGCCGTTCAGGGCCTGCGGCAGCTCGAGATCGGCGCCGCTGTAGCGGGCAATGTCGTCCTGCGGCGAGCCCAGCGGCTCGAAGAACACGGCGCGGTACAACCCGGCCTTGTCGCCGAAGTAATAGCTGATCGACGCGACGTTCACGCCGGCATGCTCGGCCAGCTCGCGCGTCGAGGTTTTGGCGTAGCCCTGCTGAGCAAACAGCCGCAGCCCGGACTGCAGCAGCCGGGCGCGCGAGGCCTCGCCGTCGTGCCGCGTCGGACGCGGGGACTCGGTGGTGGCAGCGCTCAAGTCGCTACCCCTGGCGGGCATGCATCGAAAAACATGCCGCGGATTCTAGGCAGCGAATCAAACGATTGTTTAGATTAGGGTCTCTAAGGGTTGACCCTAGGCCAGCGCTTTCGAATTCGCCATCGCGCGCCTGGGGCGTTGGGCCGCAGACGACGCAGAGAGGCCGATCTGACCAAACTGACTACCGTACGGAGGCGCCCGCCAAAGAGCGGTCGCGACCCCTTTGACGAAGTCGGGGATTCGGCAGTGAGCGGCCGGTCAGCCTTGCCGGGCCGGCCGACAGCCCACGACCCATAGCGGCTGCTGAAGAGCGCGCAAAGCGGCCCTTCGGGCAGGCCCTTTGTGTTCGATCGCTCGACCGCGGAAGTCAGCTTGCACGACTGCCGACCGTGGCCGGCCGACCGAGTGCGCAGCAGGTAGCATGCCCACTGGCGTGTGTTCAACTTCGGCATTGCAGCCACCCTAGCTCAACATGCACATCGGCATAGCAGAAGACGATCCTGATCAAGCTGCCCTCATCAGTTTGTGGCTGGAGGGTGCCGGCCACACTGTGCGCGCCTTCGGCACGGCTGCGGCCTATATCGAAGCGCTGAAGAAGGAACGCTTCGAGCTGCTTCTCATCGACTGGATGCTGCCGGACGGCACCGGCGCCGACTTGCTGCAGTGGGCCCGCAGCAACCTGGGATGGGAGCTTCCCGTGCTGGTGGTGACCTCACGTGACGACGAAAAGACCGTGGTCGCCGCATTGCAGGCCGGTGCAGACGACTACGTGGTCAAACCCCCGAAGCCGTTGGAGTTGCTGGCGCGCGTCGCGGCTCTGGGCAGGCGCGTGCGCTCGGGCGCTCTGCCCGTGCTGCGGTTGGGCGCTTTCGAGATCGACATCCAGCGCCAGCGGCTCGTGCTCGATGGCGAACCCATGGTGCTGACACAGAAGGAGTTCGATCTCTCGGCCTACCTGTTCCAGAACCCGGGCAAGCTTCTGTCTCGCGACCACTTGCTGAACAAGATCTGGGGCATCAATGCCGATGTGGACACACGCACCGTGGACACCCATATCAGCCGGTTGCGCAAGAAACTGGGCCTGGACGGCAGCAAGGGCTGGAAGCTGGTGCCCGTGTACGGCGTAGGCTACCGTTTCGAGCGCACCGACGCTCAGGGCTAAGGCGGCGCCACCGGTTCGCCAGTACGCCCTGCATGACCGTGATCCAGCGCCGCAACCGAGGCGCGTCTTTCGCCGTCAGATTCATCAGCTGTGCGCCGACCGCACAACGGGCCTCGGCGCAACGAGGTGCGGCCTTGCACTATCTTTACCTTGTGCACGATGAACGTCTCGTCGTCCAGTGTCAGCCTGGCGCGGGCGCCTCGCTTGGCGCCGAGGCTTGTCATGCCGCTGCCCTGAGCACCTCGCGCCGCAGCTTGATGCGCGCCGGCACGCCCACGGCCAGTGCGCCCGCCGGCACGTCGCACAGCACGACGGCGTTGGCGCCGATGACGGCGCCGTCGCCAATGCGCACCGGGCCGAGGATCTTCGCGCCGGCGCCGACATCCACGCCGTTGCCGATGACCGGCGCGCCGGGAATGCCGGTGCGCCGCAGTCCGAGCGTGACACCGTGGCGCAGCGTGACATCGTCGCCGATCACGGTGTCGCCGCTGACGATGATGCCGCCGAAGTGTTCGATGACGAGACGCCGCCCGACACGCGTCTCGCACGGCAGATCGATGCCGGTGGTGATCTGCGCACCGATCTTCAAGATCTTGTAGACCAGCGACAGCGGCCGGCGCAGCAACGCTGGGCGCACCCGGTAGCGCCACTGCCCGAAGCGGTACACCACCAGCGCCCACACGCCCTGGCGCCAGGGGTCGCGCTGGTGCGCAGCAAAGTCTTCCCGGATGCGTTCGAACATCGCAGCCTCACCAGGGGCGCGGCGGCGCAACGCGGCCACCGAGGGTGTCGTTCCAGGCCTGCGCCAGCAGGCCTCGCTGGGCCGTCGATTCGGCCACCTTGTGCAACTGGCCGGTCAGTCGGGCGCGCCAGCCGCGCAGGGCATGCCAGCCCCGTTCCAGCCGGTTCACGGCCCAGGCAGTCCACCAGCCGTGGTTCTTGCGGTAGTACAGCAGGCCGCTGCGCGCGCGCCACAGCGTCAGCTGGCTGCCCGAACGCGATACCGCAGTGCCCTGCACCGTGCGCGCCGATTCGCCGCCGATGTGCTGCACGCGCAGGTCTGGCCATACCATCACGCGCAAGCCTGCGGCATGCACACGCCGGCACAAGTCGACCTCCTCGTAGTAGAGGAAGTAGCGCTCGTCGAAGCCGCCAAGGCGATCGAACAGATCATGGTTCATCAAAGCAAAGGCGCCGGGCACCCAGTCGACCTGTGCCGGCTGCGCCGGGTCGGCCCAGGTGCGGTCCATCGCGCCCCAGCGGCGAGACTGCGGATAGCGCGCCGCCAGTCCCGACAGCACGACGAACTCGCGGGCCAGGCTCGGGAACAGGCGGCCCGAAGGTTGCGTGGCGCCCGTCGGGTCGAGCAGCCGGCCGCCGGCCAAGCCGACACTGGTATCCGCCTGCAGGCGCGCCAAGCCGCGTGCAATGGCACCGGGCTCGGGCAGGGCGTCGGGATTGAGCAGTAGAAGCACCCGGCCGCACGCGTGGCGCGCAGCCAGGTTGTTGCCGGCGGCAAAGCCCAGGTTGTGTTCGCTACGAATCAGGCGCACCCAGGGATGCTGGCGCTCCACGTGGTCGGCGCTGCCGTCGTGCGAGGCGTTGTCCACCAGCACCACTTCGGCGTCCAGCGCCTCGAGCTCACGCGCCAGGCCGGCGAGCAAAGCGTCGAGCAGGCGCCGCGAGTTGTAGCTGACGATCAGCACGGAAAGTTCTTTGTTGTACATGGCAGGGGTCCTTCAAGGAGCCTGGCGCGCGCTGCGCACCCAGGCGGCATGTCGACGGCTGGCGCGCCAGGTGGCGCCGGCCAGGCAGAGCTTCCAGGCAACATGAGCCGGCACGCCGAGCAGGGCACGTAGATGTGTGCGGCCGGCGCCAATGAGACGCAGCGCCACCGCCACGTGCATCGCCACGGTGGCGAGCCCGGCCACTGCCAGCGTCTGCATCACGCTCTCACCGGTCATCGACGCCATCGCCAGCGCGAACAGCAGCAGCGTCACATGCCAGGCCAGTGGCAGCAGCAGCAGGTCCAGCAGCGGGTCGGCCAGGCGGCCTTGCCCACGGCACACGCTACGCAGCAAGCCGGGGGCGCGCTCGGCCGCCAAGCGCAGTCGCCCTCCTTCCCAACGCGCGCGCTGCTCGCTGGCGGCGGCCGTCGCATGGGGCATGTCGCCACGCACCTGCGCTGCGTCGACCCAGCGCACGAACAGCCCGGAGCGCACCAGCAGGAGGTGGTACTCCACGTCTTCGACGATCGAGTGGGCGCTGTATGGCACGGCCTGCAGCGTGCTGCGCGACAGCGCGAAGCCGTTGCCCAGGATGCCGGCCGACAGCCCCAAAGCCGAGCGGCCGCGCGGGCGCAGCACGTTCCAGGCGCCCAGCGCCACATCGGCCAGCGTCTGTCGACGCCCGGCCAGCGGATCGCGCACGCCGTAGCGGCACTGCAAGGCATCGGCATCGGGCGTCATGCAGGCGCGCATCGCTGCCAGGAAGCCGGGGGCGACATCGGTATCGGCGTCGATGACGACAAACCAGTCCGCATCCTCTATGGCATTGAATGCGAACTGCAGCGCGTAGCCCTTGCCTCGCAACGATGCGTCGTGGCGCTCGAGCACGTCGACGCCAGCTGCCAGCGCGACGGCTGCGGTGTCGTCGCTGCAGTTGTCGGCCACCACCACGACGCGGGTGCGGCTACAGCGGGAGACTTCGCGGCGCAGGCTGTGCAGCGTGCGCAGCAGACCGATCGACTCGTTGTGCGCGGGCACCACGATCACGACCGACGGTGCATCGGCCGCCGGGGCAGCGCAGCGGCGCGGCCGCGCCAGCGCGGCGGCCACCGTCAAGGTAGCGAGGTAGGCGCTGCCAGGCAGTGTGAGTGCCAGCGCTGCGCCGCCCAGGGCTTCAATCCACATGTTGAACTCCTTGCAGGTCACCGAAGAAGTGCCGCACGCGCCAGTCCTGCAATTCGGGGGTCGCAGGGGCACGTGGGTCGGCGCGCCGGCCGATCAGGTCACGCCAGGGCAGTTCACGGGTTTGCGTTACCAGGCTGGCGTGCAAGTCGCGTGTGCGGGCAATGACTTTGGCCGGCACGCCGCCGACGACGCAGCCGGGCGGCACGTCGCGTGTGACCACCGAACCCGCCGCCACCACGGCGTCAGGCCCGATGGTCACGCCCGGCATCACGATGGCCTGGTGACCGATAAAGACGTTGTCGCGAATGTCGATGCGGCCGACGCGATCGAGCGCGCCGCCATAGGCGTTGCGCAGCATGTTGACCACGCCGTCGTGGCCAAACAGCGTGCAGCCAGACAGGCTGACGTTGTGGCCCAGCCGGGTGTACGAAGGGTCGGTGATGACGACATTCGTCTGCACCGAACAA
The DNA here is from genome assembly GCA_024641965.1 of Rubrivivax sp. Taxonomy (GTDB): domain Bacteria; phylum Pseudomonadota; class Gammaproteobacteria; order Burkholderiales; family Burkholderiaceae_C; genus Rubrivivax. Next base: position 25,658 of record JAHECC010000030.1, read on the forward strand.
TGCTCGCCCATCGCGTGCAGGCCGCCGTGGCGGCGCAGGTACTCGGCCCACTGCACGCCACCGGGCGCGGCCAGGCGGCGCCACAGGCCCACCCCTCGGCCATGGCGCAGGGCCAAGTGCCGACAAAGGGCCGTCAAGCCGCTGCGCAGGCCCATCACAGGCCACCTTGCAGGTTGACGGCCGGAAATGCACGCAGGATGTCGGCCAGCCGCGCCACATTGCGATCGAGCTGGAAATGCTGCTCCACTTTCGTGCGCCCCTGCACCGCCAGGCGCCGGCGCAGGCTGGCGTCCTCGACTACGCGGCGCAGTTGCACCGTCAGCGCCTGCACGTCGCCGGGCGTGGCCAGCAAGCCATTCACGCCATGTTCGATCAGTTCGGGTATGCCGTTGACCGGGCAGGTGACGCAGGGCACGCCGCTGGCCATGGCTTCCATCAGCACCACCGGGATGCCCTCGGCCAGGCTGGGTAGCACGAAGGCATCGGCATGGGCCAGTTCGGCCTGCACCTCGGACTGGTTCAGCGGGCCGGCAAAGCGTACCTGCTGCTGCAGGCCGTGGCGGTGCACGGCCTGCTCCAGACAGGCGCGATCCGGGCCATCGCCGACCAGCGTCAACGCGAAGGGCAGGGCCTGGCGCTGCAGTTCGGCGCAGGCCTGCAGCAGCAGCAGCTGACCCTTGGCGGGGGTCAGTCGGCCGACGCACAGCAGCCGCACCGGACCGGCGTCGCGCGCACCTGCGCGCGGTGTGAATCGAGCCGGGTCCACGCCCAGGCGGCACAGTTGCAGCTTGGCCCAGTGTGCCGGCGCCGCCAGCCGCATCAGCTGGCTGCGCCCGAACTGGCTGATGCAGACCACGCCGTCTGCGGCAGAGATCTTGGCACGCAGATGTTGTCCGGGCACGTCGTCGAATTCGTCGGGCCCGTGGATGGTGAGCGAAAGGCCTGCGCCGCTGAGTGCCTTGACCAGCACGCCCACGGCTGCGGCCTCGTTGCCGAAGTGAACATGCAGATGGCGCAGTCCGCGCCTGCACATCCAGCGCGCCACCATTGCCGCCTCCACCGCATAGGCCAATGCATACACGCGCTTGAGGCCGCGCCCCAAGGCTAAGGCCTGGCCCAGCGCGCGCAACAGGCCCAACGGACGCGTTGCGGCCGCCCAGCCCAGCGCCGCCAGCGCGCCGCGCACGCCGTGCTGCTTGAGGCCGTAGGCGGCGGCGGCTTCGACGCGTTCGTCGGGTGTCATCTGCGCCGTGCCGCGGTCCGGCGGGTTGACCGAGGCCACGTCCACGCGCAGGCCCAGGGCGCGCAGCCCCAGCACCTCGCGCAGAATGAAAGTGTGCGAGACGGACGGATAGCGGCTCACCAGATACGCCAGGCCGCCGGCGCCCGGTACGGTAGTAGCCGGTTTCATGCCGCCCTCCGCGAACTGTTTGGGCCGAAGCGGCGCGAGCGTGCGTCGCCCCACCAGCGTTGGCCAGGCGCGACGTCGGCCTGGCCTTCGCGTGACACGCAGTAGCTGCCCGACACGATCACCTCGCGCGCCGTTGCGTTGGCTCCGACGTGGGAGTGGTCAAAGACCACGCTGTGCTCGACGTGGGCGCCGGCCTCAATTCGGCAGCCGTTGCCGATCCACACCGGGCCGCGCAAGGTGCAGCCCGGTTCGATGCGCGTGCCCGAACCGATGTACACCGGCCCTTCGATTCGCGTGGTGGCCCAGTCCACGGAAGCATTCAGGCCCACGTGCACGCCTCTGCGTACTTCACGGCCCGGCATCGTGATTCCGGCAACGCTGCCATGCATCATGCGCTGCATGATTCGCCAGTAGTCGGCGACGCGGCCGATGTCGAGCCAGTCGAAGTCCAGGCATTGGGTGAAGAAGGGCAGGCCCTTGGACACCAGTTTCGGGAACAACTCACCGCCGATGTCGTAGGCGCACCCCGCCGGTATGTGGGCCAGCACAGCGGGCTCGACCAGGTAGATGCCGGTGCTGGCCATGCGTGACAGCGCCTCGTGCGGCGCCGGCTTTTCCTGAAACGACGCCACGCGGCCATCGGCGCCGGCAACCACGATGCCGTAGTTCGCCACGTCGGCCAGCGGCACTTCGCGCGTGATCACCGTGGCCAGTGCGCCTTGTTCGCGGTGGCGCGCTGCGGCCGCCTGCAGGTCGAGGTTGACCACGGCGTCGCCGCACAGCACCGCGGTGGTGTCGTCGATGAAGCCGCCCAGGTCGTGGATCTTGCGCAGCGCGCCAGCCGAGCCCACCGGCTCGGGCACCAGGCGGCCGTCGTCGAGGTGACCTTCGAACGAATAGCCGATGTGCACGCCGAACCGACGGCCGTCACCGAAGTACTGTTCAATGCGATGGGCCAGGTGGCTGGTGTTGACCATGATCTCGCGCACACCCTGCGCGGCCAGGTGCTCGACGATGTATTCCATGACCGGCTTGCCCAGCAGCGGGATCATCGGCTTGGGCAGGTCGTCGGTCAGCGGTTGCAGGCGGGTGCCGCGGCCGGCGGCCAGGATGACGGCTTTCTTGATCATGGTTTGCTTCCTTGGTCGTGTGTGGTGCCTTGTCGGCATTCCGCCATTACAGAAGACCCGGCCTCGGAAGTTGTGGCAGAACTGCAAACCCTGGCGCGCGGTTCGGCGTCAAAATCCTTTGATGGACCTGCCCAAGGACGACCGTCACAGCTCGATGCAATCGGCGCCGATACCGGCGGATGACGCCGAACGCCTGGCTGCGTTATGGCGTACGGGGTTGCTCGACTCCCCGCCAGCCGAGGCCTTCAACCGTGTCACGCGCTCCGTGGCCGCGCTGCTGAAGGTGCCGATCGCGCTGGTCTCGCTGGTCGACGAGAAGCGGCAGTGGTTCCTGTCCCGTGTCGGGCTCGCAGCCACCGAAACGCCGCGCGACATTTCGTTCTGTGGCCATGCCATCGCCGCCCGCCAGACCTTGCACGTGGTGGACGCGTGGCTGGATCCGCGCTTTGCCGGCAACCCGCTGGTGACCGGTGAGCCGCACATCCGCGCCTATCTGGGCGTGCCGTTGATGGACGACCACGGTCAGGCCTTGGGCACGCTGTGCGTGCTGGACCATAGGCCACGCGAGTTCAGTGCCGAGGAGCGGCAGATCCTGGAGCGCTATGCCACGGCCGTCGAGCATCTGATGCGACGCTGAGCACGCGCGTGTACAGCGCTTCGGCGGCCTGCATGCGAGCTGTCCAGGTGTGGTGGGCGATCACCCTGTCGTGCGCCTGGCGGCCGCGCTGCAGGCGACCGGCTTCGTCGTCTTGGGCCTCGCG
>JAHECC010000182.1 GCA_024641965.1 Rubrivivax sp.
CCTTGATGGTGATGCCGCGCTCGCGCTCGATGTCCATCGAGTCGAGCACCTGTGCTTCCATCTCGCGATCGCTCAAGCCGCCGCAGCGCTGGATGATGCGATCGGCGAGCGTGCTCTTGCCATGGTCGATGTGAGCAATGATCGAGAAATTGCGGATGTGATCCATGCACTTTTCAGTCGTACGCGAGAGCTGCGGCTACAACGGCGAAGCCGTTGCGATGAAGGCTCATATCGCGAAGCGATGTGAAGGCGCGAAGCGCCAGGCCGCAATCAAAAAAAAGGCACGTCGAATGAATGACGCGCCTTCCAACAGAACGTTTGGCAACTGCTTGTTGGGCTTTCATTGTAGTCAAAAGGATCGGGCTGGGAGCCGCGCCAGTGCTTGTTTTTAGGCCGTTGCGATGTGCCAACATCAAACTTTGTCAACAGAATATCCACAGGCTTGTGTCGAACTTCGCCTTGGGCGAAAAAGCCACAGAGTACAAACACCATCGCCGGTAAAGATCCGCCTGGAAGCGCGGATTCTATTCGTTCTGCAGTGCAATCCTTGTCCGACCCGGATTGAAGTGAAAGGTCACTAACGAAACGGGTTGCCAGACGCCGCCCGGTCGGTCTGGCACGGATCTTGATTTTCTTGCATCGTGAAAACACCCTGAGTGGCAGTCGGCGATTGCCGGCGGCCGGCGGCTCGCCGAAACTCCGCGCCAATCGGCCTCAGCGTGTGGGCTTGATCACCAGATAGTTCACGGCTTCGCCGCGGCGCACCAGGACACTCAGGGCCTTGGCCTTCTCCGCCTTCTGCACCAGCTGATTGAACTGCTTCACGTCGCTGACCTCGGTATTGTCCAGCGACAGGATGACGTCGCCTTCGCGCAGGCCGGCGCGTTCGGCAGCGCCATCCACCGCCTCGACACGCACGCCACCACGCAGGCGCATGTCGCGCTTCTGTAAATCGCTGAGGTCGGACACGGCCAAGCCCAACGTGCTCTTCTGCGGAGTGGGCGCGGCCGGCTCGCCGGCGAGCTGCGCCGTGCGATCCGCCTCGAACTCGCCGACGGTGACGACCAGGTCCCTGGTGCTGCCGCGCCGGTAGACCTGCAGCGTGGTCTTGGTGCCCGGCTTGGTGCTGCCGATCAGGCGCGGCAGGTCGGCGGACTTTTCGACCATCTTGCCATCCACCTTGGTGATGATGTCGCCGGCTTCGACGCCGGCCTTGTCCGCCGGCGCACCGGCCTCGACGTTCTGCACCAGCGCACCGGCGGGTTTACCCAGGCCGATGGACTCGGCCACCTCCTTCGACACCGGCGCGATCTGCACTCCAATGCGACCGCGGATGACGCGCCCATTGGTGCGCAGCTGCTCCGACACACGCATCGCGTCGGCGATGGGGATGGCGAAGGAAATGCCCATGAAGCCGCCGGAGCGGCTGAAGATCTGCGAATTGATGCCCACCACCTCGCCCTTCAGGTTGAGCAGCGGCCCGCCCGAGTTGCCGGGGTTGATGGCCACGTCAGTCTGGATGAAGGGCAGGTAGTCACCGGTGTCACGTTGCTTGGCGCTGACGATGCCGGCGGTGACCGTGTTCTCCAGTCCGAAGGGCGAGCCGATCGCCACCACCCATTCGCCCACCTTCAAACGGTCGCTGTCGCCGACCTTGACGAAGGGCAGTCCGCTGGCTTCGAGCTTGACCACGGCCACGTCGGTGCGGCGGTCGAAGCCGATGATGCGGGCCTTCAGCTCGCGCTTGTCGGTCAGCGTGACCAGCACCTCGTCGGCACCGTCGACCACATGCGCATTCGTCATCACATAGCCGTCGGCGCTGAGGATGAAGCCGGAGCCCACGCCGCGCTGCTGCGGCTCGTCGCCGCCCCCGCGCGGGCCGCGGCGCGGGTCGGGCCGGCCGGGCAGCGGGATGCCGAAGCGGCGGAAGAACTCCTCGATATTCGGGTCGACCTCGACGCCTCCGGCCGATGCCGGCTTGTTGCGCTCGAGCGTGCGGATGTTCACGACGGCCGGACCAACCCGTTCAACCAGTTCGGTGAAATCGGGCAGCGACTGCGCGCGCAGCATGCCCGGCCAGGCGAGCAGCAAACCCAACAGCACTAGCGCGCACAGCGCCAGCCGTGCGTGGGGACGAAATTCAACTCTGGAATGCATGCAAACTCCTGAAGGAACCGGGCGGCAAGACGGCCCCGGCGGCCGGGTCAGTTGCGCCGATCTAGTGCCTGAAAGAACAGTTTCAAGGTGCTCGCCGGCACATCACCCACGACGGTCACCCAGGCGTCGCCGTGGGCTTGCATCAACGTGTGGGTGGCACCCACGTGCGTGATCAAGGGCTGCTTGTGGCGCTCAGGGTCGAGTGGTTCGACGAAGACCGAGACATGGGTAAGGCCGTCCGAGAACACCGCCTGCATCACCGAGGCGGAGGCCGCGCTGCCGTCTGCGGGGTCCAGCGCGCGCCGGATGCAACTGCTCAGCCGAAAGCCGGGCACGAGGCTCTTCAGCGCCCAGCCTTCGCTTTCCAGCTGGGTGCCCTGCTGGGCCGGCCGCACCAGCCGGAAGCCATCGACCTGTTTCATCGACCTCAGCACGCTTTGCGGTTGCGACTTGACGCCGATCTCGACCTGCGAAAAGGCTGTCGATTCCAGCACTTGCTGCTTCGGCCCGAGCACGTCGGCACGCAGCATCAGACCGGTGCGGCTGTCGACCCAAAGGCGTTGCGCAAAACGGTACTCGTCGCGTGGGCTGAGCAGCAGCACCTGAACCTCGCGCCCGGCCACATGGTCGGTGCCCTGCTCGCGCAATTCGTAATGCTCTTCGGCACGCGGCTCGAGCACCTGGCGCAACGAGGCCTGGCGCGAATCGCGCTCTTCCACCACGACCAACCTGCTGCCCGGCCAGATCGTGTAGACGCTGTCGTTGTGCCTGTAGATCTGCTGCATGCGACCATCCAACACTTCAACGCGCTCATAGGATTGCTTGCCATCGCCGAAATGCGCCACGCGCGCACTGGACAACTCACCATCGGCGCTGAACACCAGCGTGCCCTGATAGTTGCGCTCGTGCGCTGCAGCATGGATGCGCGCGAGCCACTGGCGTGCCTCGGCCGCCGGCAGAGGCGCCTTCGACTTGTCGGGGCCTGCCACGGCGGGCGTCGGGCCGACGAGCGCCACGCACAGCAAAAGCGCGAGCAGCCACGGCAAAATCCACGCAGGCGATCTCTGCATCGCAGCTCAGCGGTCGAAGGACACGGTACTGAGGCTGCGCCCAGCACCACCGGGCAAGGATCCCGGCAAGGCCGCACCATATTCACGATGGGCCCGCAGGTAGCGGTCCAGGCGCGCGTCGCGCACGATGCGACTGCCCTGGCCGACCGCCTCCACCACAGTTGGCGGCTGCGCCGCGCCGTCGACGGCCGCCACACTGGTGGCTGCCTGCACGGCGGCCAGTTGCTGCGGCGCACCCGGGCCGTCACCGCCGGTCGGGCCGAGCATCAGCAACAGGCCTGCGGCCAGCACCATCACGCCGGCAGCCATGGCGACGGGCAGGGTCCAGGCACTCCGCCGGCTGCGTGACGTGTCGGCAGCCACAGGCAGAGGGCGAGGCACCAACACCGCCGGCTCATCGGCCAAGCGCGTGCGCAGGCGTTCGAGGAAGGCGCGGTCGCGTCCGGGTGGGCTGGCCAGGTCCTCGCTGCGCAGCACGTCGCCGATCAGGTGATACGCATGCCAACTGCGACGCACCTCGCCTTCGGCTTGCGCCCAGGCCACACAACCACGGGCCGCGGCGGCTGCGTCGCCTTCGCCATCGGCCAGGCTCGAGATCAGCCAGCGCGGGTTGCTTTCGTCGGCAGCAGAGTCGGGATCCATGTGTCGCTCCTTGGCAAAAGGCTACCAGCGCCTTCCATCCTTGGCTTCGATGTGCGGCTGCAGCCGTTCTGCAATGGCCTCGCGCGCGCGAAAAATGCGCGAGCGTACCGTACCGATCGGGCAATTCATGGCTTCGGCAATCTCGTCATAGCTCAGCCCTTCGATCTCGCGCAGGGTGATCGCCTGACGCAGATCCTCCGAAAGATCTTCGATGGCAGCATTCACCGTGGCGGCGATTTCCTTGCTCGCCAAGAGTGATTCGGGTGTTTCGCCGTCGGTTAGTTCAGTTGACGCGCGGGAAGTTTCATCATCGTCGTCGCGCGAGGCGAGCGCCGCCTCGGTGACCACCGGGTCGCGCTTCATGTCGGTCAGCGCCTTCTTCGCCGAATTCACCGCAATGCGGTAAAGCCAGGTGTAGAACGCGCTCTCGCCACGGAACTGCGGCAATGCCCTGTAGGCACGGATGAAGGTTTCCTGGGCAATGTCGGGCACCAGATCGGTATCGCGCACCATGCGGGCAATCAGGCGCTCGATGCGCCGCTGGTACTTGACGACGAGCATCTCGAAAGCCCGCATGTCGCCACGCTTGAAGCGCTCGACCAACAGGGCGTCGGCATCGGCAGCGTTCATGCGGCGGCGGGCGGCCGCTGCGGTCCGTCCGGCGCATCGATGCCCGCCCCCGTGGCATACAGCGCCACGCGCAGCGCGCGCCAAGCCCCACCCACGTCGCGGCGCCGGAACGGCAACCACAACGCCGCCTGGAACGACGCGCGATTCGCCGGCACGAAACGCACCAGCATCCAGCCACCCAGATCGAGCATCAAGCTCACCCGTCCGCTCCGCACTTTGCCCTGCGCAGGCCGCATCGACCACGCCGCGCCGTCCCAGACCAATTGCCGCGGCGTTTGAATCATGAAGCGACCGGCAGCCACGAAAGCTGCCAGGCCGGTCCCGAGGCAGGCAATCATTGCCGCCGGCGCGCTGCCAATCCAGTGGCTGGCAACCCATAGAGCCGACACCGCGGCGCAAAGTGCGTAAAGACCTTGCTGGATCCGGCGCCATAGCCCGTCACCGCAGGCCGTAGCCTGTACAGAAGGAGCAACCCGCATGCGCGGCAACCCAGCCGCGTCAGGCGCGGCGGAAGACCAGCGTGCCGTTGGTGCCGCCGAAGCCGAAATTGTTCTTCATCGCGACGTCGATCTTCATCTCGCGCGCCGTGTTGGCGCAGTAGTCCAGGTCGCATTGCGGATCCTGGTTGAAGATGTTGATCGTCGGCGGCGAGACCTGATGGTGCAACGCCAGCACCGTGAACACCGATTCAATGCCACCGGCACCACCCAGAAGATGGCCGGTCATCGACTTGGTCGAATTGACCACCATACGCTTGGCATGGTCACCGAAGGCCAGCTTGATGGCATTGGATTCGTTCAGGTCGCCCAGCGGCGTGGAGGTGCCGTGCGCATTCAGATAGTGCACCTCGTCGGCATTCACGCCGGCGTTGCGCAGCGCCGCACGCATCGCGCGCTTGGGTCCGTCGACGTTGGGGGCGGTCATATGGAAGGCGTCCGCGCCCATGCCGTAGCCCGACAGTTCGGCGTAGATCTTCGCGCCACGGCGCTTGGCGTGCTCGTATTCCTCGAGCACCATCACGCCGGCGCCCTCGCCCAGCACGAAACCGTCGCGGTCCACATCCCAGGGTCGCGAGGCGGTTTTCGGATCGTCGTTGCGCGTGGACAGCGCGCGCGCGGCGGCGAAGCCCCCGATGCCCAATGGCGACACGGTCGCTTCGGCGCCGCCGGCGACCATCACATCGGCGTCCCCGTATTCAATCAGGCGCCCGGCCTCGCCGATGGAGTGCAAGCCGGTGGTGCAGGCAGTGACGATAGCCAGGTTCGGTCCCGTGAATCCGAACTTGATCGACAGGTGGCCGGAGATCATGTTGATGATCGACGCCGGCACGAAGAACGGCGAAATGCGGCGCGGGCCGCGCTCCCGATATTCACCGACGGTGTGCTCGATCATCGGCAGCCCGCCGATGCCCGAGCCCACCAGGCAGCCAATTCGCTCGGCCGTTTCCTCGTCGAGCGCCTCCCCCACCGGCAGTCCAGCGTCTTGCACGGCTTGTATCGACGCCGCCAGGCCGAAGTGGATGAAGCTGTCCATATGGCGCGCTTCCTTGGCGGGGATGTAGTCCTCGACATTGAAGCCCTTCACCTCGCCGGCAAAGCGGCAGGCAAAGGCGGTGGCGTCAAAACGCGTGATCGTGTCGATGCCGCTGCGCCCCGCAACCAGGTTGTTCCAGCCTTCGGCCACGCTGTTGCCGACCGGGCTGATCAGCCCGAGGCCGGTGACTACGACACGGCGGCGGCTCATCGGAAAACCCGCTCAGGCCTTCTGGTGGCTGGTGGCGTAGTCGATCGCCAACTGCACCGTGGTGATCTTCTCGGCTTCCTCGTCGGGAATCTCGATCCCGAACTCGTCTTCGAGCGCCATCACCAGTTCCACCGTGTCGAGCGAATCGGCGCCCAGATCGGCCACGAAAGCCTTGGCGTTGGTGACGTCGGATTCGGGCACGCCGAGTTGTTCGGCGATGATTTTCTTGACACGCGCTTCGATATCGCTCATGACTCCTCCAGGAGTGGATTTCAATAAACCCGCGGATTCTACCGGTGCGTCCCAACGGCCCCGCGGGGTGGAAAGCGGACGCTTCAGTTCATGAACATGCCACCGTTGACGTGCAGTTCAGCCCCGGTGATGTAAGCCGCCAGCGGCGATGCCAGGAAGGCCACCGCGTGTGCGATCTCCTCGGGCGTGCCCAGCCGGCCCAACGGCACCTGCTGCAGCAGCGCGGCCTTTTGCGCCTCGGGCAGCGCGTCGGTCATGTCGGTAGAGATGAAGCCCGGCGCGACGCAGTTGACGGTGATGTTGCGGCTGCCCAGTTCTCGTGCCAGCGCCCGGGTCATGCCGGCCACGCCGGCCTTGGCCGCCGCATAGTTGGCCTGGCCAGCGTTACCGCTGGCGCCCACGACCGAGGTGATGTTGATGATGCGGCCGTAGCGCTGCTTCATCATGCCGCGCATCACCGCGCGGCAGAGACGGAAGACGGCGCCCAGGTTGGTGTCGAGCACCGCCGCCCAGTCGTCGTCCTTCATGCGCATGGCCAGCGTGTCGCGAGTGATGCCGGCGTTGTTCACCAGCACATGCAACGCGCCCAGTTCCTTGACGATGGCCTCGACCAGCGCCTCGCCGGCGGACGCATCATTGACGTTCAGCAGCGCACCGCGGCAGCTTGGCCAGGCGGCCAGCGCCTGCGTGATCGCGTCGGCACCAGCCTGGCTGGTGGCCGTGCCGACCACCTTGAAGCCTTGCGCCGCGAGCGTCGCGGCAATCGCCCGGCCGATGCCGCGCGATGCCCCGGTGACCAGCGCGACCTGTGCGTCGCCGCTCATAAGGCAACCTCAAAGCTGTTGACGGCTGCCCGAGCAGCGCGGTGCAGGGCTGTCCACGGTGGCGGG
>JAHECC010000031.1 GCA_024641965.1 Rubrivivax sp.
TCAGCGGCAGCGTGAACAGCTGGTTGATGTCGGCCTTGGAATTGCTCAACTCGTCCGTGCGCCGCCTGACCCAGCCGGCCGCCAGCCACCAGCCGACCATGCCGAGCAGCGCACCCAGGCCCAGCGCCTGGGGCGCGCCCACCTTCCACACCTTGCTCAGGCCCTTGAGCGCCAGATAGGCCGAGAAGGCGAACACCATGATGCCGATCAGCCGCGGCACGCCGCGCCGCGCCGCGGCCACCATGTCGGCCTGCCAGGTGATGCTGCGCTTGATCCAGTAGAGGAAGCCCGCGGCGATGAGCCCGCCGAGCACCGGCGAGATCACCCAGCTGGCGGCAATGCCGCCGAGCTGACCCCAATTGGCGGCGCCGGTCCCCGCCGCGGCCAGCCCGCCGCCGAGCACGGCGCCGATGATCGAATGCGTGGTGGATACGGGCGCACCGAAGGCGGTGGCGATATTCAGCCACACCGCCGCGGCCAGCAGCGCGGCCGTCATCAGCCAGATGAAGCGGTCGGGGTCGGCCACCGCGTCGGGGCGGATGATGCCCTTCTGGATGGTCGAGACCACGTCGCCGCCGGCAATCAGCGCGCCCGCCGCTTCGAACACCGCGGCGATGATCAGCGCGCCGACCATCGACACCGCCTTCGAGCCCACGGCCGGCCCGACGTTGTTGGCCACGTCGTTGGCGCCGATGTTCATCGCCATGTAGCCGCCGATCATGGCCGCGGCCACCAGCATCACGCCGTGCGGCCCCTGCATGCCCTGCACCACGCCCGTGTAGAGCATGACGACGACGACGAACACCAGCCCGACCCCGAGCCGGAACGAGTCGTTCGCCCCGCGCCGCGACGCCCTCTCGAATTTCGCTATGCTTTTCAGCTCCATGGGCGTGGATTCTGACAGCGCGCGGGAAGTCCCCCTGTTGCCGGCCGGCCGGCTTGGGTAGAGTCGGGCCCGCTGGCGCTTTTGCGCCTATCGACTGCCCACCCACTTGAAGGAGACCGACATGACGACCCCCATCTTCCCGATCCGACGACGCGCCCTGGTGCTGGGTGCGCTGGGCGGTTCCGCACTGTCGATGTCGCCACTGGCGCTGGCGCAGCAGAAGTTCGTCAACGTGCTCACCGGCGGGCAGAGCGGCGTGTACTACCCGATGGGCGTGGCGTTGTCGCAGATCTGGGGCAAGGCGCTGCCCGACACCAAGGTGACGGTGCAGTCCACCAAGGCCTCGGCCGAGAACCTGAACCTGCTGCAGGCCGGCCGCGGCGAGATGGCGCTGACGCTGGGCGACGCGCTGTCCGACGCCTGGAAGGGCGACAAGGAAGCCGGCTTCAACGCACCGCTGACCAAGCTGCGCGCGGTATCCGGCATGTACGCCAACGTGATCCAGATCGTTGCCAATGCCGATTCGGGCATCAAGACGCTGGCCGACCTGAAGGGCAAGCGCATCTCGGTGGGCGCGCCGAAATCCGGCACCGAACTGAATGCGCGTGCGGTACTCAAGGCCGCCGGCCTGGCCTACAGCGACTTTGCCAAGGTCGAGTACCTGCCCTTCGGTGAATCGGTGGAGCTGATGAAGAACCGCCAGCTCGACGTGACGCTGCAGTCCGCCGGGCTGGGTGTGGCCTCGATCCGCGACCTGTCCACCGCGGTGCCGATCGTGGTCGTGGCGATCCCGCCCGACGTGGTCGCCAAGGTCGGCGACGCCGCCTACCAGCCGACGATCATCCCGGCCAACACCTACACCGGCCAGACCGCAGACGTGCAGTCCATCGCCATCAAGAATTTCCTCGTCTCGCACGAGGGTGTGTCCACCGATGCGGTGTACGCGATGACCAAGTCGATGTTCGAGAACCTCGGCACATTGGTCGCCGCGCACAGCGCCGGCAAGGGCATCACCAAGGAAGGCGCCATCACCGGCACCTCGGTAACCTTCCACCCGGGTGCTGCCAAGTACTACCGCGAAGTCGGGTTGATGAAGTAATGACAGCTGTTGCGGCCGGTGTGCCGGCCGCCGAGCACCACACGCTGCACGCCCCTGAAGAACACGCGCCGTCGTTCGTCGGCGCGTTGTTCTGGGTGGCGATCGTCTTTTCCACCTTCCAGATCGTCACCGCGGCCTTCAGCCCGCTGTCGAGTTCGGTGGTGCGGGCGGTGCACGTCGGCTTCCTGCTGCTCGTCACCTTTGCGCTGCACCCGCCGTTCAGGAACAAGGGGCTGGGCTGGCTGATCGGCGCGGCGGCCTTCGTCGCCGGGCTGTACCACTGGGTGTTCGAGGCCGATCTGGTGCTGCGCGCCGGCGAAATGACCGACGCCGACATGGTGGTCGGCATCCTCACCATCGTGCTGGTATTCGAGGCGGCGCGGCGCATCATGGGCTTCGCGCTGCCGCTGATCTGCCTGACGTTCCTGGCCTACGGGTTGTTCGGCCAGTACCTGCCGGGCGCGCTGGCGCATCGCGGCTACGGGCTCGACCAGATCGTCAGCCAGCTCGGCTTCGGCACCGAAGGCATCTACGGCACGCCGACCTACGTGTCGTCGAGCTACATCTTCCTGTTCATCCTGTTCGGCGCCTTCCTCGAACAGGCCGGCATGATCACGCTGTTCACCGACTTTGCGCTCGGCCTGTTCGGCCACACCAAGGGCGGTCCGGCCAAGGTGTCGGTGGTGTCGTCGGGGCTGATGGGCACGATCAACGGCTCGGGCGTGGCCAACGTGGTCACCACGGGCCAGTTCACGATCCCGCTGATGAAGCGCTTCGGCTACAAGCCGGCCTTTGCCGGCGGCGTCGAGGCCACGTCGAGCATGGGCGGGCAGATCATGCCGCCGGTGATGGGCGCGGTGGCCTTCATCATGGCCGAGACCATCGACGTGCCCTACGTCGAGATCTGCAAGGCCGCGGCCATTCCGGCGATGCTGTACTTCATCACCGCCTTCCTGATGGTGCATCTCGAGGCCGGGCGCGCCGGGCTGGTCGGCATCCCGAAGGAAGAATGCCCCGACCCCTGGGCCGCGATGAAGCTGCGCTGGTACCTGATCCTGCCGCTGGCGGTGCTGGTGTGGCTGCTGTTCTCGGGCTACACGCCGCTGTTCTCGGGCATGGTCGGGCTGGCGCTGACGGTGATCCTGATCTTCGGCGCGGCCCTGACCAAACGCTTCGGCAACCGCGTGTTGCAGCTGATCTTCTGGGTGCTGATCGGGCTGGGCGCGTCGAGCTTCTTCAAGTACGGCATCGGCGCGATCATCGGCCTGGCGCTGGCGATGGCGGCGGTGCTGTGGTTCGCCAAGGGCGGGCGCGAGACGCTGCACGTGGCGCTGAACGCGCTGGCCGACGGCGCACGCCATGCGCTGCCGGTGGGCGTGGCCTGCGCGCTGGTGGGCGTGATCATCGGCATCCTCACGCTCACCGGGGCGGCCACCACCTTTGCCGGCTTCATCATCGACATCGGCAAGAACAGCATCTTCCTCAGCCTGTTGCTGACGATGTTCGTGTGTCTGATCCTCGGCATGGGCATCCCGACGATCCCGAACTACATCATCACCAGCTCGCTCGCCGCGCCGGCGCTGCTCGAGTTGGGTGTGCCGCTGATCGTGTCGCACATGTTCGTCTTCTACTTCGGCATCATGGCCGACCTGACGCCGCCGGTGGCGCTGGCCGCCTTTGCCGCCGCGCCGATCGCCAAGGAAAGCGGCATGAAGATCGGCCTGCAGGCGATGCGTGTCGCCATTGCCGGCTTCATCGTGCCGTACATGGCGGTGTACGCGCCGGCGCTGATGCTGCAGGGTGGTACCTGGTGGGACACCGGCTACGTCGTCCTGAAGGCAGTGATCGCCATCGCGCTGTGGGGCGGCACGGCCATCGGCTACTGGCTGGCGCCGCTGAACTGGTTCGAGCGCGTGTGGGCCTTCGTCGCGGCGGCCTTTCTGGTGGTCGCCGCGCCGGCCACCGACGAGATCGGCTTGGGGCTGGCCGCGGCGCTGGCGCTGTGGCACTTGTTTCGCCTGCGCGCCCGGCGCGCCGCCGCGGCTTGAAGCCGGACCGTGCTGGCGGCGCTGTGCTTGGCCGCCGGTGGGCTGCAGCTCAGCCTGCCGGTGAGCCAATTCACGCTGCGCTGGACGCACTCGATCGAGAAGCTCGAGTGGAGCGAGGACTACGAACTCGCCGGCGATTGGCTGCACCTGTCGCGCGCACACATCCGCGGCTCGGGCGCCGGCATGGAGCCGCCGCCGGGGTCATGGCTGCTGAACGGCGTTTGGCACTATCGGCTGGACGACCCGTGGCGGCGCGAGATCGTGCTGGCGCGCTCGGAGTTCGTGCCCGACTACCAACTGTGCTTCAGCGGCGGCTGTTGGCCGCTGACGCGGTGGCTGCCCATCTCGGCCGGGGCGACCACACTGCGGCCCTGTTGAAAACCCCGGCCCGCTTCACCTTTGGCGAACCAAACTCTTGCTGCCCATGATCCAGACCGACCTTCCCGTCGCCATCGACGATCGTCACTTCGAGGACTACCCGCTGGGCGCGGTGCTGCGCTACGGCCCAGTCGTGGTCGATGAAAGCGCGATCATCGACTTCGGCCGCCAGTTCGACCCGCAACCCTTCCATGTGGACCCGCGGGGCGCCGCGTCGGGGCCCTTCGGCGGTGTCATTGCCAGCGGCTGGCACACATGCAGCCTGATGATGCGGCTGCTGGTTGACCACTTCTTGCCGCGCCGGGCCGGCCTGGGTTCGCCGGGCATCGACGCGCTGCGCTGGCTGGCGCCGGTGCGTCCGGGCGACGAGCTGTCGCTGCGCATCACCGTCGTCGAGGCGCGGCGCTCGCAGAGCAAGCCCGACCGCGGGCTGGTGCACACCTTCAATGAAGTGCTCAACCAGCGCGACGAGGTGGTGATGAGCTTGAAGGCGATGACGCTGATCCGCTGCCGCGGCGCGGCCGGCGCGCGGGGCTGACATGGGGCACCAATGCGGCAGCCTGGCAAGAACGTGGCGCGTGCTTTGCGCGTGGGTCCTGGCGCTGGGCCTGGCCACCGCCGCGCAGGCCTACCCGGACAAGCCGCTGCACCTGGTCGTGCCCTTCCCGGCGGGTGGCGGCGCCGACAGCCTGGCGCGGCTGGTCATGCCGAATGTGGCCGAGGTGCTGGGCCAGCCGATCGTGATCGAGAACCGGGCCGGCGCCGGCGGCAACATCGGCGCCGAATATGTCGCGCAGGCGGCGCCCGACGGCTACACCTTGCTCTACGGCACCAACGGCACGCACGCCATCAACCCCAGCCTGTACCCGAAGCTGCGCTTCGACCCGGCCAAGGATTTCATGCCGGTGTCGCGCTTGACCGAGATCGCGACGATGCTCATCGTCAACCCGCAGCTGCCGGTGGATTCGGTGCCGGCGCTGATCGCCCAGGCCAAGGCCCAGCCGGGCAAGCTGAATTTCGCCTCGGCGGGCAACGGCACGACCTCGCACCTGGCCGGCGAGATGTTCAGGACGCAGGCCGGCATCGACATCGTGCACGTGCCCTACCGCGGCGGCGCGCTGGCCATGACCGACCTGATCGGCGGCCAGGTGCAGCTGATGATCGAGGTCATGCCCAACGCCCTGCCCCAAGTGCGCGCCGGCAAGGTGCGAGGGCTGGCGGTGGGTTCGCTGATCCGCTTCCCTGGCGCGCCCGAGCTGCCGACGATCGCCGAATCCGGCCTGCCCGGCTTCGAGGCCGCCGCGTGGGACGGCATCTTCGTGCCGGCGGGCACGCCGACAGCCGTCGTGGCGCGGCTCAACGCCGCCGTGCAGCTGGCGCTGGCCGACCCCGCGCTGGTGACCGCGCTGCGCGCGCGCGGTGCCGTGCCGGTGGCCTCGACGCCCGAATCCTTCGCGCAGTTCATCGCCGTCAGCGCCGAGCGCTGGGCGCAGGCGGTGCGCAGCTCGGGCGCGAAGATCGAATGACCCCGGCGCCGCGTGGCGCCTCAAGCTGCCGAAGGAAAGACGAATGAAAAGCCCAAAGCAACTGCCGTTGCCGAAATGGAATGCGATGTCCGGCTACACCGACATCCACTATCAGAAGTGCGACGAAGGCATCGCCAAGATCACCATCAACCGCCCGGAGGTGCGCAACGCCTTCCGGCCGGAGACGGTGCGCGAGATGCAGGCGGCCTTCGCCGACGCGCGCGACGATGCCGACATCGGCGTGATCATCCTCACCGGCCAGGGCAAGCACGCCTTCTGCTCGGGCGGTGACCAGCGCGTGCGCGGTGAGGGCGGCTACGTCGGCGGCGACGGCGTGCCGCGGCTGAACGTGCTCGACTTGCAGCGCCAGATTCGCACCCTGCCCAAGCCGGTGGTGGCGATGGTCGCCGGTTATGCCATCGGCGGCGGCCATGTGCTGCACATGGTGTGCGACCTGACCATCGCCGCCGACAACGCGCGCTTCGGCCAGACCGGGCCGCGCGTCGGCAGCTTCGACGGCGGCTACGGCGCATCGTACATGGCGCGCATCGTCGGCCAGAAGAAGGCGCGCGAGATCTGGTTCCTGTGCCGCCAGTACGACGCGCAGCAGGCGCTGGACATGGGGCTGGTCAACGCCGTCGTGCCCTACAAGCGGCTGGAAGCGGAGACGGTGCAGTGGTGCCGCGAGATGCTGGCCAACAGCCCGATCGCGCTGCGCTGCCTGAAGGCGGCGCTGAACGCCGACTGCGACGGCCAGGCCGGCCTGCAGGAGCTGGCCGGCAACGCCACCTTGCTGTTCTACCTGTCCGAGGAAGGGCAGGAAGGGCGCAACGCCTACGTCGAGAAGCGCAAGCCGGACTTCCGCCAGTTCAAGCGCTTGCCGTGAGTGTCCAGGGCCGGCCGATGGCTGCGGCCGAGGCAAGCGAGGCGCTGTCGATCCGGGCCGCCGCGCGCGAGGCCGGTGCGGCCACGGCGCTGCATGCCGAGGGCCGGCGATACAGCTTCGCCGATCTGGCGCAGTTGACCGAGCAGCGTATGGCCGCGCTGACGCCGAGCCTGGCCCCTGGCGCGGCCATGCCGCTGCTCGGTCACAACGACCTGGACACGCTGCTGACCCTGTATGCGCTGCTCGAGTTGCGCGTGCCGGCGTTGTTGCTGCACCCGAAGCTGAGCCAGAGCGAGCTCGACGCCGAGCGCGAGGCCACCGCCCAGGCGGCGCGTGAGCTGCCGGCCGATGCCGCGGCGGTGCTCTACACCTCAGGCACGACCGGCCGTGCGCGCGGCGCCGTGCTGACGCGCGCCGCACTGCTCGCGTCGGCGTCGGCCAGCGCCGCCAATCTCGGCTGGCAGGACGAGGACTGCTGGCTGCTGGCGATGCCGGTGGCGCGGATCGGCGGCCTGTCCATCGTCACGCGCTGCCTGGCGGCGCGGCGTGCGGTGGCGCTGCGCCCCGGCTTCGACGCGACCTTGCTGCCCGAGTGGATCGACCAGGACCGGGTGACCCAGCTGTCGCTGGTGCCGACGATGCTGTCGCTGCTGCTCGATGCGCACCCGCAGTGGCGGCCGCCCGCGCACCTGCGTGTGCTGCTGCTGGGCGGCGCGGCGGCCCCGCCCGCGCTGATGGCGCGCGCGGCCGAGCGTGGCCTGCCGATCGTCGTCACCTATGGCTGCACCGAGACCTGCTCGCAGGTGGTGGCCACGCCCTATGCGCAGCGCTTCGATGCGGCGGCCTGCGGCGCCGGGCTGCCGCTGCCGGGCGTGCAATTGCGCATCGACGCGGGCCGCATCCTGGTCAAGGGGCCGATGCGCATGGCCGGCTACCTGGGCGAAGCGCCGCTGGCGCCCGATGCCTGGTTCGACACCGGCGACCTGGGCGAGCTCGACGCGCGCGGCGGCCTGCACTTGCACGCGCGGCGTGCCGACCTGATCGTCAGCGGCGGGGAAAACGTCTACCCGGCCGAGGTCGAGCGCGTGCTCGACGCCTGCCCGGGCATCCGCGCCTCGGCCGTGTTCGGCTTGAGCGACGAGACCTGGGGCCAGACCGTCGCGGCGGCCCTGGTGGCCGGGCCTGTGCCACCCAGTGACGCGCAGCTGCTGACGCATGTGCGTGAAGCTCTGGCGCCGCACCAGCGGCCGCGTCGCATCTGCTTCGTCAACAGCCTGCCCGTCAGCGCGGCCGGCAAGCTCGACCGGCTGGGGTTGCCGCTTCTGGCCGCGCAACTGCGGCCGTTGCGCTGAGGCCGATCAGCCGGCCGTGGCGTAGCGCGCCAGCAGCGCGTCGCGTCGCGACGGATCGACATTGATGCGGCTGAAGTCGCCGCGGATGTGCGGCAAGGCCAGCAGCCTCGCGTCCATCACCTTGAACCACAGCCACGGCACATAGGCCACCGGGAACATGCCGAAGTAGCCGCTGGGCAGCTGCGGCAGGTCGGGGAAATGGCGCAATGCCTGGTAGCGTCGCGCGGCGTTGGCATGGTGATCGCTGTGCCGCTCAAGCTGGAACAGCAGCAGGTTGGTATAGGTGTGGTTCGCGTTCCAGGAGTGGTGCGGCAAACAGCGCTCGTACTCGCCGTCCGGCCCTTTCTGGCGCAGCAGGCCGTAATGCTCGACGTAGTTGGCGCTGGTCAATTGCCACCACGCGACGACGTTGTGGATCGCCAGGAACAACAACATCGACCCGCCGAAAAAAGCGATCAGCGCGCCCTGCAGCAGCAGCGTCACGGCATAGGACTGCAGCAACTCGTTGTGCGCGCTGAAGGCCGGCTTGCCGAGCGTGCGCAGCCGCTCTGCTTCCAGCGCCCAGGCGCGCTTCATGCCGCCGGGCAGTTCGCGCAAGGCGAAGCGGTAGATGCTCTCGCCCATGCGCGCGCTGGCGTGGTCCTCCGGCGTGGCGACGAAGCGGTGGTGGCCGCGGTTGTGTTCGACGCGGAAGTGGCCATAGGCCGGCACCGCGAGCACCAGCTTGGCCAGCCATTGCTCGAGCCGTGTGTGCTTGTGGCCCAGCTCATGGCCGGTGTTGATGCCCAGCCCCGAGGTCACGCCGGCCACGTAGGCCAGGCCGAAGAAGGCCCAGCCGGGCAGCTCTTGCGTGCCGGCCCAGACGGCGCAGCCGATCAGCGTGGCGAAATGCAGCGGCACCACGGCATAGGTCAGCCAGCGGTAGTAGCGGGCGGCCTGCAGCTGCGGCACGACGGCCTCGGGCGGGTTGTTCTCGTCCTCACCCATCCAGGCGTCGAGCAAGGGCCCGCCGACGTAGCCGATGAGCAGCGGCAAGAGCAACCACAGCGCATGGCCGCTGAGGTAGTGGCCGGCGATGCCGGCAAAGGGCACCAGCGGGTAGACCACCGACAGCGCCCACAGCGCGCGCTTGCGGTCGCGGAAACTGACGTGGCCGAACACCGGGTCGTCGGCGCTGTAGAGGGGGTTCCGCATGTCGTCATTCTTGAATGCCGGAACGACTGTTGCAAGCCGCGTGTGAAGAGCGCTGCGAGTGTGCGGCGACGGCGTCCTTCAGCGCGGCAGCCAGCCCAGGCGGCCTAGGTGCAGGTTCTGTACATACAGTCGGTCGGCGGTTTCCGTCACGCCCGTGGTTTGCGGGTAGGCGCCGCTGGGGTCCTGCAGGTCGGCGACGATGCGGCCGTCTTCGGTGAAGGCCATCACGTGGCCATAGGGCTTGGGCAACGGCCACAGCGCGCGCGGCAGGCGCAGCGTGAGTTCGCGCAGGAAGGGTTTGTTCGCCATCGCATCGACGTTCGCGCTGCGCGGGCCGGACAGGCCCAGCCAGATGCGCCCGTCGAGCCCGCGCATCAGGTTGTCGGGGTAGCCGGGCAGGTTGTCGAGCAGCACCTTGGCCTGCGGAGACCCCTGCGTCAAGTCGAGGTCGTCGGCCGCGACGGCGATCGTCCAGACGCGGTATTTGCCGGTCTCGGCGACCAGCAGCTGTGTCTCGTCGGCGCTGAGCGCGACACCGTTGGCAAAGCTCAGGCCACGGGCGACGACACGCGTGCGGCCGGTGGCGGGGTCGTATTCCAGGATGCGCCCAGTGCCCGCCTGTTCGATGATGTCCAGCACCGCGGCTTCGAAGGTTCCGCCCCATTGGGCCGGCGCGAAACGCGTGGAAGCATCACTGAAATAGACCTTGCCGTTGCGTGCCACCACCACCGCGTCGGCATAGCCGATCGGCTCGCCCCCGACCTTGTCGGCCAGCACCGTGACCTTGCGGTCCAGCCCGATGGACAGTAGGCCCTTGACGGCATCGGCGGCGATGAGGTTACCGGCAGCGTCGAAATCGAAGCCCAGCACGCGCCCGCCGGTGTGGGCGAAAACCTCTTGCGCGCTGCCGTCCGGGTTCATGCGCAGGATGTTGCCGCTGGCCACCGCCGCATACAGCTTGCCGTCGCGCGCCAGCGCCACATGTTCGGGGCCGGCTTCGGTGCCCAGGTCGATCAGCATCAGCCCGGCCAGCTTGTGGTTCGGCGCGTGCACGCCGACGTAGCCTGGATCTGCCGGCGCCTTCCAGCTCAGCGCCTTGACCGGCACTGGCCACAGCCAGAGGTAGAGGGCCAGCCCGAGCAGCACCACCACCATCGACACGAGGAGCTTCTTCATTGGTGAATGCTACGGCGTGTGCGGCACTGCCAGCGGCATCAGCCGTGTTCGCGCTCGGCCATCGTCTTGCCCTCGGGGCGTTTGCCCAGGATGATCATGCCCAGCACCTCGTCCTCGGTGACGTCGGCGGTGTTGTAAGTGCCGACCATGGCGCCGTTCTTCATCACCGCCAGCCGGTCCGACAGCGAGAACACGTCCTGCATGTCGTGGCTGATGAGGAAGATGCCCACGCCTTCGGCCTTGAGCTTCTTGATCAGCTCGCCGACCATGCGCGTCTCTTCGGGCCCGAGCGCGGCGCAGGGTTCATCCATGATGAGGATGCGCGCGTTGAAGTACAGCGCACGCGAGATCGCCACCGTCTGCCGCTGCCCGCCAGACAGCCTACGCACCGGCACGCGGAAGTTCTTGAAGTTCTTGTTCAGCCGCGCGAAGGTCTTGCGCGCCTCGGCGTCCATGCGCAGGTCGTCCAGCGTGCGCCAGGGCGTGAGCAGCTCGCGGCCGAGGAACAGATTCGCCACCGCGTCCAGGTTGTCGGCCAGCGCCAGCGTCTGGTAGATGGTCTCGATGCCCAGCGCCTGCGAATCCGCCGGGCTGCGGATATGGGCCTTCTCGCCGCGGATCAGCACCTCGCCCGCATCGATCGGGTAGGCGCCGGCCAGCATCTTCATCAGCGTCGACTTGCCGGCGCCGTTGTGGCCGAGCAGCGCGACCACCTCGCCCGGGTGCAGGTTGACATTGGCATCGTCCACAGCCTGCACGCCGCCGAAGGCCTTGTGGATGTGGCGCAGCGCGACCAGTGGGGCTTTGGCGTCGGCCATCTCATTGCTCCCCGGTCCACTTGCGGTACAGCACGTCGAAGACCACGGCGGCAATCAGCACCTGGCCGATGATGACCATGCGCTTGCCGATCGACACGTCGAGCAGCAGCATGCCGCTGTCCAGCGACTGCATGATCAGCGCGCCCAGCACCGAGCCCAGGATCGAACCGCTGCCGCCTGCCAGCGCGGTGCCGCCGATGACCGCCGCGGCGATGACGTACAACTCCATGCCGGTACCCAGCGAATTGGTGCCGGCGTTCAAGCGCGCCACCGTCACCACGGCGGCAATGGTCAGCAGCACGCCGAGCAGCGCGAACAGCATCAGCGTGACGCGCCTGACCGGTATGCCCACCAGCGCCGCCGCATCCGGGTTGCCGCCCATCGCGAAGACGTAGCGCCCGAAGCGCGTGCGCCGGACGATGAAGGACAGCGTCAGCGCCACCGCGGCCCAGATCAGCACCGGGATCGGGATGCCCTGCGGCGCCGCCTTGTTCGGGATCTGGTAGGCGTTCATGGTCGCGGCGAAGCCCAGCACGATGAATGCCGGCAGCGCCAGCATGGCCAGATCCAGCCACAGCGGGTTGCTGCTGACGCCGAAGCGATGTTGCATGCGTCGCTTGTTGAAGGTCGCGAAGGCCATCACCAGGCACATCGCGGCCGCGAGCGCCCAGCTCGCGCTCACGCCGACCGCGCCGTCATAACCGCCGCCCAGGCGCAGGAAGAACTCGTTCGTCACGGGTTGTGTCTTGCCGTCGGCAACCAGGAAGGCCGCACCGCGAAAGGACATCAGGCCACCCAGCGTGACGACGAAGGAGGGCACGCCGAGAACGGCGGTGAGCGAACCCTGGTACAGCGATACCGCGATGGCCACCGCCAGCCCGGCCAGCGCGGCCGCGGGCCAGGACCAGTTGGCCGTGTACATCAGGTAGGCGACGAGCACGCCGACGAAGCCCATCACCGAGCCGACCGACAGGTCGATGTGCCGCGCCACGATGATCAGCACCACGGCCGTGGCGACGATGCCGACCACCGCGGTCTGCTGCGCGATGTTGTACAGGTTCTCCGGCGACAGGAAGAGGCCGCCCGACAGCGCGTTGAAGGCCAGCGCGATGCCGACCAGCACGCCGGCCATCAGCACCAGGCGCCAGTCGATCTGTGCGCCGCGCAGCGATCGCAAGATCTCGCTCATGGGGTCTCCCGAATGTCGACGCGACAAGGGCGGCGTCGCCGGGCTTGTCGCGCGGTTCAGCGAGCCCGGCTGCGGCTTACTTGCAGGCTGCCGGGGCACTGGGCCCGCTGACGCCCTTGCAAAGGCTTTCCTTGCTGATCCAGCCGGCCTTGACCACCACGTCCAGGTTGTCCTTGGTGATCGGTACGGGTTTCAGGAATTGCGACTGCAGCGCGACTTTCTTCTCGCCGCCGCTCCAGGTGGTCGCACCCGGCACCGGCTTGCCCGAAGCCAAGGTCACCGCGGCGCTGGCCGCGTCGCGCCCCAGGTCGCGCGCGTCCTTCCATACCGACACCGTCTGCGTGCCCAGGGCAATCCGATTCAGCGCGGCATGGTCGCCGTCCTGTCCCGACACCGGCACGCCCTTCAGGCCCTTGGCGGTGAGCGCGGCCACCACGCCGCCGGCGGTGCCGTCGTTGCTGGCCACCACGGCGTCGATCTTGCCGCCGTTCTTGGTAATGATCTGCTCCATGTTCTTCTGCGCCACTTCGGGCTTCCAGCCGTCGGTGTATTCCTCGCCGACGATCTTGACGTCGCCCTTCTTGATCGCCGCGGCCAGCACCTCCTGCTGGCCCTCGCGCAGGAAGTTTGCGTTCGGGTCGGTGGGCGAGCCCTTGATCATGGCGTAGTTGCCCTTGGGCTGCACCTTGAACACCGCGGCCGCCTCCATGCGACCGACTTCCTTGTTGTCGAAGGTGATGTAGAACACGCCCGGCGCCTCGATCAGGCGGTCATAGGCAACCACCGGGATCTTGCGCTGATTGGCCTTGTTGATCGCCGGCAGGATGGCGTCCTTGTCCATTGCCAGCACGATCAGCACCTGGGCCCCCTTGGCGATCAGGCCGTCGACGTCGCCGATCTGCTTTTCCGGCGAGCCGGCGGCATCGGCGCTGATGTACTTGGCCCCCAGCTTTTCCAGTTGCGCCTTGATCGCGGCCTCGTCGGTCTTCCAGCGTTCTTCCTGGAAGTTCGACCAGCTGACGCCGACGACGGTCTGCGCGAAGGCGCCGGTGGCGGCGAAGGCCATTGCCAGCGCCGAGAGTTGAAGTTTGGTGGGCATGGGGGGACTCCGCGTGTTTGTGTGTGACGGCAGGTGATTGTGGCCGGCCGTGATGCGACTATGCCGCGTCGCTCGCAGCGAACCACTAGGACAAGCCTGCATGGTCGGCGCCTCGGGAACCGAATATCACTCGCCGGGCGCCGGGTCTCTGGCACCATGCCGGGCATGCCCGAGACGAACCATGCGAACGAACCTGTGATCGAGCGTTTCCACGCCGCACTCCAGCGCAGCCTGACGCAGCGGGTTTTCGACAAGCTGCTGCTCGCCGGCTACCGTGGTGCCGAGTCCGGGCTGAAGCGCCTGGGCGTGCGCGCCATCGAATTGCGTGGCCAGCCTTGCCTGAGCCTGGTCTACAGCCATGCCACGCGTGATGTGACGAAGAACCTGCCCGTCGACGAGGGCCTGGCGCTGTTGCGCGGCCTGCTCGGCACCGACTTCGCCAACGCGCACCTGCACACGCGTGACGAAGAGCTGCAACTGGCCTTCAGCCGCAAGGGCCGCGCCAGCCTGCGCGTGGCGCGCCACGCTGCTGCGTCGGCCGCGCCGCCTGCCGTACACAACCGCGAGAAGCTGCGCTGGCTGGCGCTCGACAGGCCCTTTCTGCAGGCACTGGGCGTCACCGATGCTCAGGCTCGCCTGGTGCCGGCGATGGCGCGCAAATGGAAGCAGATCAACAAGTTCCTCGAGGTCTTCAGCGGCGCACTGTCAGCCTCGCCGCTGGCCGCGAACCGGCCCATCGAGGTGCTGGACTTCGGTGCCGGCAAGGGCTACCTGACCTTCGCGCTGCACGACCACCTTGTGGCCACGCGGGCGGCGCCGGTGCGGGTCACCGGCGTCGAATTGCGGCCGGACCTGGTGGCCCTGTGCAACGACATCGTCACGCGGCTCGGCCTGCGGGGGTTGCACTTCGAGCAAGGTGACGTGAGCGGCTTCGCGCCGCGCGCGCTGGACGTGATGATCGCGCTGCACGCCTGCGACACGGCCACCGATCACGCCATCCACATGGGCATCCGCGGCGGCGCGTCGATCATCCTGTGCGCCCCCTGCTGCCACAAGCAGCTGCGGCCGCAGTTGCTCAGCCCGCACCCGCTGCGCCCGCTGCTGCAGCACGGCGTGCACCTGGGGCAGGAGGCGGAGATGCTGACCGACGGGTTGCGCGCGCTGCTGCTCGATGCCTGCGGCTACGCGACGCAGGTGTTCGAGTTCGTCTCGCTGGAGCACACCGCCAAGAACAAGATGATCCTGGCGGTGAAGCGGCCGCAGGCCGGCGCGCCCGACGCCGTGCTGACACAGCTGCGCGAGCTGAAGGACTTCTACGGCATTCGCGAGCAGTGCCTGGAGACCCTGCTGCGCGCCGACGCGTTGATCTGACGCCCATGTCCATGCTGTCGGTGGTGTAGCCGAACACCTGGGTGTAGAAGGCCAGAGCCTTCTTCTCGTCGGGCGTCATCAGCTCGTTCCAGTGCCAGTCGCCGACCGCGGTCTTCGGGCTGTCGGCGCGGTCGTCGTGCGTGCTCTTCCACAAAGAGAAGATTGCTCCGGTGGGGTCGGCCAGCGTGGCGCCTCGGCCGAGCTGGCCGAAGTCCTCGGGCGGCATCAAACCCTTGGCGCCAGCGGCCAAAGCGGCCTTGTACGAGGCGTCGACATCGGCCACCGACACAAAGCTCATCCACAGGCTCGGCGCACCCGCCGCGGTGCTGCGAAAGCCGCCGATGGCCTCCTTGCCGTTCATGATCAGCGGGTAGGGCTCGGGGCCGCCCATCGGCGTCAGCTCGATGTGCCAGCCGAGCAGCGCGGCGTAGAACCTGCCGGCTGCGGCGGTGTCGCCCGAATATGTTCGAACCAGACGAACCTGCCATGAAGGTGTTTCATTTGGCGATTCTTTCAGGGGTGAGCGGCGGGTGGAAGCGAAGGGTCGGTCGAAGTGAAGCTGGGGCGTTGGCACAGCTCGGCCTGTGCGCGCCGCACGTTGGGCACGGCCTCTAACAGGGCCTTGCCCTCGGGCATGCCCTCGACATAGGCCAGGATCGGCGCGATGAAAAGGTCGGCCGCCGACAGCGCGCCGCCGACCAGCCAGTCGCCCGCGCCGTAGGCCCGGTCAAGCGCCGCCAGCTGGCCGGGCATTTCCTTCAACGCGGCGTCGATGACGGCGCGATCCGGCTGGCCGCCTTCACCGCGCGGGAAAACGTACTGCAGCACGTAGCGCCGCACCATGGTGTCGTACATATAGGCGTTGATTGCGCTGACCCATTGCTCGCAGCGCGTACGGCCCAGGATCGAGCCCGGCCGCAGCGTCGGGCCGGCGCCGAAAGCCTCGTCGAGGTACATCACGATGGCGCTGGTCTCGAACAGGCTGATCTCGCCGTCGCGGAAGGCGGGGATGCGGCCGAAGGGGTTCAGCGCCAGCAGCTCCGGCGCGTGCGGCGCGCAGCTCCGCATCGTGTAGGACAGGCCCTTCTCGGCCAGCGCCATGCGCACCGTGCGCGTGTAGGTGCTGCGCACGTCGCCCAGCAGCACCAGGTTTGCCGCCGTGCCGCGGGTATCGACATGGTCGACCAGCTTGTTCAAGGTCGATTGCCAGCCCTGGGTGTGCGCGTCGCGCGCCGCGCCGGCCGGGAAGCCGCTGTGCCGCAAGCTCAGCTCGGTGCCGCCGTCGCGCTCGCTGAGCTGGATCTCGACCAGCGTTTCCAGGCCCGGCAGCGGCGAGTTCTCGCCCAGCCATGCCCAGGTGTAGACCAGCCGCTCGGGCCGCTTCAGGTCGCGGAAAGTGCCGCCGACGACATGCCGCGTGCCGTCGCGCGCCTGCATCGCCAACTGCCATTCGCCGCCGCTGCGGGGATCGCTGCGCCCCTCGGTGACGGACATGCCGCGCGGGCAATGCCATTGACGCAAAACCGCAGCGTCGACGAAGGCATCGAAGACCTTCTCGCGTGGCGCGCGCATGAAGCGCACCTGGGTGAGTTCGAATTTTTCCGGGGCGTTCATTCGCGGTTCCTCCTGCGGGTGTTGCGGCGCGCGCGCACTCGCGCTGCCGGGGGTGTCTCGGCTTCGACCAGTTCGGTCAGGCGATCCAGGCTTTGCTCCCAGTGCTCGCTGTAGCGCTGGAGCCAGTCGTGAACCATCTTCAGTGCCGGCGTCTGCAGGCGGCACACACGCCATTGCGCGTCGACCTCGCGGCTGATGAGCCCGGCGTTCTCCAGCACGCGCAGGTGGCGCGAGATGGCCGGGCCGGAGATGTCGAAGGGCTGCGCCAGTTCGCCGACATGGGCGTGGCCACCGGCCAGCCGCGCCAGGATGGCGCGGCGGGTCGGGTCGGCCAGCGCGGCAAAGGTGGTCGAAAGTGGGTCCATATCTTTATTTAACGCAAAGGTTAAATGCGTGTCAATGCACCGAACCACGTTTTCAAGGGGGACAAGGCGCAAATCCGGAAATCGGCAGGAGTTTGATGAAACGCAATGAGAATGGTTCGCATTGGCATTAGAATCGACGCGTCGAATCATTTCATCGTCACCTCCATGAAGCACGCTTTGCACCCTGTTCGCCTGCTCGCCACCGCCTTGCTGGCGGGCGCATCCGTCGTCGCCATGGCGCAGACCAAGGAACTGAACCTGTATTCAGCCCGCCACTACCAGACCGACGAGGCGCTGTACGCCAACTTCACCAAGGCCACCGGCATCAAGATCAACCGCATCGACGCCGACGATGCCGGCGTGCTGGCGCGGCTGAAGGCCGAAGGCGCTGCCAGCCCGGCCGACGTGGTGCTGCTGGTGGATGCCGCACGGCTGTCGCTGGCCGAGAGCGAAGGCCTGTTCCAGCCATTGAAGTCGGTGACGCTGCAGCAGCGCATCCCGGCCCATTTGCGCAGCACCGACGACGGCAACGGCTCGCAGTGGTTCGGCTTTTCGACCCGGGCGCGGGTGATCGTCTACAACAAGGACGCCGTCAAGCGCGCCGATGTCGACACCTACGAAGAACTGGCGGACCCGAAGAACAAAGGCAAAGTGTGCACCCGCTCAGGTTCTCATCCTTATAACCTGTCGCTCTTCGGCGCGGTGCTGCAGCATGACGGGCCTGCGGCCACCGAGGCCTGGTTGAAGGGCCTGGTGGACAACATGGCGCGCGCGCCGAAGGGTGGCGACACCGACCAGATCCGTGCCGTGGCCACCGGCGAATGCGCCATTGCGCTGACCAACTCCTACTACCTGGCGCGGCTGATGCGCTCGACCAAGCCGGAGGACAAGGCGGTGATGGACAAGGTGGGCGTCGTCTTCCCCAACCAGCAGAGCTGGGGCACACATGTCAACGTGGCCGGCGGCGCCATGGCGCGCCACGCCAAGCACCGCGCCGAGGCGGTGGCTTTCCTGGAATACCTTTCCAGCGACGAGGCACAACAGTACTTCGCCAACGGCAACAACGAATGGCCGGCGGTGGTGACGGTCAAGATCACCGGCAA
This sequence comes from Rubrivivax sp., assembly GCA_024641965.1. GTDB lineage: Bacteria > Pseudomonadota > Gammaproteobacteria > Burkholderiales > Burkholderiaceae_C > Rubrivivax. Next base: position 18,105 of record JAHECC010000031.1, read on the forward strand.
CCCGGCGCTGGAAGCGATGGGCGACTTCAAGACCGACACGCTGTCGGTGGCGCAGGCCGGCAAGAGCCAGGTCGCCGTGCAGCAGATGCTCGACCGCGTCGGCTACAAGTAAGCTGCAGCCGGCCCTCGGCGGGACCGGCGCGACGCGCGAGAATGGGCGCCACTCGTTCTCCGGATTCGAACGCCATGAGCATCCTGATCGTCGGACTGATCCTCTTCCTGGGCGTGCACTCGGTGCGCATCTTCGCCGACGGCTGGCGCACGGCGCAGATCGCCCAGCGCGGCGAAGGCACCTGGAAGGGCATCTACACGGGGCTGTCGATCGCCGGCTTCATGCTCATCGTCTGGGGCTACAGCCTGGCGCGGCAGGATCCCGTGGTGCTGTGGACGCCGCAATTGTGGGCGCGGCACCTGGCCTCGCTGTTGACGCTGGTGTCCTTCGTCCTGCTGATCGCGGCCTACGTGCCGAAGAACGGCATCAAGGCCCGGGTGCACCACCCGATGGTGCTGGCGGTGAAGGTCTGGGCCATCGCCCATCTGTTGGCGAATCACACGCTGGCCGACCTGCTGCTGTTCGGCAGCTTCCTGCTCTGGGCGGTGCTGGACTTCCGCGCGGCGCGTGCGCGTGACCGCGCCGGCCGCGTCAGCTATGCGCCGGGCACGCTCGCCGGCACGCTGATCACCGTCGTTGTCGGCGTGGCGGTCTGGGCGGCATTCGCCATGTGGGGCCACGGCATGCTGTTCGGCGTGCGGCCTTTCTGATCCTCAGCCGCCGAGCACAGCCACCGCGTCGATCTCGACCAGAAAGCCGCCCGGAAAGGCCGGCACCGGCACGATCGCGCGCGCCGGCCTGTGGGCGTCGAAGACCTCGGCATAGACGCGGTTGAACACCGGCCAACCTTCGGGGTCGGCCATGTAGACCGTGACCTTGGCCACCTGTTCGAGCGTGGCGCCGCCGGCTTCCAGTACGGCGCACAAGTTGGCCAAGCATTGGCGGGTCTGCGTCTCCAGGTCGGCGTGGGCCAGCGCGCTGCCATCAGCCGCCACCGCGATCTGGCCCGAAACGAACAGCAGATTGCCGGCGCGAATGCCCGGGCTGTAGGGCCCCTTTGCGGGCGGGCCACCGGCAGGGGCGATGGGCGTGAGCGCACTCATCGCGGCGCTCAGGCGTTGACGTTTACCACCAGCCGGCCGCGCACGCGGCCGGCCAGGATCTCGGCGCCGGCGTCGATCGCCGCCGCCAGCGGGATCTCGCGCACCATGCCATCGAGCTTGGCCAGGTCCAGGTCCTTGCCCAGGCGCTGCCAGGCCTGCTGGCGCAACTCCTTCGGCGCCATCACGCTGTCGATGCCATACAGCGTGACGCCGCGCAGGATGAAGGGCGCGACGCTGGCCGGGAAGTCCATGCCCTGCGCCAGTCCGCAGGCCGCCACCGCGCCGCGGTACTTGGTGCCGGCGCAGGCATTGGCCAATGTATGGCTGCCCACCGAATCGACCACGCCGGCCCAGCGCTCCTTGCCCATCGGCTTGCCCGGCGCGGACAACTCGTCGCGCGCGATGATCTCGGCCGCGCCGAGCGCCTTCAGCGCATCGGCCTCCTGCGGCCGGCCAGTGCTGGCGATGACGCGGTAACCCAGCTTCGACAGCAGCGAGATGGCGACACCGCCCACTCCACCATTCGCGCCGGTGACGAGGATGTCGCCACTGTCGGGCTTCAGGCCGTGACCTTGCAGCGCCATCACGCACAGCATCGCGGTGTAGCCGGCCGTGCCGATGGCCATCGCCTGGCGAGTGCTCAAGGACTCGGGCAGCGCCACCAGCCAATCGCCCTTGACCCGCGCGCGCTGCGCCAGCCCGCCGGAATGCGTCTCGCCGACGCCCCAGCCGTTGAGCACCACCTTGTCGCCCGCCTTCCAGGATGGATGGCTGCTGGCTTCCACCGTGCCGGCGAAGTCGATGCCCGCGACCAGCGGGAACTTGCGCACGACAGGTGCCTTGCCGGTGATGGCCAGGCCGTCCTTGTAGTTGATGGTGGAGTAGTCCACCTTCACGGTGACGTCGCCTTCGGGCAGGTTGTCGTCGTCGAGTTGCTGGATGCTGGCGCGGTAGGGGCCGCCGTCCTTCTCGATCAGCAGGGCTTTGTACATGCGTGTCCTCCTCGTGGCTTTCGATCGCCAAAGTATGGCATCGCCGGCTATGCTGCCGGCCACCGCCCACCCAAGGAGCCCCACCCATGAAGACCCGCGCCGCCGTCGCCTGGAAAGTCAACGAGCCGCTGAGCATCGAGGAAGTCGACCTCGAAGGCCCGCGCGCCGGCGAGGTGCTGGTCGAGATCAAGGCCACTGGCATCTGCCACACCGACCTGTACACGCTGTCGGGCGCCGACAGCGAAGGGCTGTTCCCGTCGATCCTGGGCCACGAGGGCGCGGGCGTGGTGCTGGAGGTCGGCGCCGGTGTCACCACACTGAAAGCCGGCGACCACGTGATCCCGCTCTACACCCCCGAATGCCGGCAGTGCAAGAGCTGCCTGAGCCGCAAGACCAACTTGTGCACCGCCATCCGTGCCACCCAGGGCAAGGGCCTGATGCCCGATGCCACCAGCCGCTTCAGCCACCAGGGCAAGCCGCTGTTCCACTACATGGGCACCAGCACCTTCGCGAATCACATCGTCGTGCCCGAGATCGCGCTGGCCAAGATCCGCAGCGATGCGCCCTTCGATACTGCCTGCTACATCGGCTGCGGCGTGACCACCGGTGTCGGTGCGGTGCTGTTCACCGCGCAGGTCGAGGCCGGCGCCAACGTGGTGGTGTTCGGGCTGGGCGGCATCGGGCTGAACGTGATCCAGGGCGCGAAGATGGTCGGCGCCAACAAGATCATCGGCGTCGACCTGAACCCCAAGCGCGAAGCCATCGCAAGGCAGTTCGGCATGACGCACTTCGTCAATCCGAAAGAGCACGAGAACCTGGTGGACCACCTGGTGCAGCTGACCGACGGCGGCGCCGACTACAGCTTCGAGTGCATCGGCAACACCACCACGATGCGCCAGGCGCTGGAATGCTGCCACCGCGGCTGGGGCAAGAGCGTGATCATCGGCGTGGCCGAGGCGGGCAAGGAGATCAGCACGCGGCCCTTCCAACTGGTCACCGGCCGGGTCTGGATGGGCACGGCCTTCGGCGGCGCGCGCGGGCGCAGCGACGTGCCAAAGATCGTCGACTGGTACATGGACGGCAAGATCAACATCGACGACCTGATCACGCACCGGCTCCCCCTGGAGCGCATCAACGAAGGCTTCGACTTGATGAAGGCGGGGGAGTCGATCCGTTCGGTGGTGGTGTATTGAGCCGCACATTGACAATGTAGCTACCCGTAGCTACATTGGTGCTATGCAAAGCGTCGGCATCAAGGCCCTGAAGAATCGTCTCAGCGAGTACGTTCGCGCGGCGGCCGCCGGCGAAACGGTGCTCGTCACCGACCGTGGCCAGGTCGTTGCCGAACTGGTGTCGCCGCGCGTGCGCGCCAATGCCTCGCCTGAGGAACAGCGCCTGGGTGAGCTGATGCGTCAGGGCCTGCTGACGGCGGCCACGGTGTCGCCCAAGTCGCGGCTGCCGCGGCGCAGGCCCGTGGCGACGATCGCCGAAGTGCTGCGTGAGCTAGACGACAGCCGGGCCGAGCGTTGATCTATCTGGACACGTCGGTCGTCCTGGCGCGGCTGTTTGCCGAAGACCGCTCGCCACCGGACGCTTTCTGGTCGCAGAGCTTCGTGGCCAGCCGCCTGCTGGAGTACGAGGTCTTCAATCGTGTGCATGCGCGCGGCTGCGCGTCCTCGCATGGCAGCGACGCTCGCCATCTGGTGGGCCGCGCAAGCCTGATCGAGATGTCTGCCGACGTGCTGGGCCGCGCACTGCTGCCTTTCGCGCAACCCGTGCGCACGCTCGACGCGCTGCACTTGGCGACGATGATCTTCCTGCGCAGCCGCGACTTGAGGCTCGCCCTCGCGACCTACGACCAGCGCCTCGCGGCAGCCGCCATCTCCGAGGGATTTGTGCTGGCCGACTGTTGAGCTGATCCCGCCCCGCTCAATCCGCACTGACGGTGCGGTCGCGGGCCCAGGCGCGCAGCGTGTCGATGGCTTCGGCGCGTGTCACCGACAGCGGCCGGGTGCGTGCCAGCTCGGCGCGCACATGGTCCACCGCAGCGCTCTGGCCCAGCGCCCGCGCTTCGTAGCGCGCCGCCAGCACGGCGGCCTCGATCTCGGCGCCGGCGAAGCCCACGCTGGCCGCGGCCAAGGCCGCAAGCTCGCTCGCCAGAGCGGCGATGCCGTGGCGGCCCAGGTGGATGGCGAAGATGGCCGCGCGCGTGGCCGCGTCGGGCAGGTCGACGAAGAAGATCTCGTCGAAGCGACCCTTGCGCATCAGCTCCGGCGGCAGCCGCTCGATGTCATTGGCGGTGGCCACCAGGAACACGCTGCTGCGCCGCTCGGCCATCCATGTGAGCAGCGTGCCCAGCATGCGCTGCCCGGACCCGGTGTCGCCGTCACCGCTGCCGCCGGACAGGCCCTTTTCCACCTCGTCCATCCACAGCACGCAGGGCTGCATCGCGTCGGCCACGCGCAGCGCCTCGCGCAGCTTGCGTTCGCTTTCGCCCTGGAACTTGTCGAACAGCGCGCCGAAGTCCATGCGGAACAGCGGCACCTGCCAGCTGGCCGCGACGGCCTTGGCCGCCAGGCTCTTGCCGGCGCCCTGCACGCCCAGCAGCAGCACACCGCGCGGCGGCGGCAGGCCCGAAGCCGCGCCGTCGAGGAAGGCCTCGCGGCGCAGCAGCAGCCAGCGCTTCAGCGCCTTCATGCCGGCCACCTGGTCCATCGCCGGCAGGTTCTGTTCGAACACCAGCAGCTCGGCAGCGCCCATCACGTCGCGCTTGCTGGCGAGCACGCGCGCCAGGTCGGCGGTGCAGATGCGCCCGTCGCCCAGCGTGCTGCGCACCATCTGCCGCACCGCGGCTTCGGGCAGGCCGACCATGTGCCGCATCAGCGAATCGAGCGTGGCGCGTTCGCCCGCCAGATCGTCGCCGCTGCGCAGGCGCCGCGCCTGCAACTCCTCGCTGAACAGCGTCTTGATGCGCCCCAGTGTCATCGGCTCCAGCATGAAGCGGCTGGCATAAGGCGCCAGTTCGCCAGGCAGGTGGATGTCGTGGCCGGTGAACACCAGCTGCAGGCCGCGCGATTCGGTGTGCAGCGCCAGCTCCTTCAAAGCGCGCGTCACCACCGGGTTCGACAGGTAGGGGTGGATGTCCAGCAGAAGCACCAGTGCATCGCCCTTGAGCTGCTCCACCGCCGCCAGCGCGGCCGGCAGTTCGCGCGTGGAGGCAGCGTCGGCAGCCGGCCCGCCGCTGTTCATTTCGGTCAGCGCCAGGCGCAGGTTGTGCGCTACGCGCAAGCCGCGGCTGGCCGACCACTGCCACACCTCGCGCTTGCCGCGCTGCGCGAGCAGCGCCACCAGCGCCGTGATGCGGCGCTCGTCGTGGCTTTCGACAACGACGATCGGCGTGCGCGTGGCCAGCAGTTCGGCCAGCGCGTCGGCTTGGGCGGGTGTGGGCATGGCGGCTGCCGCGAATGTAGCGGTGAACGCGCGCGGAGGCCGACGCGGCGCAGGGGCCGGCGAGCATTCGTGCATCAACAGGCGCTTGCATCGATGGCGGCGCGGGCGTCGAACGCCTTGCCGGCGGACTCGACGCCGCGTCGAGGGGAGACCCCCTGCGCAGACACCCTCGGCCAAGCGCGAGACGCTGTTATAAGAACCGTGCCGGTCCATGAGAAGGACGCGACGATGCTCACCACCCTGCGCATGCTCGGTAACTCGCGCGGCGCAGGCGATGTTCGCGCCTTGTGCGCTGCAGGGCCACTGGCAAAGGGCCAATAGATGAAGACGGCTGTGCAGGGCAACGACAACCCACGCTATCGCTGGGTGGTCCTGGGGGCATCGACACTGATTCTGGCGGTGACGATGGGCCAGTTGGTCAACGGCCTGTCGGTCTACTTCGTCCCGATGGGCCTGTCAGAAGGATGGGGCCGGGGCGACATCGCGCTGATCAACACCTCCGGCTTGGTCGGCCTTGCACTGGGGTCGTTGGTGATGGGCTTCGCCGCCGACAGGTTCGGCGCGCGGCCCGTTGCGGTGCTGGGCATCGTCGCGACCGGGCTTGCCACGGTCGTCGCCTCGATGGCCAGCGAGCTTTGGCAGTTCTATGCGCTGTTCTTTCTGGCCGGCGCACTGGGTGGCGGGGCCTTGGCGGCCCCGTTGATGGCGCTGGTCGGCAGTTGGTTCACGCTGGGCGCCGGCCTGGCGATCGGCCTTGCGTCGGCGGGCCAGGCGCTGGGGCAAGGCGGCGTGCCCTTCAGCGGCGCCTTCATGATCGAGGCGCTGGGCTGGCGGCACGCGATGATGGCGCAGGGCTTGATCACCATCGCGATGCTGTTGCCCGTCGCGATCTTCCTGCGCGACCCGCCCGCGCCGGCCGGCAACGTCGGCCTTGCCGATGAAACGCCGTCAGGCTTGCCCAACAACCTGATCACCGGCTGGATCGCGCTGGCCGTCGTCTTTTGCTGCACCTGCATGTCGGTGCCGCTGATGCACCTGGTGCCGCTCATCCAGGGCAAGGGCTTTGCCGCGCCCGAGGCGGGAAGCGTGCTGTTCCTTATGCTGATGGTCGCCATTGCCGGGCGTGTCGCGTTCGGCAGGCTCACCGACCTGATCGGCGCGATCCCGGCCTATCTGACGGCGTCGGCCTGGCAGACGCTGCTCGTCATGGGGTTCGTCTTCATCGACCGGCTCGGCAGTTTCTACCTCTATGCCGCGATCTATGGCTTTGGCTACGCGGGGGTCATGACGACGGTCATCGTGACCACCCGCAACCTGACGGCACCGGCACGTCGCGCCTCGTCGCTGGGCATCGTCACGGCGTTTGCGTACCTCGGGCACGGGCTGGGCGGTTGGCAGGGCGGCCATCTCTTCGACCTGACAGGCGACTATCAGTGGAGCTATGCCAATGCGGCCATTGCAGGCGTCGTCAACCTGATCATCGTCGCGTCCTTGTGGCTGACCATCAACCGCCGGCCGACCCTGAAGGCAGCGTAGCCGTGTCGGCCGAGGCCGTCGACAATCGAACCGAGGCATCGGCAAGTGCCGATGCCGCCAACCCACGAGAGGTGCGAACGGTGGATACCCTGGACGAAATGCTTGGCCGCAAGCTGTTGACCCCCGTGCAGCACGCGCAGATCGCGGCCTGGATCGCGCAGGCCCGCACGCCCGAGGGCATCCTGCAGATGCCGGCGCCGCTGTGGCGCACGCTGGCGCTGGCCAGTGTGCTGCTGGACGTGGACGCCGACCTAGTGCAGCCGCCGCTGTTGGAAGCCGGCCCGTAGCCTGCCGCCCCAGCGCGCAATAGCGCACTACGGCACCCGTCGCCGCCCCGCATGGACAGCCTGTCGGCCCTGCAGTCACTCGGCTTGTCGCTGCCGAGCCCGGCGTACATCGTCGGCGCCATCCTGTTCGGGCTCGTCGGGCTGTGGGCGTTCCGCGCAGGCAAGCGGGCCGGGCGCCCGCGCACCCGCTGGCTCGGCGTGGCACTGATGCTCTACCCCTACGCGGTACCGCAGACCTGGCTGCTGTACCTGATCGGTACGGTGATGTGCACCCTGCTTTGGGTCGATCGTGGGTGAGGCACTGACGAGCGGTGCGGTGAATCACCTGGTTGGTGGTGTTGTGCGGATCACGGCACATACACCGACGACCGCGAAGTTGTCTGACCCGCCAGGCCCCGGCGTTTGGCGCAGCGCTCTGACGGCGGCTACTGCTGCTCGGCTGCTGGCCTGACGGTCTCGGCCGCCAGTTTCGGCCCCCATTCACGGCGGTTGCCGATACTTGACATTGATCGCTCGGCGGGCGGCTGGGACGGGCAGGTCAGGTCCGTCTACGCATACTGGCGATTCCGTGGCGCCATGCACGAATGCAGACCGCATCCCTGGTCATGACCTTTCACGGCGCGAGTGACTCCACCAGGCGTCGGCGCCGCGCCTGAGACCTTTGCGCCTGCCAACAACCAGCCAAGGGCAGGCTGTGAATCACACCTGCCGCCACGGCAAGCCGTGCTTGCGCCAGCCGCCGAGGTTGCCGCGATGGTGCTCGGAATCAAGCTCACCCTCGAAGCCCTCGAGCACGTTGCTCACGTGGGTGAAGCCGTGCTTTTCCAACTCCAACCCAGCGTCGATCGAGCGCTTGCCGCTGCGGCAGATCAGGACGATCGGCCGGTCCTTGCGGCCGGCCATGCGCAGCACCTCGTCGGCGAAATGCGGGTTCACCTCGAACTCGGGCGCCGTATTCCACTCGATATTGATGGCATCGACCGGGTGGCCGACATAGTAGTACTCGACCTCGGTACGACAGTCGATAAGCAGCGTGTTCGGGCTCTCCGTGATGATCTCGTAGGCTTTGGTGGGGTGCAGGTTGTCCATCGTATGCTCCGTATGGCGCATATTGTCATCGTCAATAGGCGCTCGGCTTGGAACATCTGCTCATATGCATATGCCCGCGAGTGCCGGTTGTCGCTGCATACCTTCGGCTCGCGCTCGAAGGCCGCGCGGAAGCAGCGAGTCGAAGCCGAAGTGCCGCGCCATCGGAATGCTGACCGGCAGCTTGATCAGCATCGTGCTGACCCAGTCGAAGAAGCAGCCCAGCACCGCTTGAAGCGGGCGGGCTGTCGCGTTGACCCTCAGACCCAAGCCTGAATCACATAGTCAAACGCGGCCTGCCCGTTCATCAGATCCACGCGCTGCAGCCGGATGCGCCAGCCCTCGCCCTCGCGCACCAGCGAATGGCGGTAGCTGCCGCCGAAGTGGCGCACGCTGTCGCGGCGATCGCGTTGGCGCCGGTCCTCGATTCGATGGCCTCGATCACCACGCCCTGGCCCAGGGCCTTCTTGACGTGGCTCTTGGGTCTACAACGTCAGGCTGCCGACGCTGGTGCCGCCACAGACATACAACACCTGCCCGGTGACGAAGCCGGCATCTTCGCCCACGAAGAAGCGCACCGCATGCGCCACGTCGTCCGGCTGGCCCAGGCGCCTGACCGGGATGCCGGCGGCGATCTGCTCGACCTTCGGGTCGCCCACCGGAATGACGCCGTGGAACATGTCGGTCTGGATCGGCCCCGGCGACACCACGTTGACGGTGATGCCGAAAGGCGCGAGTTCCAGCGCCCAGGTGCGCGCCATGCCGAGCATGCCGGCCTTGGTGGCGGCATAGGCAGTGCGCGTGGCCAGGCCCAGCGCGCCGCGCGACGACAGCAGCACGATGCGGCCGAAGCTGGCCGACTTCATCGCCGGCACGCAGGCCTGGGCCAGCAGCACCGCGCTGGCCAGGTGGATCTCGACCAGCTTGTCCAGGTCGGCCAGCTTCACGTCTTCCAGCAGCGCCGGCAGGATGACACCAGCGTTGTGGATCACGGTGTCGGGCGCGAAGCGGTGCGCAGCTTCGTCGGCGGCTTGCGCGGTGGCGGTGCGATCGGCCAGATCGACCTCGATCGAATGCAGGTGTTCGTGCGCGAAGCCCGGTGCGCGGCGCGCCATCGACACCACCGCCCAGCCGTCGCCCAGCAACTGGCGGCAGATGGCCTCGCCGATGCCGGCGCTGCCGCCGGTGACCACTGCGAGGCGTTGTTTGGGTATGTTCATGAGGACACCAATGCGAGGACACGAAGCGGGCTGCCACTTCCTTTTGCGATCTTCAGCGGCGGGCAGATCAGCAGGGCGCCGGTGGGCGGCAGCAGGTCCAGGTTGCACAGGCACTGCAAGCCATAGCGGTTGGCGCCGTGCATGTAGTAGTGGCACGGATAGGGCGGACGCAGATGGTAGCCCTGGCCGGCGTCTGTGCCGATGGCCTCGCTGCCGAAGCCGAGCACGTCGCGCTGCTCGACCAGGAAGCGCGCCACCTCGGCGTCCGGGCCGGGAGTGTGCTGGCCGGTCTCGTCGAAGTTCTGGTAGGCCTCGGCGTCGCCGCTGCGCTTGGACCAATCGGTGCGCATCAGCACCCAGGCGCCGCGCGGAATGCGGCCGTGCGTCTGCTCCCATTCCAGCACCGCGTCCACCGTGAGCAGGTGGTCGGGGTCGGCGCCGGCCTGCGCCGAGCAGTCGATGACCACTGCGGGCGCGACGAAGTGGCCGACCGGAATCGTGTCCACCGAATTGTTCGGCAGGTCGCGGCCCGAGATCCAGTGGATCGGCGCGTCGAAGTGCGTGCCGGTGTGTTCGCCGCAGGAGAAATTGTTCCAGTACCAGCCCGGTCCGCGCTCGTCGTACTTCGACACCTCCTCGATGCGGAAGGGCCAGCATTGGCCGAATTCGGGCGGCAGCGCGATCTGCGGGAATTCCGGCGTGAGTGTCTGCGTCAGGTCGATGACCTTGATCTGGCCGTCGGCCAGTGCGCCTGCGAGTGCGCTCAGGATCTCGCCCGGCTTCATGTGCCGCTCCCCGCGGCCAGTTCGCGTTCCAGCACTTTCGGGTTGTCGCGCCAGCGGGACAGCCACTCCTGCGCCACGTCGCCGGGGTACAGGTCTTCCACGCCGTCGCGCAGTGCCTTGACGATGGCGTTGGCCAATGCGCCGGGCGCGACTTTCGGCGGCGGCATCAGCTGGTTCCATTCGTCGTCGATCGGCCCCGGGAAGACGTTGATCACGCGGATGCCGGCCGGCCGCATCTCGGCGCGCAGGCACTGCGCCAGCGAGTGCGCCGCCGCCTTCGACGCGCTGTAGGTGCCGTGCGGCGGGAAGTTGCTCAAGGC
>JAHECC010000032.1 GCA_024641965.1 Rubrivivax sp.
TCGTCGTGCCGCTGATGGCCGGCGGCATCCTGGCCGGCTTCGTCACCAGCTTCATCACCGCGGCGGTGGAGCTGTCGGCGACGATCCTGCTGGTCTCGGCCGAATCGCAGGCGCCGATGAGCTATGGCATCTACCTGTACATGCAGAGCATCGCCGGGCGCGGCCCCGGCGCCGCCTTGGGCGTGCTGGCCATCGTCGTCGTCGCCATCGGCACCTACCTGTCGCACGTGGTCGTGGAACGTACCGGCCAGCGCTTCGTGACGCGCCAGGTCGACGACACGCTGCCGCCCTTGCCCCAACCGTCTGCTGTGCCGGCACGAAGCTGAACGCCCATGAAAAAAGTCAGTGTCAGTTGCCGCAACGTGCGGCTGTCCTATGGCCGCACCGAGGTGCTGAAGGACGTCAATGTCGACATCGAGCCGGGCGAGTTCTTCGCGCTGCTCGGCCCGTCGGGCTCGGGCAAGTCGACGCTGCTGCGGCTGATCGCCGGCTTCAACCCGCACCAGCATGGGCAGTTGCTGATCGACGGGGTGGACATCACCGGCCAGCCGCCGTGGGAACGCAACATCGGCATGGTGTTCCAGAGCTACGCGCTGTGGCCGCACCTGAGCGTGTGGGACAACGTGGCCTTCGGCCTGGTCGAACGCAAGGTGGCCAAGGCCGAGCTGAAAACCCGGGTTGGCGCCGCGCTGGACACGGTGGGGCTGTCGGGCTTCGCGCAGCGTCGGCCGAACCAGCTATCCGGCGGCCAGCAGCAGCGCGTGGCGCTGGCGCGCACCATCGTCATCGAACCGCAGGTGCTGCTGCTCGACGAGCCGCTGTCGAACCTGGACAAGACGCTGCGCGTGCAGATGCGCCAGGAACTGCTGGCGCTGCAGCGCCGTCTGGGCATCACGACGATCTTCGTCACGCACGACCAGGAAGAGGCGATGAGCACCGCCGACCGCATGGCCGTGCTCGACAAGGGCGTGGTGCAGCAGGTTGGCGTGCCGGCCGATCTATACGACTTCCCGGTGAACCCTTTCGTGGCCGGCTTCGTCGGCACGATGAACCTGCTGCCCGCGCGTGTGAGCGCACGCGACAGCCAAACGCTGTCGCTGCAGGTGGATGGCGTCGGCGACCTGCGCCTGCCGCTGGGGCCCGATACCCGCGCCTTGCCCGACTCACCGACGCTGCTGCTGAGCTTCAGGCCACACGCGCTGCGCATGGCTGCTGCCGATGCGGCGCGTGACGCGGGTCATCTGTGGGTCCCGGGCCGGGTCGAGGCCCGGGAGTTCCTGGGCGAGTTCACACGTTACCGGGTGCGTGTCGGAGAGCACGCGCTGGCCGTGGATCAGCCGCACTATGCGGGTTCGATCAAATTCGCCGTCGACGCGGCCGTCAGCCTGGGGCTGGAGGCATCGCAGGTGCGGTTGTTCGCCGGTTGAGGCGCCGAAAGAGCGACCACGCGCTTCATGCTCGATCAGGCCGCGCTGAAGGCCGACGGCGGCGCTGTCAAGCCGATCCCGCGTTTCAACACGGACGTCCGATCGCTACAAGGGCCAACCTCTAATCAAGCCGGGCAGATCCGATCACGAACTCCCCGGGAAGGCTGTAGCCCGCTGCCACGCGCCAAGGCTCGATAGAAACCAGGTACTCGGTGTGCACCGCAGACCGGGTGGTTTCGTCGAAGCGGGAGTAGGCCAGTGCGACCGGCCCGGCGACAAATGCCGCATCACAGGCGGCCTGCGCATCGGCATAGTCCGCCGTCGTCGGAATGCGGGCCGTCGCCACCGCGCTTAGCCCGGCTCCGCGCAGGGCCTGGGCCAGCGCATCGCCGCCGCCGAGCCGGAAGAACATGGGACAGACCTCCGAGTGCACCCGCGCATCGACGATCGGGAACAGATCGGCCCAGGCGCAGGCCCGCCGCTCGCCCCAGACCGAGACGATGAGGCGACCGCCGGGGCGCAGGCGGCCCACCATCGAGACCAGCGCGCGCTCGGGATCGGGCATGTACATCAAGCCCAGGCCGCACAGCACCACGTCGAAGTCTTCGCCCGCGAGGCCGTCCTCCAGATGCTGCCCATCGGCGCGCACGAAGCGGCATTGGGGTGACTGCTCGGAGGCCTGAGCGAGCATCTGTTCCGACAGATCGGTGCCGACGACCTTGCCCCCGCCTGCGGCCACCGACGACCAGGCGGCGCGGGTCAGCACGCCGGACCCGCAGGCGACGTCGAGCACATGCTCGCCGGGCCGCAGCGCCGCCGCGGCCAAGACGGCCGCCGTGGCCGGGGCCAGTGCCTGGTTCCAGGCCTGCTCGTAGTGCGGCGCCGCACGGTCCCAGCCGTAGCGCTGAACCCTCAACTGCAGTCGCGCGTCCATGCGACTACAGCGCCTGCGGGCGCGGGCCGAAGACCACCTGCCCCGTGACGGGCTGCGCATCGCGAAAGACATGCAGGTACGGGCTGCAGCGTTGCGCCTCGTCGATGGCTGAGCGCACCGTGTCTTGCGGCGCGTCGCATTCGAGGTACAGCGTGTGCTGCACCGCCAGATAGCCTGGATAGACATCGGCCATGCCGAGCAGGCCGCGGTTGTCGAAGTCGGCCTGGACGACGACTTCAAGGCTTTGGGGCGTGATGCCCGCACGCGCCAGGCTGATGCCGTAGCCGATGGCCAGGCAGCTGGCCAGCGCCGCGCGCCCATGCACACCGGGCGACGGCCCTGCGTCGGTCCCGCCGGCTTCGCCGGGCATGTCGATCGTGAACTGCCAGTCGGCTTCGCGCGCCTCGCAGCGCAAACCGTCAACCAGGCGCGCGCTCATGACACCGCTGCCCAAGGCAGCGGCCGGGCGCTTGCCAAAGACATGCTGCATGCGATCGAAGGCATTCTTTATGTGCTCCTGAGGGTTCATCTCGGCGCTCCGTGTGGATGGTGGCTCAGTGTCGGTGATGCGGCGCCAGTTCAGGCGGCTACGGCTGGCTTCGATGCCTGCAGCGCCTTGACGTCCGCCATGCTCAGCGAATTGCCCGCGTTACCCCAGTCGCCGCTCTTGACCTCCTCGATCACGGTCCAGGCGACGGAGCGCATGGCCTCGCCCTCGATCGACACCATCGTGTCAGTCAGCTTGCGGATGATCTCGGCCTTCTGCTGGGGTGAAAAGACGCCCTCGACGAGCTTGACGTTGATGAAAGGCATTTGGTGTCGCCTTTGAGTCGGTACAGCCGGCGAAGGCTTCGCGGTAGGGCCCCAAACCGAATTGCACTGGCCTCGTGATGCAGTAGGCGCCAGGTCGAGCACATCTGTCCTGCCCCATCGTCGCTCGCGTCTGTTCGACCGTCCACGCGACGCACATCCAGCCGCGCGAGCCTGTTCCAGCATCCGGCCAACTTGCCTGATCGTCCGCCGCGCGAGCCGCTCTGCCGCAGCGGCTTGGCATTCAGCAGGGTTGCCGCCACACTCGGCTCCAACATGAATGCCTACCGAAGCACCGCAGCCCAAGCCACCAGGCGCGCATGTCCAACGCTTCGCGGCAGCTGATGGATGCCCTGTCCGAAACGCTGCGCGTCGTTCACCTGGTCGGCGCGATCTTCATTCAGGGCCGGTTTACCGCGCCCTGGTGCTACCAGTCACCGGAGGCCGACACCGCGGCGCCCTATCTGGAGCCGAACGCCGAGCGTGTCGTGATCTTCCACCTCATCACCGAAGGGGAGTGTTTCGTCGAACTCGACGGGCAATCGCCTCTGCAACTGCAAGCCGGTGACGCCGTTCTCTTTCCCCAGGGTGACGCGCACCGCATGACCTCGACCGTCGGCCTGCCGCCGGCCCAAGGTGCGCGCCTGGCGACGGTGCTCGCACGTCGACCGCGCAGGCTGTCCTATGGCGGAGGTGGCGCGACGACACGCCTGATCTGCGGCTACATGGCCTGTGACGCGCGGCTGGCCGGCCTGATGCTGGCCGGGTTGCCGCCGGTGGTTCGAGTCAATCTGCGCGGATCGAACGCCGGTGACTGGCTCGAGGCCTCCTTGCGTTACGCGCTGGTGGAGGTGCGTTCACCCCGTCCCGGCGGCGACGGCGTGCTGTCCAAGCTTGCCGAGGTGCTGTTCATCGAAGTGCTGCGGCAATACATGAACGACCAGACCGAAGGACGAACGGGCTGGCTTGCCGGCCTGGGTGACCGCATCGTTGGCGCGGCGCTGGGGGCGCTGCACGCCCGCCCGGCATTCGCGTGGACCCTGGAAGACCTGGCTCGTGAGTCGGGCACCTCGAGGTCCGTGCTGGCCGAACGCTTCCAGCATCTGGTCGGCAGTTCGCCCATCGCCTACCTGACGCGATGGCGAATGATGCTGGCCGCCAATCTGCTGCGACGCAGCACCGCGCCGTTGTCGCACATCGCCGAAGACGTCGGCTACCAGACAGACACAGCGTTCAGTCGCGCGTTCCGGCGCGAGTACGGCGTGCCACCTGGGATCTGGCGGCGCCGGGGGGCTGCGCGCGATTGAGCCATGCCGGGCGAGTTCTTTGCGCCGCAGCAGCGGCTGGGCATCACGACGATCTTCGTTACACGCGACCCGGAAGAGGCAATGAGCGCCGCGGGCCATCTGCTCAGCGGCTGCCGTGGCAGTCGGACCGGATAGACTGACGGGACCATGCCGCCACGCCTGACGCCCATGACACCTTGCGGCACAAGCGCCGCGTGCGCAACCGTTGCATTCGCCAGCGCGCTCTTTTTCGGCGCCCCTTCGAGCGCCCAGGCACAGGACATGGAGCCGCGCTCCTACGCCAACGCCCCGGTGGGCCTGAATTTCCTGATCGCGGGCTACGCCTATACGAGCGGCGGCTACCCGATGGACGGCGCGCTGCCGATCACCGACCCGCAGCTCGCGACCAACAGTGCGGTGCTCGCCTACGGGCGGGTGCTCGACCTATGGGGCATGTCGGCCAAGCTCAACGTCATCGTTCCCTATACCGACCTGAGCGGGACGGCAAGTCTTGCGGGGCAGCCGATGCAGCGCGACATCACCGGTCTCGCCGACCCCATATTCAAGCTGTCGGTCAACCTCTACGGTGCGCCCGCACTGTCGCTGCAGGAGTTCAAGAGCTACGAGCAGGACCTGATCGTCGGCGCCAGCTTGCGCGTGACTGCGCCGCTGGGGCAGTACGACGACACGAAGGTGGTCAACCTCGGCACCAACCGCTGGTCCTTCAAGCCCGAGGTGGGCCTGTCCAAGGCGCTGGGCCCCTGGACGCTGGAGGCCACTGCCGCGGCCACGCTGTACACCGACAACACGGACTTCTTCAACGGCAACACGCGCTCGCAGAGCCCGCTCTATTCGCTCGAAGCGCACACCATCTACAGCTTCACGCCGGGCATCTGGGGCTCGCTCGACCTGACCTACTTCAGCGGCGGACGCACGACCATCAACGGCGCGCTGAACAACGACCTGCAGCAGAATTGGCGCCTGGGCGGCACCTTCTCCTTTCCGGTGAACCTGCAAAACTCCATCAAGCTCTATGCCAGCAGCGGCGTTTCGGCGCGCACCGGCAATGACTTCGACCTGATCGGCATCGCCTGGCAGTACCGCTGGGGTGCCGGCTTGTGAGCTGGTCAACGACCTTCGGAATCAAGAGGAAAGAAATGCGCGTCAGCCGCCTGATTCTCAGTCTGTTCGCCGTGGCGGTGCTCGCCGGCTGCGCCAGCCGCCCGGTCAACGAGCGCATCACCCAGGTCGACCCGCAGGCCGGCTACCGCCCGTATCTGCGGATCCCCAAGCGCCAGAACAACGACCCGCACACGTTGTTCGTGCTCTCGTTCTCCGGCGGCGGCACACGTGCCGCGGCGTTGTCCTTCGGCGTGCTCGAGGAATTGCGCCGCACCGAGATCACGGTGGGCGGGCAGAAGCGCCGGCTGATCGACGAGGTCGACATCATCACCGGTGTGTCGGGGGGCAGTTTCACCGCGCTGGCCTATGCCCTGTACGGCGACAAGCTGTTCGGTCAATACGAGGACCGCTTCCTAAAGCGCGATGTGGAGGGGGAGTTGTTCAGTCGCGGCCTGAGTCCGGTCTATTGGCCGCACTTCATCGGCGGCAGCGCGGGGCGCTCCGAGCTGGCTGCCAATTATTACGACGAGATCCTGTTCGAGGGCGCGACCTTCGCCGACCTGCTGGACAAGCCCGGGCCGATCGCGATCGCCACCGGCACCGACATCTCGACCGGCTCGCGCTTTGCGTTCTTCCAGAACGACTTCGACCTGATCTGCTCGAACCTGGACACGGTGCGCCTGTCGCGCGCCGCGGCAACCTCGTCGGCGGTGCCGGTCGTGCTGTCGGCGGTCACCTTCAACAACTACGGCGGGACTTGCAACTACCAGGATCCACCCTGGGTCAAGGACGTCGCCGACGCCAAGACCCGCGCCCGGCCATCGGCCCGCGCGTTCCAGCGCTATCTCGAGACGGAGTCGTTCCAGGACGGCGCAAACCGCCCCTACCTGCACCTCGTCGATGGCGGCGTCTCGGACAACATCGGCGTGCGCGGTGTGATGGAGGCGCTCGAGGAACTGGCCGCGAGCGCGGCGTACCGGGGTCAGGTCGGTTTCGGCATCGTAAGCCGGATTGTGCTGGTGATCGTGAACTCGCGGTCCTCACCCGCCACCGACTGGGACCGCTCGGAGGATCCCCCCGGGATGATCGGCCAACTGCTGCAGTCCACTGGCGTGCCCATCGACCGCTACTCCTTCGAGACCATCGAGACGATGAAGGACCGCGCCGAGATCATCAAGTGGCGGCGCGAGCTGCTGATGGCACGGGCGCGCCTCGCGGGCGCCACCGAGGCACAGGCCGAGGCAAAGGTACCGAAGATTTCGCTGGAGGTGATCGACGTCAGTTTCGAAGCGCTGCCCGATCCGGTGGAGCGCGCCTACTTCATGAACCTGCCGACGAGCTTCGTGCTCCCGCCAGAGGATGTCGACCGGCTGCGCGAGGTAGGCGGCCGGCTGCTGCGCCAGTCACCCGACTACGAGGGGGCCGTGCGAGAGATCGGCAGCGCGCCCTGATCGTCGCCGCATCGCCGAGCGTTTCTCGGTGGCAGGCCTCAGGCCAGATACTTCTTCACCGCCTTTTCGTCCCACTGCAAGCCCAGCCCCGGCCGCAACGACGGCGGGGCATGGCCCTCGACGATACGCAGCGGTTCGCACAGCACCGGGTCGGCCCAGTCGACGTATTCCAGCCAGTGGGCGGTGGGCGTGACCGGCAGCAACTGTGCGCTGGCCTCGGAGAACAGGTGGCTCGACATCTCGACACCAGCGCCTTGGGCCAGCGCCGCGGCGCGCATCCAGCCGGTGACGCCGCCGATGCGTTGCAGGTCGGGCATGACGTAGTCGCACGCGCCGGCCGCCAGGGCCTGTGCCATCTGCTCGGGGCCCATGAAGTTCTCGCCGATCTGGATCGGCGTTGCGACCTCGCGGGCCACCTTCGCGCAGCCGGCGAAGTCGTCGGCGCGCACCGGCTCCTCGATCCACAGCACGCCGCCTTCGGCATCGATCATGCGGCCGCGGCGGATCGCCTCGGCCACGCTCAAGCCCTGGTTGAAGTCGACCATCAACGTGGGCTTGTCGCCAATGGCCTTCTGCACCGCGCGCAGCGCCGCCATGTCCTCTGCCGCATCGGCGCGACCCAGGCGCAGCTTGACGGCGTCGAAGCCTTCATCCAGCAGCTGCTTCGCCTGCCTCACCAGTTTGGGCAGGGGCATGATGCCCAGCCCCTTGGAGTTGTAGGCGCGCACCGCGCGCGGCGTGCCACCGAGCAGCGTGGTCAGCGGTTGGCCAAGCGATTGGCCCAGTACATCCCAGGCCGCCATGTCGATGCCCGACATCGCGAACAGCACGATGTTGTGCACGCCGAGCAGCGTGTACTTCGCACGCAGCTTCTTCTCGATGTCGAAGGGCGCGACGGCGTCGCCGGCGAGCATCTCGCCCATGGCTTCGACCAGCGCGACGATCGGCTTCAGGTGGGGCCGGCCGATGGCGAACAGGTAGGCGCGCCCGGCGATGCCGGCGCTGGTTTCCAGGTCGATCAGCACCAACGCGGCCTGCTCCACCGCGCCAGTGGCCGTCTGCAACGGCAGCTTCATCGGCACCATCACGGGCCGTGCGCTGAGGCTGCGGATGGTGATCTTCGATGCCTTCACGACCATGGCAGTGCAATCAGTCCGCGGATGAGCGCAGGGCCGCGGCCAGCAAGGGCACCAGCGACACCACGTTGCTGGCATGCGGCACGCTGTCGCTGCTCCATACATTGCGTACGCCGACAGCACGCAGCTGCTCGATGGCATCGTCGACGAACAGCGCGTGCGTCACCGCCACGTCGACGGCGCGGGCGCCTTGCGCCAGCAGCGCCTGGGCGGCCACCAGCAGCGTGCGGCCGGTGCTGGCCACGTCGTCGATCAGCACGATGTTGCGGCCGGCGAAATCGATGGGCGGCAGTTGCACCTGCACGTCGCGGTCGCCGCTTCGGTGCTTGATGCAGGTGCCATGCTGCAGGCCCTGCGCCCGCGCGGCAGCGCGCACCCATTGCGCGGCTTCGTCGTCGGGGCCGAGCAGAATCGGGTTGTGTGCATGCGCGGCGGCCCAGGCGCCCAGCAGCGGTGCGGCCGACAGCGCCTGGCCGCGCTTGCCGGGCAGCACTTCGTCCATTGTGGTCACGCGGTGCAGATGCGGGTCGACGGTGATGACATGGTCGAACCAGCTCGCCAGCGCGCTGCCCACATGGCGCTGGCTGACCGCCTCACCGGGGTTGAAGGCCATGTCCTGGCGCATGTAGGCCAGGTAGGGACTGACGAGGGTGAGCTGCCGCGCGCCGAGCTCGCGCGCCGCCGGCGCCACGATCATCAGCTCGGCCAGTTTCTGGTTAGGTTGGTGCAATCCGCGCAGCACGGCGACGCGCGGCGGCAGCTCGCTCGGCAGACTCAACTTGCTCTCGCCATCGGGGAAGCGATGGCATCCGATCCAGCCCAGCGGGCACCCCAGCGCGTCGGCCAGGGGCGCCGCGAGCGGCGTCTCGTCTTCGAAGGCAATCAGCAGGTCGATCATCGGCGCTCAGAAGGGCCGCGCCGCGGCGGGCGGCGCCAGGTGAAAGGGCGACAGCCGATCATGCCGTCTCGGTGGCCTGCCGGTGCGCGGCTGGCGCCTCGCCAGGCGCCTTCGTGCCGGTGCCATCGTGAAGTTGTGCATTGATCTGCTCGCGCAGGTGCGCCGCCAGCGCTCGGCGGTCGGCGTGGCGCGTGCCCTGCGGCGACAGCAGGTCCACCTGCACGCTCAAGCCTTGCGCCGACAACATGCGCCACACGCTTTGCAGCAGCGTCGTCTCACCCAGGAACTCCACCGCCGGGCTGAAGCGCTGGCCTGGCTCGCCATAGCGCAGGACCACGCCTTGCGCCGGCGTGTCGCTGGAGATGGCGGCCTGCAGCAGGTTGGCATGAAAGGGCAGCAGCGTGCGGCCGTCGCCGGTGGTGCCTTCGGGGAACACCGCCACGGTGTCGCCGGCCTTCAGCGCATCGGCCACCTGGTGCAGCACTCGCAGCGCGTCGCGCTTGCGCTCGCGTTCGATGAACAGCGTGCCGGCGCCCTTGATCAGCCAGCCCAGCAGCGGCCAGGCCAGCACATCGGCCTTGGACACGAAACGCGCGTGCGGCACCACGGCATGGATCACCGCGATGTCGAGCCAGGAGACATGGTTGGCCAGCAGCAGCGTGGCGCCCGGTCGCGGCGTGCCGCTGTACTGCAGCGCGATGCCGACCAGCCGCACCAGCTTGGCCGACCACCACTGGATGCGCCGCTGCCGGCCGGTCGCGTCCAGAGACGGGAAGCGCAAGCCCATCACCGCCATGCCGTGCAGCAGATGCACCCCCATGCGCAGCAAGCGCCAGGCCGCACGCAGACTGCGCATCAAACTCGGTCGGCCTCGAACGCGACCGTGCCGGCGACCAGCGTGGCGCGCACCCGGCCGCGCATCGCCATGCCGGTGCTGGCGAAGCTGAAGGGCGTGTGCTTGCCCTGGCTCTTCAGCTGCCCTGGGCCCAAGCTCCACTCGACGCTCGGGTCGAAGACGCACAGGTCGGCCACGCCGCCTTCCACCAGTCGCCCGGCGCTGGCCGCGAGCGAACCGAGCGCGTCGCCGAGCACGGCCACCGGGCCGCAGCTGATGCGCGCCAGGGTGTCCGCCAGGCCCACGCCGTCGTCGGCGCCCCACTTCAGCGCCAGGCTGAGCAGCAGTTCCAGCCCGGTGGCGCCGGGTTCGGCTTCTCCGAAAGGCAAGGTCTTGGCATCGTCGTCGACCGGGTTGTGGTCGGACACCAGCGCGTCCAGCGTGCCGTCGGCCAGTGCGGCGCGCAGCGCGGCGCGGTCGCTCGGTTGGCGCAGCGGCGGTGTGAGCCGCATGTCGGCATTGAAGTAGCCGATGTCCACATCGCTGAGGTGCAGCGAATTGATGCTCACGTCAGCCGTCACCGGCAGGCCTTCGGCCTTGGCGGCGCGCACCAGCGCCACGCCCGCGGCGCTGCTCAGCCGGCACAGGTGTACGCGCGCGCCGGTGATGCGCATCAGCTCGAACAAGGTGTGCAGCGCGATCGTCTCCGCCGCGACCGGCACGCCGGACAGCCCCAAGCGCGTCGCCACCGCGCCGCTGGCCGCCACGCCCTGGCCGAGAAAGGCGTCCTGCGGCCGCAGCCACAC
Organism: Rubrivivax sp.; assembly: GCA_024641965.1. GTDB lineage: Bacteria > Pseudomonadota > Gammaproteobacteria > Burkholderiales > Burkholderiaceae_C > Rubrivivax. The sequence goes on from JAHECC010000032.1 coordinate 10,706, forward strand.
CGTGTAGCCGAAGGTGGCCGCATATTGCAGCGCGCGTTGCAGCACCATCGTGTCGGTGATGGCGACGTCGGCCTGCGAGAAGCCGACGCAGCCGGCTTCGGTGAGTTCGGCCATCTCGGTCAGCACCTGTCCGCCCAGGCCACGCGTCAGCGCGCCCAGCGGGAACAGCCGGCAACGGCTGAGCTTGCGCGCGCGGAACTTGAGCATTTCCACAAGGCCGGGTTCGTCCAGCGGCGGGTCGGTGTCGGGCGGACAAACCAGGCTGGTGATGCCGCCGGCCGCGGCCGCTGCGAGTTCGCTTTCCAGCATGCCCTGATGCTCGCGGCCGGGTTCGCGCAAGCGCGCGGCCAGGTCCACCAGGCCCGGCGCGACCACCAGGCCGGTGGCGTCGATGACCCGGTCGGCGTTGAAGTCCGCACCGACTGCGCCGATGCCGACGATGCGCCCCGAGGCAATGGCCAAGTCGCCGACTTCGTCGCGGCAGGAGGCCGGGTCGATGATGCGGCCGCCACGGACGAGGATCTTCATGCCTCGTTACCGGCGATGATCGACATCACTGCCATGCGCACCGCAATGCCGAAGGTCACCTGCGGCAGGATCACGCTGTGCGCACCGTCGGCCACGGCCGAGTCGATCTCGACGCCACGGTTGATCGGGCCGGGGTGCATGACGATGGCGTCGGGCTTGGCCAGCGCCAGCTTGTCGGCCGTCAGCCCGTAGCTCTTTGCGAACTCGGCGGCGCTGGGCAGCATCGCGCCACTCATGCGCTCGTTCTGCAGGCGCAGCATGATGATCACGTCGGCGCCGCGAATGCCCTCGGCCATGTCGTGGCACACGCGCACCCCCATTTCGCGCAAGTCTCCCGGCACCAGCGTCTTCGGCCCGACCGCGCGGATCTCGGCCGCACCCAGGATGCTCAGCGCATGGATGTCGGAACGCGCCACGCGCGAATGCACGATGTCGCCGACGACCGCCACCACCAGGTTGGAAAAGTCCTGCTTGTAGTGGCGAATGGTGTACATGTCGAGCAGCCCCTGCGTCGGGTGCGCATGGCGCCCGTCGCCTGCATTCACCACATGCACGTGCGGCGCGCAGTGCTGGGCGATCAGGTAGGGTGCGCCGCTCTGGCCGTGGCGCACGACGAACATGTCGGCGTGCATCGCGGACAGATTCGCGATGGTGTCGAGCAGACTTTCGCCCTTGGTCGCGCTGCTGCGCGCAATGTCCAGGTTGATGACGTCGGCGGACAGTCGCTTGGCGGCGATCTCGAAGGTGGTGCGGGTGCGCGTGCTGTTCTCGAAGAACAGGTTGAACACGCTTTTTCCCCGCAGCAGCGGCACCTTCTTCACCTCGCGGTCGTTGACGCTGAGGAAGGTGCCCGCGGTGTCGAGGATCTGCGTCAGCACCGCCCTGGGCAGGCCTTCGATCGACAGCAGATGGATCAGCTCGCCGTTGGCGTTGAGCTGCGGGTTGCGGCGCGACAGCATCAGTGCTCCTCTCGCCGGGCCGCCCCAAGGAAGGAGCGCGTCCCCTCGGGGGACAGCGACTGGGCGAAGCCCCGAGCCAGGGGCCTCATTCCTGCTCCCGCAGCGAGAAGGCGAAGCGGCCGTCGTCATCGCGCGCCAGCGTCAACTTTTGTGCGGCCGGCAGCACCACGCGCGATGCGGCATAGGCGGCCTCGATCGGCAGCTCGCGCCCGGCGCGGTCCACCAGCACCGCCAGCTTGACGCTGGCCGGGCGGCCGAAATCGTAGAGCTCGTTGATCACCGCGCGGATGGTGCGGCCTGTGTAGAGCACGTCATCGATCAGCAGGATGTGGCTGCCGTCGATGGCGAAGGGCAGCTTGGTCGCGTCGGTGCCGGCGGCCATGCCGCGCGAGCCGAAGTCGTCTCGGTGCAGCGTGCTCGATATGACGCCGGCCGGGCCATTGCGACCCAGGTCGGCTTGCAAGCGGTCGGCGAGCCAGGCACCACCGGACCATATGCCGACGAGCACACCCTCGGGCTCGAGCAGGCGGCGCACGCCGGCCAGCAATTCCGCGTACAGCGCTTCGGCGTCGAGCGACAGGCTGCTCATTCGAGCGTGCGCAGGAACTGGTCCAGGATCACCGCCGCCGACGCCGCGTCCACATCGGTGGCACCTTCCGCCAGCGCCTCGGTGGTGCTGTAGCGTTCGTCGACCTCGGTTACCGGCAGGCGGAAGCGGCCGTGCAGTTGTCGGCCGAAGCGCCGCGCCCGTTGCGTGTTGTCGTGCGCCGCGCCATCGGGATGGCAGGGCACGCCGACCACCAGCGCGGCCGGCTGCCATTCGCGAATCAACGCACCGATGGCGGCGAAGCGCGACTCGCCCTCGGCAGCCACGGTCTTCAGCGGCTGGGCCTGGCGCAGCAGCGAATTGCCCACCGCCACGCCGACACGCCGCGTGCCGTAGTCGAAAGCCATAAAACACGCGGGCGCCATGCTTGCAGACGCCACCGCCGCCATCATGCGTGCCCCGCCTCTTGCGACAGCATGCGCGGGTCGAAGCCGAGCAGCGACAGCGCACGCTCGTAGCGCTGCTCGATGGGTGTATCGAAGATGATGGCCGGGTCGGCATCCACCGTAAGCCAGCCGTTGCGCCCGAGTTCGTCTTCGAGCTGGCCGGCCGACCAGCCGCTGTAGCCCAGCGTCACCAGGATGCGGCTCGGGCCGGTGCCGTTGGCCAAGTCTTCGAGCACGTCCTTGCTGGTGGTCATGTCCAGGCCGCCCGGCACCGACAGCGTCGAGCTGTACTGCGCCGCTTCGGCGTCGCGCTTGTCATGCAGCACGAAACCACGTTCGGTCTGCACCGGGCCGCCATAGAACACCGGCTGCGCGCCCAGTTCCTCGCGTTCGAGATTCAACTCGACCTTGTCGAACAGGTTCTTCAGGTTGATGTCGATGGGCTTGTTGATGACCAGGCCGAGCGCGCCCTTCTCGCTGTGCTCGCACAGATAGACCACCGAGCCGGCAAAACTGTCGTCCAGCATGCCCGGCATGGCGATCAGGAACTGATTGCTCAGGTTGAAGGCGTCGGAACCCATGCGCGCATTTTATTCCGGCGGCACACTGCGCACCATGGACAAAACGCTGGCCCGTGCCTTGCTCTGGTTCCGACGCGACCTGCGCGCCGACGACCATGCCGCCCTATACCACGCGCTGCGCAGCGCGCGCCAAGTGTGGTGTGTGTTCGTCTTCGACCGCGACATCCTCGATGCGCTGCCACGCCAGGACCGGCGCGTGGAGTTCATCCGCGACAGCCTGGTCGGGCTGGACGCGCAACTGCGTGCGCTGGCCACCTCGCACGGCGTCGAGGGCGCCGGCCTGATCGTGCGCCACGGCCGGGCAGTCGAGGCCGTCACGGCACTGGCAACGCAGTTGGCGGCCGAGGCCGTGTACATCAACCATGACGACGACCCGGCGGCACTGGCGCGCGACGCCCGCGCGCGCGGCGCACTGGCCGACATCGGTGTGGCACTGCACAGCTCGAAGGACCATGTGGTCTTCGAACGCGACGAGGTGCTGACGCAGGGCGGCAACCCCTACAGCGTGTTCACGCCCTACAAGAATGCCTGGTTGAAGAAGATCAACGACTATTACCTGAAGGCCTACCCGGTGGCGCGCCATGCCGGCGCACTGGCGCCGCTGCCGGACGGGCTGACGCGGACGCTGCCGACGCTGTTCGACATCGGCTTCGAACCCAGCAACCTGCATGCGCTGAAGCTGCCCAGCGGCAGCGCCGGCGCGCTGGAACTGCTGGACGACTTCCTGCCCGAGCGCATCGGCCGTTACCACGAAACTCGCGACTTTCCGTCGGTCAAGGGGCCGAGCTACCTGAGCACGCACCTGCGCTTCGGCACGGTATCGATCCGTCACCTGGCGCGCGAGGCCTGGATGCGCCTGCCCATCGAGCGTGGCGCCGAAGTCTGGCTGTCGGAACTGATCTGGCGCGACTTCTATCACCAGATCCTGCACCACCATCCACAGGTCGTCGGGCATGCGTTCAAGCCGGAGTACGAGCGCATCAAATGGGAGCATGGCAAACACGCCGACGCGTTGTTCGCCGCGTGGTGCGAGGGCAGCACCGGCTACCCGCTGGTGGATGCGGCGATGCACCAGATCAACAGCAGCGGATACATGCACAACCGGCTGCGCATGGTGGTGGCGAGTTTCCTGGTGAAGGATCTGGGCATCGACTGGCGGCGCGGCGAAGCCTATTTCGCCGAGAAGCTCAACGATTTCGACCTGGCCGCCAACAACGGTGGCTGGCAATGGGCTGCATCCACCGGTTGCGACGCGCAGCCCTATTTCCGCATCTTCAACCCGGTCAGCCAAAGCGAGAAGTTCGACGCCGAAGGCAAGTTCATCCGCCGCTACCTACCGCAACTGGCGGCGCTGCCGGACAGGCTGATTCATGCGCCCTGGTCGGCCAATCCGATCGACCTGGCTGCCGCCGGGGTCGAACTCGGCAAGAACTATCCGGAGCCGGTCGTCATGCACGACGCGGCACGCGAGCGCACGCTGCAACGCTACGCCATCGTCAAGAACAAACGCTGATCGAAAGCGCAGGCTCGCCCATCAAGCGGCCGCCGCGAAGGCGCTTCAGGGGTGGGCCAATTCAATGCGCCGCGGCTTCCTGCACATACTGCCCGACCAGCGACAGCAGCTCCTCTTCCGAGTACGGCTTGCCCAGGTAGTGGTTCACACCCAGCTCGGCGGCATAGTCGCGGTGCTTCTGCGCGATGCGTGAGGTGATCATGATCACCGGCAGCCCAGCCAGCCTGGTGTCGGAACGCATGTTGCGCACCAGATCGAAGCCGTCCATGCGCGGCATCTCGATGTCCGACAACACCACGGTGGGCAGCTCGTCGCCCAGCTTGTCCAGCGCGTCCAGCCCGTCCTTGGCAAGTGTGACGCGGTAGCCCTCGCGCGTCAGCAGGCGCTGGGTGACGCGGCGTACGGTGAGCGAGTCGTCCACCACCAGTATCAGCGGCGCCTGGGCTTCGGCCGGCACTGGTGCCTCGGGTTCGGCTTGTCCCGCACGCTGGCGCAACTGCTCGCGCGCCAAGTCGCCATAAAGCGTCGCCAGGGCCACAGGGTTGTAGATCAGCGCCACCGTACCCGAAGGCAGCAGCGTGATGCCGGCCAACCCGGGCAGCCGCGAAAGCTGGGGTCCGAGGTTCTTGACCACCACTTCCTGATTGCCCAGCACTTCATCGACATGCAGTGCCACGCGCTGCGCTGCGCTGCGGATCACCACCACCGGTTGCGAGCGCCCGGCGGAACTGCCGCGTCCACCGGCCTGCAGCAACGCGCCCAGCCAGAAAAAGGGCAGCACACGCTCGCCCAGCGGGAAGCTGCCGCTGGCATAGGCCTGCTCGACCTCTTCAGCGCCGACGCGCTTGACCGTCTCGACAAGGGTCGAGGGCACGGCAATGCTCAGCTCGCCGCAGCGCAGCATGACCACCTGCGTCACCGCCGTGGTCAGCGGCAGCACCAGGCGGAACGCGGCACCCTGCCCCGGTGCGGTGGAGGTCTCGATGCGCCCACCCATGGCGTTGACTTCCGCGCGAACCACGTCCATGCCCACGCCGCGGCCGGCCAGTTCCGACACGCTGTCGGCGGTACTGAAGCCGGGCGCGAAGATCATGTTCGCCAGATCGCCTTCGGACACGGTTGCATCCGGTCCGAGCAAGCCCAGGGCCAGCGCCCGCTCACGGATGCGTGCCAGGTTCAGGCCGGCGCCATCGTCGCGGAACTCGACCGCGACCTCGTTGCCTTCCTGCGCCAGACTGATGGTGATGGTGCCGGCGGCGTCCTTGCCCGCGGCCACGCGCAGCTCGGGCTTCTCGACGCCATGCACCACGCCGTTGCGAAGCAGGTGCTCGAAGGGCGCGGTCATGCGGTCGAGCACGCCGCGGTCGACTTCGATCGAGCCGCCGACGATGTCCAGGCGCACCTGCTTGCCGCTCTCCTTGGCCGCCTGGCGCACCACGCGGTACAGCCGGTCGGCCATGCTTTCGAACTCGACCATGCGCGTGCGCAGCAGGTCGTCCTGCAGGTCGCGTGTCAGCCGCGCCTGGGCGGCCAGTTCGTCTTCGGTGGCCTGCAGCGAGCGTTGCAGCCCGCGCTGCACGGTGGCCACGTCGTTCACCGACTCGGCCATCATGCGCGTGAGTTCCTGGAAGCGCGTGAAGCGGTCCATCTCGAGCGGGTCGAATGACTGCGCCGCCGCCTTGGCCGCTTCCATGCGCGAAGCGATCTGCGATTCGGCCTGCAACTCCAGGTCGCGCAACTGCCGGCGCAGCCGCTCGAGGTTCTCCGTCAGGTCGCCGAGCGAACCCTTGATCTGCCCGACATCGGATTCGATGCGCGCACGTGTGATGCTGACCTCGCCGGCCTGGTTCACGAGCCGGTCGAGCAGCGGCGCACGCACACGCACCGCCGCCGTGCTGGCCGCTGCCTTGTCGATCGTGGGCAGCAGCGCCACGGCGCCGGCCCTGAAACGGCCCCAGTCGATGCCGGCCATGGCCGCATCGAGTGAGCTGTGCAGCAACGGCATTGCGGCCTCGCCGGTCGCGCCATCTGCATCCGCTGTCGCGGAGCCGGCTTGGGATGCCGGTTCGACTGCGACAGCCGGCAGTTCTTCGGCCGCTGCGTCCTCGATCGCGGCCGAAGGCGTCGCCTCGGCCACTTCGACCGGCTCAGGCCCGGCAACTTCGCCCGGCCCACCCAGCAACTCAAAGCTGCTGGTGATCGCGTCTACTCGCGCCAGCAGCACTTCCACGTCCGCGGCGCTGGCCTGGCCGCGCGCCAGCAGATGCTCGATGGCCGTTTCCAGCCGATGCGCCATCTCACCCAGGCGCATGGCCCCGGCCAGCCGCGCGCCACCCTTGAAGGTGTGCAGCGTGCGCATGCACGCGGCCGCGGCCGACACCTCCGAGGGCCGCCGCGTCCAGTCGCGCATGCGCGACTGCAGTTGCGGCAACAGCTCCTCCCCCTCCTCGCGGAAGATCGGGTAAAGCTCCTCGTCGATCTGGTCGAGCGCATCGACGTCGTCCTCGTCGTCGAGCGCGTCCTGTCGCGCATGCACCCGTGTCGCATCCGACGGCGCCATCTCGGAGAAGGCCGTCAGGGCCGGCTGACCCAATTCCTCGCCGATCGACGCGAGGGAGCCTGTGTCATCGGCAGGCTGTGACTGCGCCTGTTCAACTTGCGCAACCTCGATGTCGGCTGGCGGGCTGTCGGACGCGTCGACGGCCTCTGAAGGCAGTTCGCCCCTAGCAGGCTCGGAGGCCAGCTCCGACGTCGCGGCTTCGACCGACTCGGGCGAGATCTGCGCATCGGTCGCCTCAGGACGTGCCGACGCGGCAGCCAGGTCCAGTTCGTGCTGTTCCAGGCGCTTCATCAGCGGCGCCGACACATGCTTCAGGAAACCGGCGGCAAACTGGTGCAGCAGGTGGCGGATCTCGTCAGCGGCATCGTTGAACAACTGCGGCTCCCCCGATGTGGCATGGCCGACGGCCATCGAACGCATCAGCGCATGCTCGAGCGATCGTGCCAGCGCGGAAAGATCGGCAAAGCCCACAGTGGCCGAGCTGCCGGCCAGCGAGTGCGCCAGCGCAGCAGTGCTTTCGCCCAGTGGCTGATCGGACTCCATCGCCCATTCGGACAGCTCGGTGCACAGCCGGCGCGACAGCTCGTCGGCTTCGTTCAGGTAGATGTTGAACAGGGGAATGCCGATGCGCAGATCGCCGATGATCTTGACCTGCTCGTCGTCGGCCGATGTGTCGACAGCATCTTCGGAGACTGGCCCGGCCGCAGCCACATCGTTTTCGGCCTCGGGTGTGTCCGCCAGGTCGAGATGCAGCGGCTCGCCGATGGCATCGGCTGCCTCCGGCGGGTCGGTCGCCGCTGGCAATTCCAGTTCGATATGCGTATCGAGGAAATCGGCGCGCGGCGCGCCAAAGGCCGCATCGAACTCGGCGACATCGAGCGCGGCCACCGGGGCCTCGGCCACGGGCGTCGTGCCGGTTTCGACCGGCTCGGTCCAGTCGAGTGACGGATCGAGCTCGAGCGATTCGACGCTGGCCTTTGGCGGGCCGTCGAGCTCCAGGTTCGTCGACTCGAGCAACGGATTTTCGTTGCCGGTCGGCGCGATCTCATCGAGATCCGCCGCGTCCATATCGAGGTCGAACGCAAGATCGGCGATTTCCGGCGTTTTGGCGTCCGGCGCCGCTTCAGCCGGTTCGGGCGCCTCTGTCGGCTTCGCATCGGCTCCGTCCAGCGCCAGGTCGAAATCAAAGCGCAGATCGTCGGCGCTGGGCAGATGGGGCACACGCTCGAGCAGTTCGGCGGTGGCTCGCGCCGCTTCCGGCGGCGCTGCGGTTGCACCCTCCATGCGCAATGCGTCGGCACGCGCGCCCAGGCTGGCCGGACGGCCGGCTTGCACGCGCCCCTCGGCAATGGCTTCGACCCACGCGTCCAGGTCGACCAGCGCCTCGCCGGTGAAGGCCTTCAAGTCGTTCTGCAGAAGCGCGGTGTCTGCCAGCTGGGCGTTATACAACTGCTCGCAGGCCCAGGCGGCTTCGCCGAAGTCGTTCAGCCCGACCATGCGCGCACTGCCCTTGAGCGTATGGAACGCACGCCGGACCAGGGTCAGGTCACCCAGGTCGTCCGGATGATCGCCCAGGCGCTGCAAGGCCTGGTGTGCGCCTTGCAGCACTTCGCGCGCCTCTTCGATGAAGATCTCGCGCATCTCCGCATCGTCTTCCAACCCGGTACTGCCCAGCGTTTCGGGCTGCGGCTCGGGTGTGGCGCGCACCGGCTGCTGCACGGCCTCTTCGGGGCGGACCGCGTCGGTCAACCCGGCCACGGCATGCGCCAATTCGGCACGCGCGGCCTGGCGCTGTTCGTCGTCGGTGGCACGCTGCAATGCCGACTGTGCCGATGCCATGGTCTCGGCCAGCGCGGGCTGGTCGGCCAGCAGCGCTTGCTGCGACAGGCGCTGCAGTTCCTGCTGCAGCTCGGCATCCGGCACATCCGGCTGGCTGGCCGCCTCGGCCAAGGAGCGGGCTTGGTCCACCAGCGGCGCCGTCGCGCCAGGTTTGAGCTGGTCGAAGCCGCCGAAGGCCGAGAGCCGGTTGGAGCGCCGCCCCATCACGGCTGTCAGATTGCCAGTGGCGGGATCGAAGGCAAACAGCGACCGGGCCATCTGCGGTTGCACGCTGAGCATGTCGATCATGAAACTCAGCGCGCCCAGGTTGTCTGCCAGGCGGTTGAAGCTGGCGTGGGTGCCGGCAAGCTGCGGGTCCACTTCGGTCGAGGACAGCGCATCGACGTCGTCGCTCATGCGCAGCACGGCCTGCGAGGCATGCTGCATGTCCAGCACCGACAGCACACCGCGCATCGCCTGAAGCTGGCTCGGCACCGGAATCAGCACCTCGCGCTGCGCCGGGCTGCGGAAGTACTGGTCGATCTGCTTTTCCACCTCGGACAGGGATGCACGCAGCTCCTGCACCACGCTGCCCATCGTCTGCCGATCGGACACGCGCCGATACAGCTCTTCCATCCAGGGTTCGAGCGGCTGCGCTTCATGCCCTTCGCCGACATGCTGAATACGCTGCGCCAGGCGCTGCACACGCGTGCCGATAAGCGGGTGGTCGAACTCACCGTTCTCGAGCGAGGCGTCGATGTAAAGCACGCTGGTGGCCACTTCCATGGCCAGCGCAGCGCTGGGTGTCTGGCCGCTGGCCACCGTCTGCCTGACCGCGGCCTGCAGCGCATCGGCCAACACCCCACCCGACGGGTACAGGCGGCGCAGTGAATCACCGACCAGCGTGAACTGCTCGGCCAGACCACTCATGCGGTGCACCTCGCCGCCGGCCACGGCCGACCAGACTTCCTTGGCACCGTCCACGCGCTTGCGTGCCTGGGCAATCCAGGCCGGGTCGAAGCGGCCCAGGCGCAGCGCCTGATAGTCGAAGGCGGCGGCGCCGTCGATGCGGTAGGCGTCGCGCACGGATTGCAGGCGCAGCGCCGCGCGCGGGTCCAGCGGCGCGCGCGCATGCGCGCAGAAGAACAGCACGTCCTGCGCCAGGCGGTCGGAGACCTCGGTCTGGCCGGCGATGCTCAGGCGCAATTGCGACAGCAGACGCGAGCTGACCCGCTTGGCGTACACGTCGGCCTTGAGCAACCCGGCGGCCTGCGCTTCATAGAAAGCCGCGGCCAGGTGCCACAAACCTGCCAGACGGCCTTCGGAGGCCGCACCGAGCCCGGCGCACAGTTCGCTCAGGCGTGCCATCGCGCCGCGATCGTCGCCGCGCATGATGGCCAGCACATTCGTTTCCATGGCGCTGCGCACCGCCATGTCGGCCGGCAACGGCGCGACACCTACGGGGACGTTCACGTTCTCCCATGACCATTCGTCGCGCCACAGATCGGCCGGATGCACACGGTCGGCGCCGACCAGTTCCTGCAGCGCGCGGTACTGCGGAAACAGCGCCAGCGTCGGCAGACCCTTGCCGGCGAGCTTGCGGCTCAGATAGTCGAGCACGCCGAATGACGCCGACTCGATGGCCTCGATCGCCGCCATGTTCAGCGGCTTGGGCCGGGCGATGAAGCGCTGCACCGCGTTCTCGCTGGCCCGCAGCAAGCGCGCCGGCCCAAGCAGGCCGATCATCTCCAACGCGCCCACGCCCTGATGCAACTGGGCGCGTGCGGTGCGCAGCACGGCCGGGTCGACGGCATCGACATCCGAGCCGGTGCGGGCGTCCGACTCCTTCAGGTAGCGGCGCAGCGACTTGTGCGCCGTCTCCAGCGAACGGCGCAACTCGTCGTGCACCCAGGCCAAGGTGCTGAGGTCGTCGGCCGGATCGTCGAGCTCGTCCACCCCGGCATGGTCGATCAAGTCGTGTTGCATGTTCATCGGCACGCCGCCTTCAGCTGACCTTGAAGCGAGACACCGACTGCTTCAGTTCTTCGGCGGTGCGCGACAGCTCGCGCACCATCTGCGCGGTGGAGCGCGTGCCTTCGCCGGTCTGCTCGGTCACGGCGAAGATGTGCTGGATGTTCGACGCGACGATGTTCGCCGACTCGGCTTCCTTCAGCGCCTGCGCGGAGATCTGCGCGATCAGCTCGGACAGCTGGCGCGTGACGCGGTCGATGTCGCCCAGCGCCGTGCCGGCCGCATCGGACAGCTTGGCGCCTTCGACCACGCCGTGAGTGGAGCGCTCCATCGCCGCCACCGCCTCCTGGGTGTCGGTCTGGATGGTGCGCACCAGCACCGCGATCTGCTTGGTCGCATCGCCGGAACGTTCGGCCAGGCGCTGCACTTCCTGGGCCACCACCGAGAAGCCGCGCCCCGCCTCACCCGCCGAGGCCGCCTGGATCGCGGCGTTCAGCGCCAGCACGTTGGTCTGCTCGGTGATGTCGCCGATCAGCTCGGTGATCTCACCGATCTCCTGCGAGGATTCACCCAGCCGCTTGATGCGCTTGGAGGTGTCCTGGATCTGCTCGCGGATCGAGTTCATGCCGCCGATGGTGTTGTTCACCGCCGCCAGGCCGCTCTCCGCCGCCTGCAGTGACTGGCGCGCCACCTGCGCGGTGCGCTGCGCCTGTGAGGACACCTCGTTGATGCGCCCGGCCATCTGCAGCACCGATTCGCCGGTGTCGCGGATCTCGCGCAATTGCTCCGTCGAGGTCGCCAGCAGCTCGGTCGAGGTCTGCTCGACCTGCTGCGTGGTGTCGGTCACGCGTGCCACCGTGCTCTGCACCGCAGACACCAGCGTGCGCAGTTCTTCCACCGTGTAGTTCACCGAGTCGGCAATGGCGCCGGTGATGTCCTCGGTCACCGTGGCCTGCTGTGTCAGGTCGCCTTCGGCCACGGTCTGCAGCTCGTTCATCAGCCGCAGAATCGCCGCCTGATTGGCATCGTTGACACGCTTGGCTTCCTGTTCCTGGCGTTCGGCCTCCAGACGCTGGCCTTCGGCGAATTGAGCGCGCGTGGTCTGGTCACCGACGAACAGGCGCAGGATGCCGGCGCCGCCGGCCAGCAGCAAGAGCGCGGAAAAGAGCATCACCGCGATGTGCAGCCCGGTCAGCCCGCCGGTACCGGCCAGCCGCTCCTGCAGCGTCTGCAGGCCTTTGCGCAACGGCTCGCTGTCGGCCAGGATCTCGCCCTGTGCATCGCGCGCCGCCACCAGTCCCTTCAGGTTGCCGAGAATCTTGCCCGCCTGCTGCTGCGTCGCTTCGTATTGCTTGAGCAGCGCAGCCATGCGTTCGCGCGACTGTGCCTCGCGCGTGCCGGGCAGGCGCAGGTCGGCGCTGCCGCTGTTCACCGCTTCGGCCAGGCCCTGGAAGGATTTCAGGTCCTTGCCCAGCAGGTACACCGCTTCGGGGTTGACACCTTCGACGGTGATGAACTCGCTGGCGCTCTTGCCGATGCGCTGTGTGAGCATCACCAGCTGGCCCATGGCCGAAAGTTCGTTCGCCGAAGCGCCCTGTTGCAGCTTCAGCGAGGACACGGTCTCGGCGATGTCCAGCAACTCGGCCGACTGCTGGTTGATGGCGCGCAGCGATTCGCCCACCTGCGTCAGCGCCTGCTGCTGTGCCAGAACGACGGCCGCGTTCTTGTCCGCGCGTGCAACCAGTGGCAGCAGCGGATCGATGGCCTCGCGCACCGCAGCCGAAGCGTTGGCCAGGACGTCGTTGCCGTTGGCCAGGGCGCGTACGTTGGTGCTGAGCACCTCGGCGCTTTCCTTCACTTCGGGAAAGGCCTGCGGCGTGCCGATCATCGCCTGCGTCACCGACTTGGCCAGCCGTTGCGACTCCATCAGCGCCTGGCCGATCGAGCTGACCTGCTCGCTGCTGCGCTTGCCCGAGCTCAGCGCCAGCACGGTGGCCATCACCAGCCCGAGCAGGCCGGCGCCGACCAGGCCGAACAGCACGCGCTGCTGCTGCGTTGGGCTGAGGTGCCCGATCAGCGGCAACGAACCGCTGCGCACCGGCTCATCGACCATCGGGTCGTGCGCCCGCGTCTCGCTGAAGTCACCCGCCATTTCGGAGGGCGTGACTTCGGAGATGATCGACGAATCCTGCAGTTCGGGCGCTCGTGTATCGATGTCGTCGATGCGCGTGGTGCGCCCGGCCACCGTGTCGGGCGCGTCGGCATCGGGATAAGCCGCGATGACATCGTCGAACTGCGACTCGTACGCGTCGCCATCGGCGCGCGCATCGCGGGGTCGGCTCGTGATCTTGTCCATGAAGCTCATGTCACCCTCTTCGGTTGATCGTTCGTGCGGCGGCTTCAGCCAGCTACGCCCAGGAACTGCTCGTGCCCGGCCAGCGCCGCGAGCTCGATTTCTTGCCACACGCGGCCTTCGCCGTCACGCCAGCGAGCACCGGCAAAGGCGGGCAGGGGCACCGGTGACGCCGCTTCGCCCGCCTCGGGGCTGAGCTGCTCGGCATTGCGCAGGCCCGCCAGCCGGTCGACCAGCAGCGCGCAGTTCACGCCCAGCGCCGGGTTCAGCGCCAGCAGCCGGGCCCCGTCGCGCCCGCTGTCGAGAGGGCCGGACACCGCCTTCAGGCCCAGGAACACGGCCAGATCCACGACCGCGTGCAGGCCGCCGCGCAGGTTGGCCACGCCAGCGAACCAGGCCTGGGTGTGCGGCACCGGCAGCACGTTGCCGACGGAAAATATCTCGCCGGCCTCGTGCAGCGGAAAGAGCAGGCCGTGGCCGGCACATTCCACGGCCAGCCAGGATTGCACCGGTGCCTCGGTGCGCGCCGCCTGCATGCGCGTGGCAAGTCGACCTTGGAGTTCGCGCAGGGCTTCGCGGTTGGACATGGTGTGCGCTTGGGCGGGTTCAGTCGAAGGCCTTGATCTTGGTGACCAGCTCTTCGGTATTGACGGGCTTGACGATGTAATCGCGCGCGCCCTGGCGCATGCCCCAGACCTTGTCGGTTTCCTGGTTCTTGCTGGTGCACATGATCACCGGCACCGCCGACCAGCGTGGGTCACGCGTGATCGTGCGTGTCAGCTGAAATCCGTTCTGTCCCGGCATGACCACATCCATCAGGATCAGGTCGGGCTTGTCCTCGGCCAGGTGGCGCATCGCATCGTCGGCGTTCTCGGCCGTGCGCACCTTGTAGCCGCGCTTTCCAAGCACGTCCGACAGGTGGTACAGCTCGGTCTTCGAGTCGTCGACCAGCAGGATCTTCTGTATGGGCATGGGCGCTTCCTTGGCATGGGCCGGGCGAGGCTACGGCCGTGGACATCGCAGGGCGCACGCGCGCTCAGGCTGCCTGGCCGCTGAACTGTTCCACAGCGCGCAACAGCTGTTCCTTGGTAAAGGGCTTGGTAAGGTACTCTTCTGAACCGACCATGCGCCCGCGCGCCTTGTCGAACAGCCCGTCCTTGGACGACAGCATGATCACCGGCACATGGGCAAAACGCGGGTTGCGCTTGATGATGGCGCAGGTCTGGTAACCATCCAGGCGCGGCATCAGGATGTCGCAGAAGATGATCTGCGGTGCGTGGTCGTTGACCTTGGACAAGGCGTCGAAGCCGTCTTCGGCCAGCACCACGTCGTGCCCGCCCTGGCGCAGGAAGATCTCGGCGCTGCGGCGGATGGTGTTGCTGTCGTCGATGACCAGCACCTTGGCGCCGGTGGTTGCGCTCGTCGAAGCTTCGGTTTCCATTCGGGCACTCCTTCAGTGACGTGGCGGCAAGGCGGCCCGGTCAGCCGTCAGATCTGAACCATCTCGAAATCTTCCTTGCGCGCGCCACACTCCGGACAGGTCCAGTTCATCGGCACATCGGCCCAGGCGGTGCCTGGCGCGATGCCATGCTCGGGGTCGCCGGCGGACTCCTCGTAAATCCAGCCGCATATCAGGCACATCCAGGTCCGGGCTTCGCTCACTGCGTATTTGGTCAGATCACTACAATGGAAATCGATTGTAGCCACCGCCCTTTCCGGAAAGACAAGGGTTGTGGCGCACATACGCAACATTCCTCAGATTCCGCTAGAGGTTCACGGAAATCACCGCAAGCCCTTGATCGCGCAGGACCCGCCGCATGACTTCCGACCCCAACACCGTGGCCGAGCCCAATGACCCGAACGCCGAACCGGCCACTCCCGCGTGCGTGTTGAGCTTCAACGCCAGCGACCCGAGCGGTGCCGGCGGCCTGGCCGGCGACATCGCCACCATTGCCGCGATGGGTGCGCACGCCTTGCCGGTGGTGACCACCGTGGTCATGCGCGATACCGCGGAGGTCTTCGATCACCACCCGCTGGACGCCGAGGTGGTGGTGGAGCAGGCGCGCTCGATTCTCGAAGACGTCACGTTGGCCGGCTGGAAGGTCGGCTTCCTGGGCTCGGCCGAAAGCGTCAGCGCGGTGGCCGAGGTATTGGCGGATTACCCCGACCTGCCGCTGGTGAGCTATATGCCCAGCCTGGGCTGGCTCGACGAGGACCAGCAGTTGCCTTACCTGGAGGCGTTCCGCGAGCTGATCCTGCCGGCCACCGAGGTGCTCGTGGGCAGCCACACCACGCTGACCGATTTCCTGCTGCCCGAATGGGACTCGGACCGCCCGGCCTCGCCGCGCGAACTCGCGGTCGCGGCCGGCGAGCACGGCACGCGCTTCGTGCTGGTCACCGGCGTGATGCTGGCCAGCAAGGGCAACGAGCAATTCATCGACAACGTGCTGGCCTCGCCCCAGGGCGCGCTCACCGGCGAGAAGTTCGAGCGCTTCGAGGCCGCGTTCGTCGGCGCCGGCGACACGCTGGCCGCGGCGCTGGCCTCGCTGCTGGCCGCCGGAAGCGAGTTGCAAGCCGCCGTCGGCGAGGCGCTCGCCTTCCTCGACCAGAGCCTGGATTCGGGCTTCCGCCCGGGCATGGGCAATGTCGTACCAGACCGCTTTTTCTGGGCCATGCCACCAGCCGAAGAGGGCGAAGCGGCTGCGGCGACCGACATCGACACCGCGCCCGATGACAGTTCCGCGAAGGGAGCCAGCCGCCGTGTCCACTAGCCGCAGCAACGCAGCGCTGTTCGAGCGCGCATCCGGGGTCATTCCCGGGGGTGTGAATTCGCCGGTGCGTGCCTTTCGCGCCGTGGGCGGCACACCGCGCTTCATCGATCGTGCGCAGGGCGCCTACATGTGGGACGCCGAAGGCAAGCGTTACATCGATTACATCGGCTCCTGGGGCCCGATGATCCTGGGTCACGGCCACCCGGCGGTGCTCGAGGCGGTGCAGCAGGCGGCACGCGACGGCTTCAGCTTCGGCGCGCCGACCGAGCGCGAGATCGATCTGGCCGAGGCCATCATCGCGCTGGTGCCCAGCGTCGAGCAGATCCGCCTGGTGAGCAGCGGCACCGAAGCCGGCATGAGCGCGCTGCGCCTGGCCCGTGGTGCCACCGGGCGCAGCAAGATCATCAAGTTCGAAGGCTGCTACCACGGCCATGCCGATGCGTTGCTGGTCAAGGCCGGCTCCGGGCTGGCGACCTTCGGCTTCCCGACCAGCGCCGGCGTGCCGGCCGAGGTGGTGCAGCACACCCTTGTGCT
This sequence comes from Rubrivivax sp., assembly GCA_024641965.1. Lineage (GTDB taxonomy): Bacteria > Pseudomonadota > Gammaproteobacteria > Burkholderiales > Burkholderiaceae_C > Rubrivivax. The sequence continues at coordinate 27,287 of JAHECC010000032.1, forward strand.
CGAATACAACAACCTGGCCCAGCTCGACGAGGCCTTCGCCACGCACGGCCCCGAGATGGCCTGCGTGATGATCGAGCCGATCGCCGGCAACATGAACTTCGTGCGCGCGTCGGTGCCCTTCATGACCCGGCTGCGCGAGCTGTGCACGCAACACGGCGCGCTGCTCGTCTTCGACGAGGTGATGACGGGCTTTCGCGTCGCGCTCGGCGGTGCACAGAGTGTGTATGCGCAGCTGATTCCCGGCTTCAAGCCCGACATGAGCGTGTTCGGCAAGGTCATCGGCGGCGGCATGCCGCTGGCCGCCTTCGGCGGCACGCGCGAGGTGATGAGCCAGCTCGCGCCGCTGGGTCCGGTGTATCAGGCCGGCACGCTCAGCGGCAACCCGGTGGCCACCGCATGCGGGCTGGCCACCTTGAAGGAAATCGCCCGGCCCGGCTTCTTCGATGCGCTGTCGGCCTCGACGCGCTCGCTGGTCGAAGGTTTGAGCGGCGCGGCGCGCAACGCGGGCGTGCCGCTGGTCGGCGACAGCGAAGGCGGCATGTTCGGCTTCTTCTTCGCAGACAGCCTGCCGCAGAACTACGGCGTGGTCATGGGCACCGACAAGGAGCGTTTCAACCGCTTCTTCCACGGCATGCTCGACCGCGGCGTCTATCTGGCACCGGCGCTGTATGAAGCCGGCTTCGTCAGCGCCGCGCACTCGGCCGAGGACATCGCCGCCACGGTGCAGGCGGCGGGCGAGGCACTGCGCGGCTGAGCGTCAGGCCGGCGAGGAGCGCAGGCCGTAAACCTTGCCGCCGAAGAACAGGTACTCGACGCGCACGATCGCATCGCCCTTCTCCTCGACGAAGGTGAAGCCGACCAGCGCCACGGTGTCGCCGGCCTTGATCTCGGGCACGCCCCAGGCCTGCATGCGCGTCAGCGGCGCCAGCTCGATTTCCCACACCGCGTCCTTGCGCGTGGGCAACTGTGCGTTGGCCAGCACCGCCGCGCCGTCGACCTTGGCGCTCTGCGCGGGAACTGCGCGCGTCTTCAGGTCAGCCGGCAGCTTCAGGTCGGCATTCACCTGAAGCTCCAGCTCGGCATGCGGGTTGCGCCAGGCCGACTTCAGCACCTTGCCTTCCAGATAGATCGGCCGGCCCTGGTCGAAGCTGCTCCAGCCATGGTGGGCAAAGGCCGGCACGGCCGCCAGCGCGGCGCCGGCAACAAGGAATTCACGTCTGAACATGACACGCCCTTTCATTGATAGGCAATCCATCGACCGCAAATGATGACAGCCAACCAAAGCCCCATCGAGACCACGGCCTGAACCCGGGCGGTGCGGTCCATCAGCTTCAACCCGTCGCGGGCGTGGAAGGAGAATGCGTTCAGTCCCGCCAGCAGTACCAGCCCCATCTTCACGACGAAGGCGTCATTGGCCAGCAGTTCCTCGGGCTGCCCGGCGAACATCAGCAGACCGCTGGCGCCGATCAGCGCGAAGCCGGCCAGCGACAGGCGCAGCGCCAGCCGCGCCAGGGCCAGCACCGGCAGTTCGGCGCCGAAGCC
>JAHECC010000183.1 GCA_024641965.1 Rubrivivax sp.
TGCCTGCACTGCCACGTCAACGCCGGGCCGAACCGCAGCGAGATGATGGACGGCGAGACCATCGACCAGGTGCTGCAGGTGCTGCAAGCGCGTGGCATCGAGACGCTCGACCTGACCGGCGGCGCGCCCGAGCTGAACGAGCATTTCCGCCGCCTGGTCAGCGGTGCGCGCGCGCTGGGCGTGAACGTCATCGATCGCTGCAACCTCACGATCCTTTCCGAACCCGGGCAGGAGGATCTGGCCGCGTTCCTCGCCGTGCAGGGCGTCGAGGTGGTGGCGTCGCTGCCCTGCTATTCACCGGCCAATGTGGATCGCCAGCGCGGTGACGGCGTGTTCGAGCGCAGCATCGCCGGGTTGCGCGCGCTCAACGCCCTCGGCTACGGCCACCCGGGCAGCGGCCGGGTGCTGAACCTGGTCTACAACCCGCAAGGCGCGTCGCTGCCGCCGCCACAGGGCCCCTTGCAGGCCGACTACAAGCGCGAGCTGCTGCAGCACTTCGGCATCCATTTCAACGAGCTGTTCGCGCTGACCAACATGCCGATCCAGCGCTTCGGCAGCACGCTGGTATCGAAGGGCCAGTTCGCGGGCTACATGCAATTGCTGCGCGGCGCCTACCAGCCCGACAACCTGGCCACCGTGATGTGCCGCTCGCTGCTCAGCGTGGACTGGCAGGGCGATCTCTACGACTGCGACTTCAACCAGATGCTCGGGTTGCCGGCACGTGTCAACGGCCGGCCGCGTGCGCACCTGAGCGAACTGTTGGCGCACGATGCGGCGGGCACGCCGATCCGCGTCGCCGACCATTGTTACGGCTGCACCGCAGGGCAGGGCAGCAGTTGCGGTGGCGCGCTGGCCGCGGCCGCGTCGCAAGCGGCCGGCGAGCGCGCAGCGGCGTTGTGACACTGTCGCGCCGCGCTGCTTTTGTGCTGCTGCTGGCGCCGGCTCTGCCGCTGCGCGCGCAAGCTTTCGACCACCGCCATGCCGCGTGGACGGCGCTGCTGAAGAAGCATGTGGTGCTGCTGCGTGGTGGTCAGGCCTCGGCGCTGAACTATGCCGGCATGGCGGCCGACCGCGCCACGCTGACCGCCTACCTGGGCCGCTTGTCGGCAGTGAGTGCCGCGGCCTACGCCGGCTTCACGCCGGCACAGCAGATGGCCTTCCTGATCAACGCCTACAACGCCTTCACCGTCGAGCTGATCCTCACGCGCTACCCGAAGCTGGCGTCGATCAAGGACCTGGGCTCGCTGTTCCAGAGCCCGTGGAAGCGCGAATGGGTGCCGCTGCTCGGGCGCACGATGTCGCTGGACGACATCGAGCACGGCACGCTGCGCGTGCGCGGCCGCTTCGACGACCCGCGCATCCATTTCGCCGTCAACTGCGCCAGCATCGGCTGCCCGATGCTGCGCGAGGAAGCCTATGTCGCCGAGCGGCTGGACACGCAGCTCGAGCAGCAGACCCGGCGCTTCATGTCCGACCGCACACGCAACCGCTACAACGCGGCAAGCAGCCGGCTCGAGGTGTCGAAGATCTTCGACTGGTACGGCGAGGACTTCGGCCTCGGCCACCGCGGCATCGTTACGCTGCCGGCCTTCTTGGCGATGCACGCCGACGTGCTGGCCGACGCAACGGCCGATCGCGAGCGCATCCGCGCGATGACGGCCGAGATATCGTTTCTGGACTACGACTGGGCCCTGAACGACGCATGAAGCTGTCGATCGTGATGCCGGTGCTGGACGAGGCGGACACGCTGTCCGACATGCTGGCCGCGCTGGCGCCGTTGCGCGCGCGTGGGCATCAGCTGATCGTCGTCGACGGCGGCAGCCGCGACGGCTCGCTTGCGTTGGCTGCGGCATCGTCCGACGACGCGATCACTGCGCCGCGCGGCCGCGCCAGCCAGATGAACGCCGGCGCGGCACGCGCGCGCGGCGAGGTGTTGCTGTTCCTGCACGCCGATACGCACTTGCCCGACAACGCCGATGCGGCGGTGCTGCATGCCGTGGTCGAGGGCGCGGCCTGGGGCCGCTTCGACGTGTCGATCGACGGCCGCTCGCCGATGCTGCGTTGGGTCGGCGGCTTCATGAACGCTCGCTCTCGCCTCACCGGCATCGCCACCGGCGACCAGGCGATCTTCGTGCGGCGCGACCTGTTCCAGCGCCTCGGCGGCTACGCCGACCAGCCGCTGATGGAGGACATCGAGTTGTCGGGTCGGCTGCGTGCCATCGCGCGGCCGGCCTGTCTGCACCAGCGCGTGCGCACCTCGGGCAGGCGCTGGGAAAGTCGCGGCGTGTGGCGCACCATCGCGCTGATGTGGCGCTTGCGCTGGCGCTACTGGCGCGGCGTGTCGCCGGAAGTGCTGGCGCGCGAATACCGATGAGCCGTTGCCTGATCGTCATGGCCAAGGCGCCGGTGGCTGGATTCGCCAAGTCGCGCCTGGTGCCGGCGCTGGGCACGGCCGGTGCAGCCGCGCTGGCCGAACGGCTGCTGGTGCATGCCGTGCAGCAGGCGGCTGGCGCAGGCTTCGATGCGCTTCATCTGTGCGTGACGCCCGACACCACGTACCCGCTGTTCCACCGTCTGCAGGCCGAGCACCGGCTTGTCCTGTGCGAGCAGGGCGACGGCGACCTGGGCGCGCGCATGCAGCGCGCGCTGGCCTGCGCGCTGGCGACGCATCGCCATGCCTTGCTCATCGGCAGCGACGTGCCGGCACTCGACAGCGCGATGCTGCGCCGTGCCGATGCTGCGCTGCTGCACGCCGATGCGGTGTTCGTGCCCGCGCTGGACGGCGGTTATGCGCTGGTCGGCCTGAAGCGCGATGCGCCGACGCTGTTCGAGGGCGTGGCCTGGAGCACCGATCGCGTCATGGCGCAGACACGCGAGCGCGCCGTCGCCGCGGGCCTGCGCATCAGCGAATTGCCAGCTGTGGCCGACATCGACGAGCCCGCCGACCTGGCGCATCTGTCCGCAGGATGGCGGCATTGAAACGGCTGCTGCTGATCGGCGCCGGCCATGCCCACGCGCAGGTGCTGCGCGACTGGGCGCGGCAGCCGGTGCCGCACACCGAGCTGGTGCTGGTCTCGCCCAGCGCGCTGGCGCCGTATTCGGGCATGGTGCCCGGCTGGCTGGCCGGCAGCTATCGCTACGAGCAGATCTGCATCGATTTCGCCGCTCTGGCGCGCGCGTCCGGCGCCCGCTTCGTGCGCGACGAGATGGTGGCGCTGGACCCCGACAAACGCGTCGTGCGGCTGGCCTCGGGCGAGGCGCTGGACTACGACCGGCTGTCGTTGAACATCGGCTCGACGCTGGAGCCGCCGCCACTGCCGGGTAAACAGGTGCTGTCGCTGCGCCCCTTGAGCCGACTGCACGAGGCCACCGAGGCACTGTGGCCGGTGCTGGCCGCACAGCGCGATGAACGGCCTTTTGTGGTCACCGCCATCGGCGGTGGTGCGGCGGGTTTCGAATCGCTGCTGGCCGTGTTGCAGCGCCTGCGTGTGCTGATGCCGGGCCGGTTGGTGCAGGGCGGGTTGGTCAGCAACGGCATCACGCTGTTGCCCGGCATGGCACCCGGCGCGGTGCGTGCCGCGCTGCGCGCATTGCGGCGCGCCGATGTGAGCCTGCAGCTCGGCACCGCCTGGTGCCCACGTATGGCCGAGGGCAGCGACCTGCTGCTGTGGGCCACCGGCGCGGTGGCGCATGCCTGGCAGCGTGACCCCGAACGGCGCGGCGCGCTGACCGTCAGCGAGCGCGGCTTCATCCGCATCGATGCACAGCTGCGATGCGTGTCGCACCCGGACATCTTCGCCGTCGGCGACTGCGCGGAATGGGCCGTGCCCTTGCCCAAGGCCGGTGTGTACGCGGTGCGCATGGGCCCGGTGCTGGCGTTCAACCTGCGTGCTGCGCTGGAAGCCCGGGCGCTGCAGAACTACGAACCCCAATCGCGCTTCCTCGCGCTGCTCGCCACCGCCGACGGCCGCGCCATCGCCTCGCGCGGGCGCTGGTCGGTCGAAGGACGCTGGTTGTGGCACTGGAAGGACCACATCGACCGCGGCTTCCTGCGTGGCTTCGAGGTGGGCACATGAAAACACCCGGGCGCAGCTGTCCGCTGCACTATCGCTATGCGCCGCAGGTCTTCGCCACGCCGGCGCCGCCGGCGCTGCAAGACCTGGAGGTGCTGTATGTCGTCGGCGGTCTTTATGGCAACCCTCTGGCGCTGCATTCGGTGTTGCGCCTGTTCGAGCGCGAACGCGGCCGTGCGCGCTTGGTCTTCAACGGCGACTTCCACTGGTTCGATGCCGACCCCGCGCTGTTCGCACGCGTGCAGCGCGAGGTGCTGGCCTTCGATGCGCTGCGCGGCAATGTCGAGACCGAGCTTGCCGTCGCCGAAGCGCAGGCCGATGCCGGCTGCGGTTGTGCCTATCCCGACTGGGTCGGCGACGGCGTCGTCGAGCGCTCGAACCGCATCCTGCAGCGTCTGCGTGGCGTCACCACGCCGACGCAACGCGCCGAACTGGCGGCACTGCCGATGTGGCAGCGCGCCGCGGTGGGTGAGCTTCAACTGGGCATCGTGCATGGCGACGCCGTGTCGCTGGCCGGTTGGGGCTTTGCACAGGAGCATCTGCGCGACGCCGCGCACCGCCGGCAGGTGCAGGCTTGGTTCGATGCCGCCGAGGTGGACGCCTTCGCCTGCACGCACACCTGCCTGCCGGTGTTCCAGGCCATCGACGGTGGCACGACGCCGCGCTGGGTGCTGAACAACGGCGCGGCCGGCATGCCCAACTTCCGCAGTGATGGCGCGGGGCTGCTGACGCGTTTCGCGCTGCAACCCTTCGAAGGGCCGCAGCGCCGCTTCGGCCTGCGCCGGGGCGAGGTCTTCATCGACGCGATTGCCATCGACACCGATGCCGTAGCCTGGCAGCGGCAGTTCCTTGCGATGTGGCCGGCGGGCAGCGATGCCTTCGCTTCGTACTTCGATCGGATGTCCACGGGGCCGGACTACGCAAGCGCCGACGCGCTGCGCACTTGAGGCTGGGGAAGGCGCGCGCCGAGGGTTTGCACCGGGCTGCGCACGGGTCGGTTGGCACTATGCTTTCGCGCAATTGGCCTGACCACTTGACCACTTCCCCGTGCCGCTGCAAACCATCGAACCCCGCCGCCTGTACCGCAAGATCGCGGACCAGCTGCGCACGCTGATCCGTGAGGGTGAATACGGCGTCGGCACGCGGCTGCCGGCCGAACGCGACCTTGCCCTGCAGCTCGGTGTGTCGCGGCCCTCGGTGCGCGAGGCACTGATTGCGCTCGAGGTCGAAGGCCTGGTCGAGGTGCGCACCGGTTCCGGCGTCCATGTGCTGTCGCGCGAAACACCGGCCAGCGCCCGCGCGGTGGAAGCAGGCGTGTTCGGGCTGTTCGAGATCTTCCGCGCACGCCAACTCGTCGAGGGCGAGATTGCCGCTGTCGTGGCACGGCAGGCCAGCGTGACGCTGCTGCGCGACCTGGGCATTGTGCTGGCGCAAATGGAGGCGGATATCGCGGCCGGCACCTTGCCGATCGAAGGCGACCGCCTGTTTCACCTGCGCATCGCCGAGGCCGCCGACAACGGGCCGCTGCTGCGCACGGTGACCGAGCTCTACGACATGCGCGACAGCCCGTTGTTCGAGCATTTCGGCCAGCATTTCGAGAGTGTGGACAGCTGGCGCACCGCCGTGGCGGAGCACAAGGCGGTGGTCGAGGCACTGGCGGCGCATGACCCCGAAGCGGCCCGCGCCGCCATGCAGCAGCATCTGCAGCGCTCGCACGACAGCTATGCCGAGGCCTGGCCGGAAGGCGTCGACAGCGATCTTCACTGACGCGCCGAGTGCTGCCCTGCTCAATCCACCCTGCGAACCCTGAATCCACTTTTCACCCCTGGCCCGTGATTTCTACAAGGAGAGACTGATGAACAAGCGTTCCACCCTGAAGACCCTGCTCTGCGCCACGGCCATCGCCACCGCAGCCCTCGCCGGCACGCCCGCCTGGGCGCAGACGAAACTCAAGTTCGCCCATGTCTACGAGACCTCCGAGGCCTATCACAAGGCCGCGCTGTGGGCCGCGGACGAAATCAAGAAGCGCACCGACGGGCGCTACGAGATCCAGGTCTTCCCGGCCTCGCAGCTGGGCAAGGAGACCGACATCAACCAGGGCCTGACCCTCGGCACGGTGGACATCATCTACACCGGCCAGGCCTTCGCCGCACGCACCTATCCGCCGATCGCGATCGGCGGCGCGCCCTTCATGTTCCGCGACCTCGATCACTGGAAGGCCTACGCCAAGAGCGACCTGCTGAAGGAACTGGAAGAGGCCTACTACAAGAAGGGCGGCAACAAGCCACTGGCCGTCACCTACTACGGCGTGCGCCACACCACGGCCAACAAGCCGATCATGAAGCCCGAGGACATGAAGAACCTCAAGCTGCGCGTGCCCGACGCGCCGCTGTACGTGATGTACCCGAAGGTGGTGGGTGCCAACGCCACGCCGATCGCCTTCGCCGAGGTCTACCTGGCACTGCAGAGCGGCACCGTGGATGCGCAGGAGAACCCGCTGCCGACGATCGAGGCGAAGAAGTTCTACGAGGTGCAGTCGCACATCAACCTCACCGGCCACATCACCGAGATGCTGCTGACCATCGTCAGCGGCCAGACCTGGAACAAGCTGTCCGACGCCGACAAGAAGACCTTCGAGACGGTGCTGACCGAGGCCGCCGCCAAGGCGACCGAGGAGATCGCCGCCTCCGAAGCCAAGCTGGTGGGCGATTTCGCCACCAAGTACAACAAGACGGTGGTCAAGTCCGACCGCGCCGCGTTCGCCGCCGCCTTCCAGAAGTTCCACCTCGGGCCGGACGCGACCTGGGACAAGGCGACCTACGACAAGCTGCAAGCCCTGAAGTGATTCCCCCCGAAGCGCCTGCGGCGCTCCCCCCAAGGGGGTACCGCTGGCGCGCCGGCGGAGCCGGTCTCGCGGCGGCCGCTGGGTGGTGGGTCTCGAAGCGCTGTTGAAGGGGCGAGTCCGAGCGTCTTGGGACGCCGGCTTGTGGAGCACAGGAGGACGAATGGACATCGATTCCGGCCCGAAGGTGATGGGCGACGACGGTGAGTTCCACGTCGTCGACGACGCGGTGGACTTGTCCGGCACGCCGGTCGAGGGCTGGATCGCGCTGCTGCTGTTCTGGGTGCTGGGCGGCGTGGTCTTCACGCAGTTCTTCACCCGCTACGTGCTCAACGACTCGGCCTCGTGGACGGAGGAGATCGCGCGCTACCTGCTGGT
>JAHECC010000033.1 GCA_024641965.1 Rubrivivax sp.
GGTGGCTAAGGTGGCTAGCTGGGCCGTACTGAATGAGCCTGGCCTCATGGTCGCCTACGTCGCAACCTCGCCGAAGCGAGATGCCAGGAAGTTGCCCTTGGCCAGCGGCAAGAAATGGCCGTTGGTGTGAGCTCACAAGCCTTCCACGGAAGGCCGCTATGCCCCGCAAGCCACTTATCAGATCCAAGCGATTGAGTGCCAGCGCGTATCAGATCACCAGCCGGCCGCCATCGGCCATCAGCGCCGAGCCGGTGACGTAGCTGGCTTCGTCACTGGCCAGCCACAGGATCGGGTAGGCGATCTCGCGCGGCGTGGCCCAGCGGCGCATCAGGCAGGTGGTCTCGGCCTCGGCATCGATCTGCGCCTGCGTGCGCCCTGCCGCCTCGAAGCGCTTCTTGTGAAAGGGCGTGAAGGCCGCGCCCGGGCACACGGCGTTGACACGCACGTCATGTTTGGCTTCCTCGAAAGCCAGGGTGCGTGTCATCGACACGATGCCGGCCTTGGTGACGTCGTACTGCCCCATGCCGGCGCGGGCGTTGAATGCGTGCGTCGAGGACACGTTGACGATGTTGCCGCGACCGGCGCGCAGCAAAGGCAAGGCCTCGCGGCTGAGGTAGGCATAGCTCAGCAAGTTGACGGCGAAGATCTTCTGCCAGGTCTCGCTCTTCGCTTCGCTCAAGGGCTCGTAGGAACGGATGCCGGCGTTGTTCACCAGTACGTCGATGCGGCCGAAGGCGCCCGTCGTCGCAGCAACGATCTGCGCTGCGGACGCCTCCACCGCCAGGTCGATCACCAGGTCCTTGACCGTCGCGCCGCTGACCCGGCTGCGGATATCGGCACAGACCGAGGCCATGGCTTCAGCGTCGCTGTCAACCAGCACGACGCTTGCGCCTTCCTCGCAGAAGAGTTGCCCGGTGGCCGCGCCGATGCCGCCCGCACCGCCGGTGATGATCGCGACCTTGCCTTGCAGACGTGCCATGTGCGTTGCTCCGTTGACCAGATTGCTTGAGGCCTCAGCGGCCGCTGAATCGCGGCTTGCGCTTTTCCATGAATGCCGCGCGGCCTTCCTTGTAGTCGTCGCTGGCGAAGCAGGCGGCGACGGCGCGATCGGCTGCCGCCACGTCGCGCTGGCCGTCATTCTTCAACGCTTGGTCGACCACCAGCTTGGCGCTGCGCACGGTCAACGGCGCGTTGTCGGCGATGTCGCGCGCCATCTGCGTGACCACGGCCTCGATCTGCTCGTCGGCGACGACGCGGTTGACCAGCCCCATGTGCAGCGCCTCCTGCGCATCGAACTGGCGGCCGGTGAAGAACATCTCCTTGGCATGGGCCGGCCCGATCAGGTCGACCAGGCCCTGCGCGCGCTGCAGGCCGTAGCCCAGGCCCAGCCGCGCTGCCGGAATGCCGAAGCGCGCCGCCTCGTTGCAGATGCGGATGTCGCAGCACACCGCCGCCGCCGTGCCGCCGCCGAGGCAGTAGCCGCGGACCATCGCGATGGTCGGCATGGCCATGGCCTGCAGCGTGCCGTAGCCCTGCTGCGTCAGCGCCTGGTAATGCGCCACCGCCTCGGCCTGCTCGCGCTGGTCCTTGAATTCGGAGATGTCGGCGCCCGAGGCGAAGGCCTTGCCGCCGGCGCCGCTGATCACCAATACGCGCACCGACGGGTCGGCGGCAACGTCGGCCATGATCTGCAGTGCCTGCTGCCACATAGCCATCGAAATGGCGTTGAGCCGCGCCGGGTTGTCCAGCGTCATCCAGGCGATGCCGTCTTGCAGGCGGGCGCTGACGTTGGCCATCGTCGGGCCCTCAGACGATGCCGCGGCGGCGCAGCTGTTCGATGCCAGCGTCGTCGTAGCCGATCTCGCGCAGCACCGCGTCGGTGTGTTCGCCCAAGGCCGGCGGGTGCGCCACCACATGGCTCGGCGTGCGGCTCAGTGTCACCGGCTGGCCCAGGTAGGCAACGTCATCGACCTTCTGCGCGATGCCCAGGTGCTGCGCCTGCGGGTCCTCGAAGGCCTGGTCGACGCTGTAGATGGGCCCGCAGGGAATGCCGGCGTCGTTAAGCCGGTCGATCCAATGCGCCGTATCCTGCTCGCGCAGGCGCTGTTCGATTTCGGCGTGCAAGGCGTCGCGGTGGCGCGAGCGTTGTTCGTTGCTCTCGTAGTCGGGGTGGCGGCTCAGCTCGGTCGCGCCGATGGCCTCGCAAAAACGCAGCCAGATCTTGTGCCCGGCCACGGCGAGGTTCATGTGGCCGTCACGCGTGCGGTACACGCCGGTGGGGATTGCGGTCGGGTGGTTGTTGCCCGCTTGGCCCGGCACTTCACCTTTCATCAGCCAGCGCGCGCCCTGGAAGTCGAGCATGAACAGCTGCGCCTGAAGCAGTGACGAGGCCACCCACTGGCCCTTGCCGGACTTCTCGCGCTCGATCAGCGCCATGGCAATGCCGTAGGCGCAGAAGATGCCGGCGCACAGGTCGGCGATCGGGATGCCCACGCGCATCGGCCCCTGGCCGGGCTGGCCGGTGATCGACATCAGCCCGCCCATGCCCTGCGCAATCTGGTCGAAACCCGGGCGCAGGCTGTTCGGGCCGTCCTGGCCAAAGCCGGAGATGCTGCCGTAGACCAGCCGCGGGTTGATCGCCGACAGCGTTTCGTAGTCGATGCCCAGGCGCTGCTTGACGTCGGGGCGGTAGTTCTCGACAAGTACATCGGCGCGTGCCACCAATTGCTTCAGGATGGCCACCCCCTCGCTCGACTTCAGGTTCAGCGTCATGCCGCGCTTGTTGCGGTGCACGTTGCGGAAGTCGCTGTCCTCGCGCGGGCCGCCGATGCCCTCGCCTTCGTCGAGGTGCTCGGGCATCTCGATCTTGATGACCTGCGCGCCCCAGTCGGCAAGCTGGCGCACCGCCGTGGGCCCGGCGCGCACGCGGGTCAGATCCAAAACGATCAGGTGCGAAAGTGCATCGGAGGCCAGCATGGTCATCACTTCCCGGTCCAGCGCGGCGCGCGCTTGTCGACGAAGGCGCGCACGCCTTCGCGGAAGTCGGCGCTGCCGTAGGTCGCGGCGACCAGGTCGTCGCCGTCGGGCAGCGGCCGGGCTTCCTGCAGCCGGCGCACCGCCTCCTTCGTCACCCACATCGTGATCGGCGCATGCGAGGCGATGGTCGCGGCGAGTTCGGCGACGCGCGCCTCGATCGCGTCGGCGGCGACGATCTCGTGCACGAAGCCCGCCGCCAGCGCCTCCTGCGCGCTGAGCAGCCGCGCGGTGATGATCATCTCCTTCAGGCGCGACGGGCCGAGCAGGTCGAGGTAGCGTGCGTAGGCCGCCATCGACAGGCAGTTGCCCAGCGTGCGCGCGATCGGCGCGCCGAAGCGCGCGTCGGGCGTGGCGACGCGCACGTCGGCGCCGGCGGCGATGCCGAAGCCGCCACCCACCGCGTAGCCCTGGATCAACGCGATCACCGGCTTCTTCACACGCGCGATGCGCCCGGTGCGCTGGTCGCCGTCGCGCTCGTAGCGCAGCCCGTCGTCGGCTCCTTCGAAGGCCGTGAACTGGCTGATGTCGGTGCCGGCGACGAAAGCCTTGCCGCCGGCACCCTTGAGCACCAGCACGCGCACCGAATCGTCGGCGTCGACCTCCTCGCAGGTCTGGTTCAGGCGCTCGTACATGCCCCAGGTCATGGCGTTGCGCGCCTCGGGGCGGTTGAAGGTCAGCGTGACCACCGCGCCCTCGCGCGTCACCAGGACATGGTCCTTGCCGCTGTCGTCCTTGTCCATGGGCTGCCCGTTCGATGAAGGTCGGGCCATCCTAATCGATGCGCAATGGCGCGAAGCCTGCAACGTTTCGCCGTCAGCGCCCGCTCCAGTTCGGCGCACGCTTCTCGACGAAGGAGGCACGGCCTTCCTTCGCGTCCTCGGTCAGCGCCAACGTCATGATCTGGGTTTCCAGGAAGCTGATCGACGACTCGAAGCTCATGTCGAAGGCGGCGCGCATCATCGCCTTGCCGCGGCGAATCGCGGTGGGCGACTTGCCGACCACACGCTGCACCAGCCAGTCGGTCCTGGCGTCCAGCTCGCCGGCCGACGCGACGTGATTCACCAGGCCGATTTCGGCGGCGCGCGCCGCGCTGATCGGCTCGCCGGTGATGCACATCTCGGCGATGTGGCGCGGCGCGCTCATGTGCTGCAGCACCGCCAGCACCTGCGCCGGGAACAGGCCGATCTTCACCTCGGGCAAGCCGAAGCTGGCGTGCTCGGCCGCCACCGCCATGTCGCACATCGCGAACAGGCCCATGCCGCCAGCCAGGCAGTGGCCGTTGACGCGCGCGATCATCGGCAGCGTCGTCGTCCAGGCAAAGCGCAGCAGGTCGGCGAACTCGGCGTGCGGTAGCGACGGATCGAACTGGAACGAGCCTGAGCCCTTGGCCAGATCGGCGCCGGCGCAGAAGGCCTTGTCGCCCGCGCCGGTGAGCACCACCACGCGGACGTCGGCCTCGGCTGCAGCCTGCGTCAGCCCGGCTCGGATGCCCTGCAGTACCGCGCTGTTCATCGCGTTACGTTGCGCGGGCCGGTCGATGGTGAGCCACAGCACGTGGCCGCGCTTTTCGATCTTCAGTTCGTCGTTCATTGGCAAATTCCTCTCAATCCTCTTGATGCCGCGGGGCGCGGGGCTCGATCATCACCGGCACATCGAAACGCCGCGGGGTTTCGGCCACGCCGTCCAGCGTAGCCCGCGCCTGATCGAAACAGTCGATCCCTGCCGGCAATGCGCCGCCACTGTGCGCCGAGCGCGTCCAGATGTGCGCCGTGACCTCGACATCCTCGGGCTCATCCATGGTGCCGCGCGAAATCGCCCTGGCATCGGGCCAGCGCTCGAAGGTCAGCGACAGCGTCGTGCCGCAGGATTCGCAGAAGTGCACAAAGACCTGTTGGCCGCTGGTGTCGGATCGGTGCGCATAGGAGCGCATCGGCGCGCCGGAGAACTGAACCGTGTCCATCGAGAACAGCGATTCCGAATAGGCCAGCGAGCCCGTCACGCGCTGACAGAAGCTGCAGTGACACACCAGCGTGCGCAGTGGTGCTTGTGTGGCACGGTAGCGAACGCGGCCGCACAGGCAGCCGCCGTCGATCGTTTGGCTCATCCCGTTGGCCCCCCATTGACCTGGCCCGCACCCAGACGGCGCGTCATCGACCCTTGAAATTCGCCGGCCGCTTCGCCAGGAACGCGGCGACGCCTTCACGGTGGTCCTCTGTAGCCATCGCCTCGGCCTGCAGGCGGCCCTCCACCTCCAGCTGCTCGCCCAGGCCGTTGGCCGAGCTGACCGCCAGGCCCTGCTTGATCAGGGCCAGCGCGCGCGTTGGCATCGCCGCCAAACGCTGCGCCATGGCCATCGCCTCGGTCATCAACTGCACGTCGGCGTGCACCTGCCAGACCAGGCCGTAGCGCAGCGCGTCGGCGGCTGTGATCTTGTCGGCCAGCATCGTCAGCGCACGCGCTCGCACATCGCCCACCAGCCGTGGCAGGAACCAGGTGCTGCCGCAATCGGGCACCAGGCCTATGCGCGCAAAGGCTTGCAGGAACGACGCCGATTCACCCGCCAGCACGATGTCGCAGGCCAGCGCCAGACTCATGCCGGCGCCGGCGGCGACACCGTTGACCGCGCCGACGATCGGCTTCGGGCACTGGCGCATGGCCAGCACGATCGGGTGGTAGCGCTCGCGCAGGCCCTGCGCTACGTCGTAGGGGCCTTCGCGCTTCGACCCCGCCGCCAGGTCGGCCCCGGCGCAGAAACCCCGGCCGGCGCCGGTGAGCAGCACGGCACGAACTTGCGGATCGGCCTTGGCGCGCGCCAGGCCGTCGCGCAGGCCGGTGAGCAGCTCGTCGTTGAGCGAGTTCAGCACCTCGGGGCGGTTCATCGTCAAGGTGGCAACGCCGGCTTCGGTCGCGTAGATCACAGCGGCTTCGGACATGTTCGCAACTCCATCAAGTCAGACGCTCTCTTCACTCTACGCGAACCGCATCCAGCAAACACCGCGGAACCGGCTTTGCCGAGCCGCTGGTGTTACCCCCTTGAGGGGGAGCGGCGAAGCCGCTTCGGGGGTGAGCCCATCAGGCATCGGCATCTATGCGCAGCAGCAGTTGTCCCGGAGCCACTTGCGCACCGGCCGCGACGCCGAGTTCGACCACGATGCCGTCGATCGGCGCCTCGATGCGATGTTCCATTTTCATGGCCTCGATGGCCAGGAGGAATTCGCCCTTGCGCACTCGCTGGCCGGGCGCAGCCTGCAGCCGCACCAGCGCGCCGTGCATGCGGCTGGTGACCAGGCCGTGGGCATCGGCGTCCTCGCGCTGCGACGGCGCATCGCTCAGGTCGGCGAAGGCGGCGCTGATGCCGTCGGCGTCAAGCCAACCGACAGCGCCCTGGTCTTGCTCCGTCGCATTGCAGCGTTGGCCGTCGATCAGCAGCGCCGCGGCCCCGCCGTCTTCGTGCAGCACCTCGATGTCGAAGGCCGCGTCGGCGCACGACACGCGCCATGCGCCCTCGCGCCCATAACGCAGGCGCAGGTCGAAGACCGCGCCGCCCGCGTCCAGGCGCAGCGGTGTCTCGCGCGGCCCCGTCGAGCTGAAACACGCCAGCGGCCCATGCACCCGACTGCGCCGGTGCAGCAGCAACGCTCCAGCAATGGCCGCCCAGCGTGCGTCGGGCCGGCGCGGCGACCAACCGGCACTGGCTTCGCCGAGCCAATGCGTCGACAGCTGCGGCAATGCGAAGGCCGTTGCATCCAGGGCCTGCAGCAGGTAGTCGCGGTTGGTGCGCAGCCCCAGCACCGTGCTGCCGGCCAGCGCCTGCATCAATCGCGCGCGCGCTTGCTCGCGGTCCGCGCCGAAGGCGATGAGCTTGGCGATCATCGAGTCGTAGTGCGGGGGGATGTCCGGCTGCGCGACCAGGCCGTGGTCCACCCGCACGCCCTCTCCGGCCGGCACCGACCAGTGAGCGATGCGCCCGGACTGCGGCGCAAAGCCGGCGAAGGCATCTTCGGCGCACAGCCGCGCCTCGATCGCGTGACCCTGCCAGCGGATGTCGGCCTGCCGCAGCGGCAGCGGCTCGCCACGCGCGATGCGCAACTGCCATTCGACCAGGTCCAGCCCGGTGATCGCTTCGGTCACCGGGTGCTCGACCTGCAGCCGCGTGTTCATCTCCAGGAAGGAGAAGCTGCCGTCGGGTGCGAGCAGGAACTCCACCGTGCCGGCGCCCACATAACCCACCTCACGCACCAGCTTCACCGCGGCAGCGCCCAGGCGCTCGCGCAGTTCGGGCGAGACGCCGGGCGCCGGTGCTTCTTCCAGGATCTTCTGATGGCGGCGCTGCGTCGAACAGTCGCGTTCGCCCAGGTGCAGCGCGTGGCCGTGGGTATCGCCGAAGACCTGCACCTCGACATGGCGCGCGCTTTCCACCAGGCGTTCGAGCAGCAGGTCGCCGTTGCCGAATGAGGCCTGGGCCTCGGCCCGCGCCGACTCGATCAGCTGGCGCAATGAAACCTCGTCGTCCACGTCGTCGCAGCGCCGCATGCCGCGTCCGCCGCCGCCGGCACTGGCCTTGATCATCAGCGGTGCGCCAACGCGCCGTGCTTCGGCGAGCAGCGTGTTGATGTCCTGCGCGACGCCGGAATAACCCGGCAGGCAGGGCACGCCGATGCGTTCGGCGAGTTGCTTGGCGGCCGACTTGTGGCCCAGCGCATCGATCGATTCCGGCGACGGTCCGACGAAGACGATGCCGGCCTCGCGGCAGGCACGCGCGAAGTCGGCGTTTTCCGAAAGGAAGCCGTAGCCTGGGTGCACCGCGCCGGCACGCGCGCGGCGGCAGGCGTCGAGCACGTTGCCGATGTGCAGGTAGCTGTCGCATGCAGGGGCTTCGCCGATGCGCAGCGCGGTGTCGGCCCGTTGCACATGCAGCGCGTTGCGGTCGGCATCGCTGTACACCGCCACCGTGCGCAAGCCGAGCGCATGCGCGCTGCGGATCACGCGGCAGGCGATCTCGCCTCGATTTGCAATCAGCAGTGTGTCGAACATGACAGCGATGTCGAGTTCAACCCTGCCTGGGAAGAATGCCCATCGTCTTGGCGATGATGCCCATCATCACCTCGTCGGCGCCGCCGCCGATCGAGCTCAGCCTGGAATCACGCCAGGCCCGGTTCACACGCGTCTCCTCGATATATCCCATGCCGCCCCAGAACTGCACACACCAGTCGCTGACCTCGCGCGCCAGCCGCGCGCATTTCAGCTTGCACATCGACGCCAGCTGCGTGACGTCGTTGCCGGCCACGTACAGGGCCACCGCCTTGTGGAACAGCGCGCCCATCGCCTCGACCTCGGTCTGTAGTTCGGCCAGCTTGAAGTAGATGTACTGGTTCTCCAGCAGCGGCTTGCCGAAGGCCTGGCGCTCGCGCAGGTAGTTGATCGTTTCCTGAATGATTTCCGAGTTCTTGCGCCAGCCGGCCGCGGCCCACAGCCGCTCCTCCTGGAACTGCTGCATCTGGTAGGTGAAGCCCATGCCCTCCTCGCCGATGCGCCAGCGCTGCGGCACACGCACGTTGTCGAAGTGCAGTTGCGCGGTGTCCGACGAGTTCATGCCGGCCTTCTTCAGCTTGCGCGCGACCTCGACGCCCTTGGTCTTCATCGGCACGCAGATCAGCGTCTTGTTGCGATGCGCCGAGCCACCTTCCGAGGTGTTGGCGAGCACGCAGCACCAGTCGGCCTGCGTGCCGTTGGTGGTCCACATCTTGCCGCCGTTGATGACGTAGTCGCCGCCGTCCTTGCGCGCGTTCGTCTTGATCGAGGCCACGTCGCTGCCGGCGCCAACTTCCGACACGCCGAGGCAGGCCACATAGTCGCCGCTGATCGACGGCGCGAGAAATTCCTTCTTCACCTCGTCGGAGCCGAAGCGCGCCAGCGCCGGCGTCGCCATGTCGGTCTGCACGCCGATGGCCATCGGGATGCCGCCGCATTGGATCGCCGTCAGGCCCTCGGCGAAGGCCGCGGCGAAGCTGTAGTCCAGCCCCTGCCCGCCGTATTCCTCCGGCTTGTTCACGCCGAGGAAGCCTAGCTTCCCCATCTTGCGGAACAGCTCTTTCGCAGGAAAGATCTCCGCCTTCTCCCACTCGGCGATGTGCGGGTTGATCTCGGCGTCGCAGAACTTCTTCAGCGAGTCCTGCAGCGCGATGTGGTCTTCGGTGTAGAGCAGGTGTTGCATGGTTTTTCTCTCTAGGGGCGGGCCACGCCGAATTGCATGGGCCGGAGCACCCGTGCCTCGGCCTGCCGGCAGATGTCGAAACACAGGCCGAGCACGCGGCGCGTGTCGCGCGGGTCGATGACGCCGTCGTCCAGGTTGCGCCCGCTGGTGTAGAGGGCGTCGGACTGGCTGTCGAAGTTGTGGATGATCTTCTTCTCCAGCGCCTGCAGTTCGGCCTCGTCCACCGCCACGCCTTTGCGCTTGGCGCCGCCTTCGGCGACGATGCGCATCGTCAACGCCGCCTGCTCGCCGCCCATCACCGCGGTGCGCGAATTCGGCCAGCTGAAGACGAAGCGCGGCCCGTAGGCGCGGCCGCACATGCCGTAGTTGCCCGCGCCGAAGCTGGCGCCGCACATCAGGGTGATGCTGGGCACGGTGGCGTTGGCCACCGCCTGGATCATCTTCGAGCCGTGCTTGATCATGCCGGCCTGCTCACTCGCCTTGCCGACGATGTAGCCGGTGGTGTTCTGCAGGTACAGCAGCGGGATGCTCGCCTGGCAGCAGCTCTGGATGAAGTGCGTGGCCTTGTTCGCGCCGGCCGGGTCGATCGGCCCGTTGTTGGTCAGGATGCCGATCGGCATGCCGTACAGCGCAGCGTGGCCGCACAGCGTGGCCGAGCCGTAGTCGGCGCCGAACTCGGTGAACTCGCTGCGGTCGACCAGACGCGCGATGACCTCGCGCATGTCGATCGGCGTGCGTATGTCGAGCGGCACCACGCCGGCCAGTTCGTCGGTCGGGTAGGCCGGCTCCAGCGACGGATCGGCGTCAATCGCGCTCGGTGACCCATTGGCGCCCCACTGCAACCGTGTCAGCAGTTCGCGCGCGATGCGCAGCCCGTCGGCGTCATCCTCGGCCAGATAGTCGCCCAGGCCAGACACCGATGAGTGCATCTCGGCGCCGCCGAGTTCCTCGTCACCGGCAATCTCGCCGGTGGCCGCCTTCAACAGCGGCGGCCCGGCGAGGAAGGCCTTGGCCCGGCCGCGCACCATGATCACGTAGTCCGACAGCCCCGGCATGTAGGCGCCGCCGGCGGTTGAGGAGCCATGCACCAGGCCGATCACCGGGATGCCTGCGGCAGACAAGCGCGCCAGGTTGTAGAACAGTCGCCCGCCGTTGATGAAGCCTTCGACCTTGTATTGCAGCAGGTTGGCGCCGGCCGATTCGATCAGCTGCACGAAGGGCAGCTTGTTCTCCATCGCGATCGCCTGTGCGCGCAGCAGCTTGTCGCCACCCATGCGCTGTATCGCGCCGGCGTTGATGCCGGCATCGTTGACGGTGATCATGCAGCGCGTGCCGCTGATCGTGCCGATGCCGCAGATGACGCCACCGCCGGGCACGCTCTTCGCGGGGTCGTCGTGATCGACCAGCCAGCCGGACATCGAAGACAGCTCGAGCCACGGCGCGCCGGCATCGAGCAGGTGCGCCAGCCGCTCGCGCGGCAGCAGCTGGCCGCGCTTGTCGAACAGCGGCTTGGCCCTCGCCGATGCCGCGACGGTGCGTGCCTCAAGCTCGCGCAGCCGCTCGACCAGCTTCAGCATGCCGGCGCGCTGCGCCTGGAAGCTGTCGCCGGAAGTGAGCAAGTGAGAGCGAAGGATAGGCACGGCGATTTTAATGAACGCGACTTCAAAATTTTGAAGGCTGTGATGCAACAAGTCAAGAGCCATGCCGACCCGCTCAAACCATCCTTATGGTATTCACCTACGAATTGCCGGCGCACCTTGACCTGATTCACCACCTATCGAATAATGAATTCAATTCAATATGACTGATCTCCGATGATCACCCTGCCCCGACGTCGCAAGTCGGCGCGCCGCGCCGAAATCCTGGCCGCGGCGCGCGAGGTGTTCCTGGCTCAGCCCTACGAACAGGCCTCGATCACGCAGATCGCCGACGCCGCGGGCTGCGTGGTGGGCACGATCTACGGCTACTTCGACAACAAACGCGCACTGCTCGACGCGGTGCTGGCCGACTTCTACGACGAGCTGATCGCCGACATCGAGCCGCGCTTCGCGGTCATCGAAGGCACGGCCGACCGCCTGCGCTTTCTGGTGGCTAGGCACCTGCAGATCACACTTGACGACCCGTCATGGCTGAAGCTGTTGGCACGCGAGGCACGCGGCGACGAGAGCTATTTCGGATCGTCGCTGCACGCGCTGAACCGGCGTTATGCGCAGTTCGTGACGCGCACACTGGCCGACGGCATCGCGCGCGGCGATCTTCGTGCCGATCTGGATGCGGCGCTGGCCCGCGACTTCCTCTTCGGCGGCCTGGAGCATTGGGTGCGCAACACCGTCGGCCGCGGCCGACCCAGCGACCCGGCGAATAGCGCTCGGCAGATCGTGGACATGCTGCTCGGCGGCTGGGCACCTGCGCCGGCAAGGGCCGTGGCGGCGCCGGTCTGGCAGGGATTGGAACTGCGCATCGCCCGGCTCGAAGACAAGGCGCAGGCACGGCGTGACCCCAAGCGCGCCGCGAAAGGAGCAATGAAATGAATGACAAGACCGTACGCATCGGCAGCGCCTCGGGCTTCTGGGGCGATACCGCCTCGGCCGCGCCGGCGCTGGTGGCTGGCGGCGACATCCATTACCTGGTGTTCGACTACCTGGCCGAGGTGACGATGTCGATCCTGGCCGCGCAGAAGGCCAAGGATGCGAACGCGGGCTACGCCACCGACTTCGTTCACATCACGATGAAGCAGCTGCTGCCGCAGCTGAAGGCGAAGGGCATCCGCGTCGTCGCCAACGCCGGCGGCGTGAATGCGCTCGCCTGCCGCGATGCGTTGGCCAAGGTGGCGGCGGAGATGGGCGTGAGCTTGAAGATCGGCGTCGTGCTGGGTGATGATCTCGCGGCACGCGCCGATGAGTTCCGCCAGCGCGGCAACACCGAGATGTTCAGCGGCGCGGCCTTCCCGGCGCGCTGCGCCAGCGTCAACGCCTACCTGGGCGCACTGCCGATCGCACGCGCGCTGGATGCCGGCTGCGACGTGGTCATCACCGGTCGCTGTGTCGATTCGGCAGTGACGTTGGGCGTGCTGGTGCACGAATTCGCTTGGCAGGCCGATGAGCACGACAAGCTGGCGCAGGGCACGCTCGCCGGCCACCTGGTGGAGTGCGGCGCGCAATGCAACGGCGGGCTGTTCACCGACTGGGAGAGCGTGCCCGACTGGGACGTCATCGGCTTCCCCATCGTCGAGGCGAAGGCTGACGGCTCCTTCGTCATCACCAAGATCGAAGGCAGCGGCGGGCTGGTCACGCCGGCCACCGTGGCCGAGCAGATGCTCTACGAGATCGGCGACCCGCGCGCCTATCACGTGCCCGACGTGGCCTGCGATTTCACCGACGTGCGTTTCGAAGCCGACGGCGCGCAGCGCGTGCGTGTGACGGGTGCGCGCGGCCGCCCGCCCACCGACACCTACAAGGTCAGCGCGACCTTCATGGACGGCTACCGCAACATGGCCTTCCTCACCATCGCCGGTGAACAGGCCGCCGCCAAGGCGCGGCGCACCGGCGAGGCGCTGTTCAAGCGCATGGCGCGCATGTTGGCTGAAGCCGGGCTGCCATCCTTCAGCGAAACACGCATCGAGGTCATCGGCGCCGAGGACATGTACGGTGCCAACGCACGCCCCACCTCGCGCGAAGTGGTCTTGAAGATGGCTGCCAGGTCGCCGTCAAAGCCCGCGATGGAGTTGTTCGCACGCGAGTTCGCCGCCGCCGGCACCTCGATGGCGCCGGGCACCACCGGGCTGGTCGGCGGGCGGCCCACACCGACGCCGGTGATCCGCTTGTTCTCGTTTCTGCTGCCCAAGCGCGAAGTGCCGATCACGCTGCGGATTGGCGAGGACAGCCACGCCGTCGAAGTGCCGGTGTCGGGCGGCTTCGACGAGGCCGGCATCGGCGCCGCGCGGCGCCATGCCGGCGCGCCGGCCACGCAGGGCTTCAATCTGGTGCCGCTGATCCGCCTGGCGCACGGCCGCAGCGGCGACAAGGGCGACAAGGCCAACATCGGCCTCATTGCGCGCAAGCCCGAGTACCTACCGCTTCTGAACCACTGGCTTACGCCCGAGCGCGTGGCCGCGCATTTCGCGCACAACCAGCCCAGCCGCGTCGAGCGCTTCGACCTGCCCGGCGCGAACGCGATGAACTTCCTGCTGCACGACGTGCTCGGTGGCGGCGGCATGGCTTCGCTGCGTACCGACAATCTGGCGAAGTGCTACGCGCAGGTGCTGCTGGCGATGGACGTGCCGGTCCCCGACGACATCAACCTTTGAGCGAAAGAAGCCCATGCCCATCGACGCCGCGAAACTGAAGGCCTGGCCCTTCGAGCCGATCACGCACACCTACACGCAGCGCGACACGATGCTGTACGCGCTGGGCGTGGGCCTGGGTCACGAGCCGCTGGACACCGATGCGCTGCGCTATGTGTACGAGCCGCAACTGCAGGCCCTGCCGACACTGGCCGTGGTGCTGGGTTACCCCGGCTTCTGGGCCAAGGACCCGGCCACCGGCATCGACTGGGTGCGCGTGCTGCATGGCGAGCAGAGCCTGGAACTGTTTGCGCCGCTGCCCGCAGCGGGCACGGTGATCGGCACCTCGCGGGTCACCGCGCTGGTGGACAAGGGCGCTGGCAAGGGCGCGCTGATGTACAGCGAGCGCGACATCAGCGACGCCGCCAGCGGCCAGTTGCTGGCCACCGCGCGCAGCGTGTCCTTCCTGCGCGGCGACGGCGGCTTCAGCGAGCGCGGTCAGCCGTCGGACCCGGCGCCATCTCCGCGCATGGCGACGCCCGATTCGCCCCCCGATCATGTGTGCGAACTGACCACACGCCCCGAAAGCGCGCTGATCTACCGCCTCAGCGGCGACTACAACCCGGTGCATGCCGACCCGGCGGTGGCCAAGTCCGCTGGCTTCGAACGACCGATCCTGCACGGCCTGTGCAGCTTCGGCGTCACCGGGCACGCGCTGCTGCGCACGCTGTGCGGCTGGGACGCCTCGAAACTGAAGGAGATTGGCGCTCGCTTCTCCTCGCCGGTCTACCCGGGCGAGACGCTGCGCGTGGAGATGTGGCAGCGCGGCGAGCAGGTGCAGTTCCGCACCAAGGTCATCGAGCGCGATGTCGTGGTGCTGAGCCACGGCAGCGCGCGCGTGAGTGACTGAAATCGCGCCCGACCGTTGGGGCGTCAGCCGCTGAGGCGCATTCCGACGACCCGGCCGTCGCGTGGGTCGATCGTGCACGCGAAGCCGAAGTGCGTCAGCACCTGCGACTCCGGTGCCGACTGCGCATGGCCCTGGCCGTGCAGTTCGGCGCGCGAGCTGCTCTGCTGTGTCAGGCTGCGCGTCGCGGAGTCGAAACTGATCTTCGACACCCTGGGCCAGCGCTGCTTGAGTGCCGCGGCCGCACTCGACTCGCACGCCGACGGCGACAGTTGGCTGAGGTCAGGCTCCTGGATCGTCTGTGCTTTGGCCGGCGCTGTCGGTTGCGCTGCCGCCTGACGGATCACGACACCGACAGATTCTCCACTTTGCCGGTCGAGATTGCAGCTGTACGTGAACTTGCGCGTCGCTGCGGCGTCGCGCCACTGCCCTTCGCCACGCAGCACGATCTGGTTGTCGTTGGACAGCGACTGTTGCACCGACGGCGCGGCCGAGAAGCGCAGCTCGGTCGTCGTTTTCGCCGCTGGCAGCAGCGCCTGGCGTACCGCATGTTCGCACTTCGCGAATGCGTCGGCACCGACGGCGCCAGCCGGCGACACTGAAGCAGCACGCGGCGCAGGTGCCGCCATCTGCGCCAAGGCGGCCCATGGCGCCGATACCGCCAACGCCATCAGGCTGACTGTCGCAGCAATGCGGCCGCGCTTCACAGGGAATGGCGACAAGGGGGGCGTAGAGCCGGAACAAAGGGCGAGTGTGCGCATTGCGCGGAAGTGTGAACCTTGTCGGCTCGCACGTCTCCCCCCCAATCAAGGCGGTCAGCACCCGCACTGCGCAACAGATCGGCCGGCATGTCGGCGCTTGGAGCGAAGGCCCTCGACTTCTACAATCCGCCACCACGACACGCACTGATCGGCCACACCGCTTGCTCCATCTCGACAACGCCGAAAACCGCCGCATCGGCATCGGGTTGGTCACGCTGACGACGTTGTGTTTCGCGACGCTGGACACCTGCGCCAAGTGGCTGGTGCAATACCTGCCGGTACTGCAGGTGGTATGGCTGCGCTTCGTGTTCCATGTGCTGCTGGCTTCGGCCCTGCTGGCGCCGCACTTCGGCCGCGAGCTGGTGCGCGTGCGCGACTGGCGGCTGCAGGCGCTGCGCAGCGCGATGATGGCGTCGATGACGGCGCTGAACTTCTGGGCGCTGCAGTACCTGCAGTTGGCCGAGACCGGCGCCATCCAGTTCTCGGTGCCGCTGCTGATCGCGCTGTTCAGCGCCTGGTGGCTGGGCGAGCGGCTCGACGCGCGGCGCTGGCTGTCCATCGCCGCCGGCTTCGCGGGCGTGCTGCTGGTCATCCGCCCGGGCAGCCAGGCTTTCCACCCGGCGATCCTGCTGTCGGTACTGAATGCGCTGCTGTACGCAGCCTTCAACCTGCTCACGCGGCGCATGGTGGCCACCGAGTCGGCGGCATCGATGCAGCTGATGTCGGCGCTGGGCGCGGCGCTGCTTCTCGCTCCCTGGGCGTTGGCGGGCTGGGTCTGGCCCGAAGGCTGGCTGCCCTGGCTGGTGATCGCGCTGTGTGGCTTGTGCGGCGGGCTCGGTCACTTCATGGTCGCGCAGGCGCACCGCTATGCGTCTGCCGCCACGCTCGGGCCTTTCCTGTACCAGCAGATCCTCTACATGACGCTGCTTGGCTGGCTGGTGTTCGGCCAGGCGCCAGGCCCGCTGGTGGTCGGCGGTGCGCTGATCGTCGTGCTCAGCGGCTTGTACCTGCTGCGCCTGGAAATGAAGCGCCTCTAGCGCGGCCCGCCACTTCTCAGCCGGCCCATGCAAAAGGCGTGAAATGCGCGTTGCGCGTGCCGGTCGAGTCGTTCCACTTCATGCCGAACACGTTGAATATGCTACGCGTGGCCCTGGCCAGCGACAGCCGGCTGTTCACCGGGTGCGCGACGTTGTCGACCCCGAGTGCCTGCCCTGGCGCCGACACGCTGGGCACACCTTCGCAGGCCTGATCAACCAAGTCACCGGCACGCACCGAGCGGTTCAGCCCGTCCATCTCAAACCGGATTGGCCGGCGCTCAACGCCAGCAACCTTGCCTACCAGCGGAGCGAGCGCGGCCATCGGCCCGCCGGCCGCGCCGGTAGCGATGGCCGTGATGGCCTCGACCTGCGGGTCCGACGCCTTCTCGTCGATGATCAGCCCGACCGTGATGTTGCCCGCACCCATCACACCCGGCGAGTGCATCATCACGATGAACGACACGCCGTCGAGCTTGACGCCGTCCTTTTCGCCCTTGTCGATGCGCATCGCGACAGCTGCCTTGCAATCGCCTTCGGTGGGCGTCGCCGCCAGGTTCGAGGTGATGCACGGGCACAGAAACGTGCAGTTGCAGGTCTCCATGTACTCGCCGCTGATTTGCCAGGCCGCCATATTCGTGCTCCTTCAGGGCAGGTGCCGGTTCGACACCGGCTGGGTTGAGCCTCGGCCGCGATCGACGCGGCCGGCTGCGGCCACCGTACACCCATTGCGCTCCAAGCACAAGGTCAAGGACATGGACAAGGGGCCTTGCGGTATGGCGCCCGAGCCGTTGCGCTGAGAATGCGAGCGTGAACTTGCAGCAAAACGAATCGACAGATGGCGTGGCGCACGGTGCCCCGGCGCGCCACGCCAGGTGGCCCGCGCCGGCACTGTGGCTGTTGGCGATCAGCCTCGGCGGCTGGGCAGCGCTGGCCTGGATCGCCTTCGACATGGGTCACCCGGTGGCGCGCTTGACGATGCCCGCATCGTCACATTGGGGCGTGGCCAACCTGCTCGCCATCTGGTGCATGTGGGCGGTGATGATGGCGGCGATGATGCTGCCCTCGGCGCTGCCGATGGTGCTGGGCTTCGTCGACCTGAGCACACGCCGCGGCGAACCCGGCCGCGCTCGGGCCTTCGTCGTCGCCTACCTGCTGGTGTGGTTCGGCTTCAGCGCGGTGGCCACGGCGGCGCAGTGGGTGATGCAGGCTGCCGGCTGGGTGAACCCGATGATCGTCAGCACCTCGGCCGCGCTGACCGGCGTCTTGCTGCTCGTCGCCGGCGTCTACCAGTTCTCCCCGTTGAAACACATCTGCCTGGCCCATTGCCGCACGCCGCTGGGCTTCTTGCTCGGCGAATGGCGCGCCGGCCGCCGCGGCGCGTTCATGATGGGGCTGCGCCACGGCCTGTTCTGCCTGGGCTGCTGCTGGGCGCTGATGGCGCTGCTGTTCGTCGGCGGCGTCATGAACCTGGCCTGG
Source organism: Rubrivivax sp. (assembly GCA_024641965.1). Lineage (GTDB taxonomy): Bacteria > Pseudomonadota > Gammaproteobacteria > Burkholderiales > Burkholderiaceae_C > Rubrivivax. The sequence goes on from JAHECC010000033.1 coordinate 17,714, forward strand.
ATCGCCGCGTTGTCGGTGCTGGTGGCGTTGGAGAAACTCGCGCCGCAGGGGCGGCGCCTGGCCTGGGTGCTGGGCGCGACACTGATCGTCGCCGGCACGCTGCGCCTGTGGTCGCTGAGCGGCGGCGCCTGAAGCTGCCCCGGGCTGGACCCCGTCGTCAAGGCGTGGCCGGCCTGGACGCGTGGCCGCGAAAGATCTCGTTGAGCTCGGCGCCGGAGGCCGCATCGGCCAGGCCGTCGAAGCGCCCCTGTTCGGCGAGCAGTTTCGACGCGCGCATGAAGCCGCCCCACGCGCTGCGTGCCAAGGCGCCGCCGACGCTGACGCGGCGCACGCCCAGAGCCGCGACCTCGTGCATCGTCAGCGGGCCGGCAGCACCGATCAGCAGGTTCAGCGGCTTGGGCGCCACCGCCGCCACCAGCGCCGCGATCTGCTCCGGCGTGCGGATGCCCGGTGCATACAGGCAATCGGCGCCCGCCTGCGCATAGGCCTTGAGCCGGGCGATGGTTTCGTCCAGGTCGAGGCGGCCGACGAAAAAGCATTCGGCGCGGCCGACCAGCAGCACATCGCCGCCCGCCTTGTCGATGGCCCGGCGCGCGGCACGCAGGCGCTCGACCGCGGTGTCGATGTCATGCAGCGGCCTGGCGGCGTCGCCGGTGGAGTCCTCGATCGACAGCCCTGCCACGCCGGTCTCCACCGCCAGTTGCACGCTGGTCGCGACACCGGCCGCGTCGACGGCGAAACCGCTTTCGAAATCGGCGTTCAGCGGCAGGTCGGTGGCCTCGACCATCTGGCGCAGGTGCTCGATCACGGTATCGCGCGGTACCTGACCGTCGGCGCGCGCCTGCGACCAGGCAAAACCCGAACTGGTCGTGGCCAGTGCCTTGAAGCCAAGGCCTTGCAGAAAATGCGCGCTACCCAGGTCCCAGGGGTTCGGCAAAACGAAGCAGCCAGCGTCGTGCAGTTGCTGAAATGTGCGCCGCTTGTCGGCGACGCTGGGGCGGGTGGTAGTCATCGGCGGCGCTCCTGGCGGGCTGAAACCACCCCATTCTGCTATCGAAGCCCTTGGCCGTCGCGCCGATCCGGGTCAAACTAAGGCGTATGAGCCTCAACCGCAGTTCACGCAACAGTACCCGCCGGCCGCGCCGGCCGGGCGACTTCAAACACGACCCGGACGCCGTCGACGAATCTGCCTTGCTCGACGATGTGCATGAGCAGCCCGGGCACGAAGGCGCGTCGTCGCGGCCCGTGCTGTGCCAGCAATTGGTACTGCTCAGGGTGCTCACCGACTGTCCCAAATGCAGCGGGCGAACGCCGGTGTTCGCGATGATGGGCACGCCCGAATTCGAGATCGAGAACACACCGACCACGCTGCTGCGCCGCATCTCGTCGCTGCCCGGCGAGGTGGACAAGGCGGTGCGCGACTTCAGCCAAGGCCATTGGCGCAGCGATCAGAGCGAAAAGGCCCGCGGTGCGCATTGGCACAGCCACTGCAAACACTGTGCGGCGCGCCTGGGCGAGACCTTCACGCTCGGCGCCGACGGCCCTTTCCAGCCGCGCCTGTACAAACAGCGCATGGCGATCAAGGCACTGCGTCTGACAGGCCCGTTCGTGCTGAAGGGCGTGCAGCGGCAGAGCAGCCTGCCGCTGCTGGCCTGGCTGGAGTGGTATCGCCAGCGCGAGGCCGGCGCCCGCGTCAGCCGCGCGCCAGCGAAGCGCGCATCGCCTCGATGACCTTGCGATAGTCGGCCTGGCCGAAGATCGCGCTGCCGGCGACGAAGGTGTCGGCGCCCGCGTCAGCCACGCGGCGGATGTTGTCGACCTTGATGCCGCCATCCACTTCGAGCCGGATGTCGCGGCCACTGCTTTCGATCAGCTTCTTCACCTGCTCGATCTTGCGCAGCGCGCCGGCAATGAAGCTCTGCCCGCCGAAGCCCGGGTTGACGCTCATGATCAGCACCAGGTCGAGCTGGTCGAGGCTCCATTCGAGCACGTCGATCGGCATCGCCGGGTTGAACACCAGCCCGCACTTGATGCCTGCGCCGCGGATCAGTTGCAGTGTGCGGTCCACATGCGTGCTGGCGTCGGGGTGGAAGCTGATCAGGTCGGCTCCGGCTTCGGCGAAGGCCATGGCCAATGCGTCCACCGGCTGCACCATCAGGTGCACGTCGATCGGCACGCGCGTGCCGTCGGCCTTGACGGCATGCTTGCGCAAGGCCTGGCAGACCATCGGGCCGAAGGTCAGGTTCGGCACGTAGTGGTTGTCCATTACGTCGAAGTGGATCCAGTCGGCGCCGGCGTCGATGACGGCACGCACCTCGTCGCCCAGCTTCGCGAAGTCGGCCGACAGGATGCTGGGCGCGATGCGATAGGTGCTCATGGCCTTGGCTTGTGCTTCGATGATTCATTCTACGGGGCTGCCTACAATGCGGCCGCATGAAAGGCCCGCGCTTCACCTGCAACGTCAAGACGGCATACCTGCCCGAGCAATCGCAGCTGCCCGACGGGCCCTTCGCCTACTCCTACACCGTCACCATCACCAACAGCGGTGGCGTGGCCGCGCAGTTGGTGGCCAGGCACTGGGTCATCACCGACGCGGCCGGGCATACCGAAGAGGTGCGCGGCCTGGCGGTGGTGGGACACCAGCCGCTGCTCAAGCCCGGCGAATCCTTCGAGTACACCAGCTGGACGCGGCTGGCCACGCCGCAGGGCACGATGCAGGGCACCTTCTTCTGCATGACCGAGGACGCGCACCCCTTCGATGCGCCGATCCAGCCCTTCACGCTGGCGCGGGCCAGCGCCTTGCATTGAGTCGTGCGTGCCGGGTCAGCCCGGCGGATCGGCATCGTCGCGCTCGCCCCTGCGGCGCCCGGCGAACATGACCCACCAGACGATGCCGACCAGCAGCAGCAGCGCGCCCAGGGCCTCCAGCAACAGCAATCCCATGGCGTCGGCTCGGTGTGTGTCCCAGGTCGTGGCGACAATCGCCGCGTTCATTCTAGGAGGGCTGTGGGGCTGCAGCACCCCGGGCGAGCCAACGCCAATCAGCAGCCCGACACCGGTGCAGCCGCCGCCTGCCGAAATCACCAAGGTCGCACCGCCGACGGCGTCAGCGCCATCAGCGCCGGCCATGCTGATGCGTGCGCGCAGCCGTTGGGTCGCGGTGGACTGGGAGCAGTTGCCGGGCTGGTCGGCCGACCGCAGTGCCGAAGTCTGGCCGGCGCTGCTGCGCAGCTGCGAGCGCCCGGCGCCGGGCTGGTCGGCGCTGTGCGCCGATGCGCTGCTGAGCGCGCCCAGCGACGACGCCGGCACGCGCACCTGGTTCATGCAGCGGCTACAGCCCTACCGCATCGAGGCCGTCGATGGCAGTGCCGAGGGCCTGATCACCGGCTACTACGAGCCGCTGGTGGTGGCCAGCCGCAGCCGGCACGGCGCGTTCGTCGTGCCGATCCATGCGCCGCCGCCCGACCTGGGCACGCGCCAACCCTACTGGACGCGCCAGCAACTCGACACCGTGCCCGTGGCACGCAGCGCATTGCGCGGGCGCGAAATCGCCTATGTGGCCGACCCGCTGGATGCGTTGCTGCTGCAGATCCAGGGTTCTGGGCGCCTGCAGTTGCGCGAAGCCGATGGCCGCGTCATGACCGTGCGCGTGGCCTATGCCGGGCACAACGGCCAGAGCTATGTGTCGGTCGGGCGCTGGCTCATCGACCAGGGCGAGATGCGCGCCGACGGCGCCAACTGGCCGGCCATCAAGGAATGGGCGCGGCGCAACCCGAAGCGGGTGCAGCAGATGCTGTGGGCCAACCCGCGCGTGATCTTCTTCCGCGAAGAGTCCCTGCCCGACGCCAACGTGGGCCCGCGCGGCGCACAGGGCGTGCCCTTGACGCCGGGCCGCTCGGTCGCGGTCGATCCGCTGAGCGTGCCCTATGGCACGCCGGTGTGGCTGGACACGACCGAGCCCTTGTCGACGCGGCCCATGCAGCGCCTGGTGCTGGCGCAGGACACCGGCAGCGCCATTACCGGCGCGGTGCGGGCCGACTACTTCTGGGGCCTCGGCGAGACCGCGCTGGAACAAGCCGGGCGCATGAAGCAGCCGCTGCGCTGGTGGGCGCTGTGGCCGCGGCCGGCGAACCCGCGCTGATCACGGAAGGCTGACGCGCAGTTGGAGGCTGCGCTGTCGCGATGCCGTCGCGGCATCGAAGCCGTTGCGGCCGACGCTGGCCTGGCGCTCGCCGATCTGCGCCACGTCGACCCATTCACCGAGCGGCACCTGCACGGTGCTCACCACGCTCCACTGCGCCGCCACGTCGGCCTGCCGGACCGTCGTGCCCGTCGCGGCACGCTGCGCGGCGATGTCCACCGTGGCCGCTGCGTTGCCGCCGGGCCAGCGCGGTGCAACATCGATGCCGTTGACCAGTTCGACCCACTGGCTGCGCACCACCCCGGCCGGCCCCCATGGCGTCCAGGCGACTTCGGTGTTGTCCACCGGCAGACTCTGCGACAGGCGCAGCGTGGCATGCGAACCGTTGAGCACGAGCACACGCTGTGTCGTGTCGATGCCTTGCTGGCGCGACCCGGCGCGCAGCGTCACCGCACCCGCGACCTCGCCGCGCGCGGTGCTGCCGAGCGTGACCTGCGCACCCTGCTGCACGGTCTGGGCATCCTCGACGATGCGCATCTCCACGACGAGGTTGCGCTGCGGCAGCGGCGGCGCCGCCAGCGCCGCGACCAGTGGCCACAACAAGGCGACGAAAGCGGCAACGCGGCGATGGTGGCAGGGCATGGCGGCATGCTGGCACAGCGGCGCGTGTGCAGGGCCCGATCGAACGCGTGCTTCGCCCAAATTCACACGAAGCCGTTCCACTTCGTCGGCGGACAGGGGTGTCGCGAGCGAACCCATGTTCGGTGCGCCCATGTCGACAGCGGGCTGGAAGTCGGGCACTCTACGTCGAGACGCTTCGAGCCTGCGCACGCTGGCCGGATTTGCGTCGGCGCCCTTCGCCCGGCTGCGACATCCAGCGACGAGCCGTTGGTGAATGCGCTTCCTTGCCTTGCATTGGAGAACGGCTGTGGTCAGCAAGAACACGATCTGCCTGTGGTACGACGGCGCCGCGCTGGATGCCGCGCGCTTCTATGCCGAGACATTTCCGGACAGTGCGGTCGGTGCCGTGCACCGAGCGCCCGGCGACTACCCCTCCGGCAAGCAAGGCGATGTCATGACGGTGCAGTTCACCGTGATGGGCATCCCGTGCCTCGGGCTGAACGGCGGCCCGGTGTTCAAGCACAACGAGGCCTTCTCGTTCCAGGTAGCAACCGACGACCAGGCCGAAACCGACCGCTTGTGGAACGCGATCATCGGCCATGGCGGCCAGGCCAGTGCCTGTGGCTGGTGCAAGGACAAGTGGGGTCTGTCTTGGCAGATCACGCCGCGCGCCCTGACGGACGCGATCACCGACCCCGATCGCGCGGCTGCCAAGCGCGCCTTCGACGCGATGATGCGGATGACGAAGATCGACATCGCCACGATCGAGGCGGCGCGGCGCGGCTGAGGCCCGTCGCGCATCGAGTCGTGTGGATCGGGCGCAGCGGCTTGGGCGCTGAAACTCCGCTTCGTCGATGAACTTCCTGTGGCCTCAGACCCTGTGGCTGATGCTGGTGCTGCCGTTGCTGCCGGCCGTGTACCTCTGGTTGCTGCATCGACGCGGCAAGCCGACCCTGCGCCTTGGCAGCCTGGGTGTCGTTCGCGCGGCGTCGAGCCCCCAGTGGCGGCGTCACGTGCCTGCGGTGCTCTTCTTGTCGGCGATTGCCGTCTTGCTGTTGGCCACCGCGCGCCCCACCGCGCGGGTGACGCTTCCGTGGGCCCGATCGACGATCATGCTGGCGATGGACGCATCACTGAGCATGCGCGTGGCCGATGTCGAGCCGACACGCATGGTGGCCGCGCAGCAGGCCGCGAAGGCGTTCCTACTCGAGTTGCCGAGGAACATCGACGTGGGCATCGTCACCTTCGCGGGCAACGCCCAGGTGGCCCAGCAGCCGACCTTCGATCGCCCCTCGCTCGTCGGTGCGATAGACGCCATCCAGATGCAGCTGGGCACTGCGGTGGGCAGCGCCATCGTGTTGTGCCTGGCGGAGCTGTTTCCTGACCATGGCATCGACCTGGAGGCGATGACCCTCGGTCCGAGGCCCAAGGCGCGCAGCCTGGATGAACGAGACAAGCCGCCGCCCAAGCAGATCACGCCGGTGGCGCCCGGCTCCTACGATGCCGCCGCGATCATTCTGCTGACCGACGGGCGCCGCACCATGGGCGTCGACACACTGGACGCCGCGAAGATGGCTGCCGACAGGGGCGTTCGCATCTACGTCGTGGGTTTGGGAACCGTCGACGGCCATCTCACAGCGGGCGCGGAGATGGCCATCTACCTGCAGCTTGACGAACCCACCTTGCGCGAAGTGGCGCGTTCGACCGGCGGCGAGTATCACCATGCCGGCACCGTGGAGGAACTGCGTAGCGTCTACCAGCAGCTCGGCTCGCGCCTGCAGATCCAGACGCGCGAAACCGAACTGACTTCCTTGCTGGCGGTGCTGGGGGCACTCCTGGTGGTGGTGGCTGCGTCACTGTCGCTGCTGTGGTTCGGGCGCATTGCTTGAGCGCTGGCTGCGCGGTTGTTCGCGTCCCCAAGTGAACGCCGCTGTTGCCCGGATCGAAGGTCAGCAAGCTGTCATAGAGCAGACCGCGGGTAGGCGGAACCGGGCGGCGGTGGTCGACCAGGAGCTGACATCTACATCAGCGCTCGGAAGCGGTCGGTGAAGGTGCCCAGCCAGCCAACAGGGGGCGTCGCGACATGTGCGTTGAAGGTGCACTTCCGTTCAATCGAAATGTCAAATACGTTGGTGTGCCGGTCCGTTGCTCATGGTGAGGAAGTCCGTTACCCCGAAAGGTCGCGGCTCAAGATGATGTCCGGGTGACGGCGACGTGCGCTCGTCACCCTTAGATTGCCTACCAAGGACATCACCAGCGTCGCCAGCATGAGGAACATGCCGAGTGCCGGATGCCTGCGTCCTGCGACGGCTGCGTGAAGATTTCGATAGTCGGTTGTGGTCCCCGCAGAACGAATTAGGTTCGGCTGTCGTGCCGTCGCTCCCCGAACTTGCCGAGCAGTGTCGTCAGCACCACGGAGACCAACACATACAGCAGGACGGCTGCACCCGCCATCGGCGCCTCGGGTACGTTGAGCGTCACTATCGCCAGTGCGATGCCGGGGTGGCGCATGGCGGAGGCGATCGCTACCGTCAAGCGCTCGTCCTCGTTCGGCCCACCCAGCGCATAACCCGCCCCGATAGCGCTGGCCACCAGCGCAGCGATCGCGAGCACCGAGCTGTCGCCCACCAGCGCCGCCATGGCCGGGGCGGCCGCAATCAGCACCGGCAGCGCGCCCGCGATGAGCAGTACTGTGCCCAGCCGCGAGACCCACGGCGCAAGCCTTTCCGCCCATTGCGGCGCGAAGTGCCGGAATGCCAGTCCGGCCAGCAGCGGCAACAGCACCGTCGATCCGATCAGGCCGGCCACCTGGGCCGGAGAGAACGCCGCCTGATGATGGAACACCTGGCCGATAACGCCGAGCACGAGCGGCACGAGCACGATCGCGCACAGCGACACTGCCACCAGCAGCCCGAAGACGTGCGCGCTGCTGCCGCCGAACTTGAGCTGCTTGCCCGGCAGGATAGGCGGAATCGGCGCAATCGCCATCGCCAGCATGCCGGCTCGCACCGGCACCGACAGGTCGAACAGCAAGCCGAGACCGACTGCTACGGCGGGCACCACGATGTACATCGCGATCAGTGCGCGCAACAGCCGGCGCGGCGGCCGGAAGAGCTCGCGAAACAGGCTGGTCGCGTCGGCGAACGAGGCGCGCAACCCCAGCGCGAACACCAGCATCAGGATACTGGCACTGATGGCGGCCTTGATGAGCGCCTGCGCGTCCATGGCTCAGGCGAAGATCAGCACCAGCGCGAACAGCATCGCGGCCCCGCAGAACGGCCAGAAGCGCCCTTCGCGTTCGTCCGGCAGTTCCGCCTTCAGGCTGGTGATGACCACGCCGCCGGCGAGCAGCGCGAACAAGCGGGCAAAGGCAATCTCGCCGATCTCCCCCACATTGCCCAGGCCCCAGCCAGCCAGCACGGCCAGCGCCAGCACCCGGTGGCCATGCCGGCGATACACCGCGCCATGTTCCTCGACTAACGCATGGTTGACGACGACGAAGTGCACGGCCATAGCCAGTGCATACAGCGTGAGCGACAGCACGCCGCGTTCGGCGCGCTCGGTCAGCAGGTAGCCGATGAGCAGGCTATAGGCCGCGAAGCCTGCCAAGTGCAGCCAGTACACGGCATCGCGTTCTTCGACCTCGCCACTGCTGTCGCGCCGGCGACGGCGCGACAGCACGATGTGCTCGATGCCGTACATCACGACGAAGGACAGCAGCGCCAGGAAATAGACGCGTTGTTCGATGAACCAGGCCGATTCGTCAGCGACCTTGCGCACCGCTTCGCTTTGCGCCGCCAGTTCCGGCAGCACATCGACGAACACATAGGCCACCGAGATGCCCGCAGCGGCGGAGACCCAACGTCTGCGGGTCCAGACGCGCTCGGCCAGTTCACCGGCGCCGGCGCCGATGCGCAGCGCGAAAACCGCCGCCAGCACCAGTGCGGCCAGCAAAGGGCCAAGCTGGATTTCCATCAGCGGCCGGCGGCTGAACTCAGCCCTGGAACACCAGGACAAGAAACGCAAAGACACCCAGCGTCGCCACCAGGGCCGCGATCCACAGCGCCAGGTTCCATTGCTGCACCAGCCCATAGGCACGCAGCGCGACCACGCGCCGCTGGTGCTGGATGACCGCCAGCACCAGCGACACGGTGCCGATGGCGATCATCGTCAGGCCGACGGTGTCCGACGCCCAGGTGCTGCCGAAGCGCCCGACCACCGCGCCACCGCGCTGATCGGCCAGGTACTGGAAGAACTTGGCCAGCGTGAAGCCAAAGCCAATCATCGACAACGACGTGCGCAGCCATGCCATCAAGGTGCGCTCGAAGGACAGGAAGCTGCGCTCGATCGCCAGCGCAGTACGGTCCTCGGCCAATTCGTTGCTCGATCGCGGCGCGGCGGCTTTCACGCCAGCGTCTCCTTCGGCGTCTGCGCCTCGCGCGCACCGTGGCAGAAGCGAAACTTGGCAGCGCTGCCGCATGGGCATGGCGAGTACGGGTCGCGCCTGCGGTCTTCGTCGCGTTTCATCGCCATCACCTCGGCCGGTGCGTGGCCGGTCGAATAGAGCTGCGCCATTTGCTGCATCACCGGCCGGGTGTGGGTGAAGAACTTGTAAAGCCCGGCGCACAGGTAGTTGTGGCCCGGCTCGCCGTCGTGGGCTGTGGCGAAGCGGTCCTTCGGGCAGCCGCCGTTGCACAGCGGCCGCACCTCGCAGTCCTGGCACTGGCGGGTCAAGGTGTCGCGCTTGTCCAGACCGAACTTGCGCTGCGCCGGTGAGGCCAACAGTTCGAGCATGTGCGTGTCATGGATGTTGCCCAGCTTGAAGCCGGGCTCGACGAAATGGTCGCAGGCGTACAGGTCGCCGTTGTGCTCCAACGCCGGCCCGTTGCCGCAGGTGGGCGCATGGATGCACAGCTTGTAGCGTCCGAAATAGGCCTCCAGCGTGACGTCGAACAGTTGCACGTACACCTTGCCCACGTCGTGGCGCACCCATTCCTCGAAGACATCGACCAGGAACTGCCCGTACTGCTCGCCGCCGACGGTGCGCTCGGTGACCAGGCTGCCGGTCTGCGTGTACAGAAGGCGCTTCTCCTTCGGCCGTTCGCTCCAGCCGAGGTTGGCGATATGAATGGTCTGCTCGGTGGCGCGCTCGACGATCGGGATGAACTGCACCCAGCTGGCGCCCAGCTCATCGCGGAAGAACTGGTACACCCGCCGGCCGTGCTGCTGGTTGGCCGCATTCACCGTGCACAGGATGTTGAATTCCACGCCGTGCTTGCGCAGCTGCGCCCAGCCCTGCATCACCAGATCGAAGGTGCCCTTGCCGTTGCGCGTGACACGGTTGGTGTCGTGGATGTCGCGCGGCCCATCGACCGACAGGCCGACGAGGAAGTCGTGTGACTTGAGAAACGCGCACCATTCATCATCCAGCGCAATGCCGTTGGTCTGGAAGGTGTGGCTGATCTTCTGGCCCGGGCGCCGGTGCTGCTCGACAAGTTCCATCGCCCGGCGGAAGAAGTCCAGACCCATCAGCGTCGGCTCGCCGCCCTGCCAGGCGACAGTCACCTCGGGCAGCCGGTGCGATTCCATGAGCTGCCGGATGTACGCCTGCAGCGTGGCATCCGACATGCGGTGCTTGTCGTTCGGGTACAGCGCTTCCTTCGACAGGAAGAAGCAGTACTTGCAATCGATGTTGCAGGTGGAACCGCTCGGTTTGGCGAGCAGGTGAAAGCGCGGCGGCGCGGTGGCCGCGATGTCTGGATCGAGCGCGGGAGAAATCAAGTTCTGCATGGCGGCCGATCATCGGTCACGCGGCTGCCGCCGGCAAGATGTGCCGGCAGCAGTTGGACGCGAGGCCTCAGTGTCCGGCGCCGCCGGCAGCCTCGGTCATCTTGTCCATCACCTGGTCCAAGCTGAAGCTGGCCGCCTTCTGACGCGGCGGAAACTCCTTGAAGGTGGCCAGGAACTCGGCCACCCCGGCCTGCGCCGGCACGAACATGAAGGCGCGGTCGATCAGCCAATCGTAGTAGGTGTTCGAAGTGATGTCCGCACGTT
>JAHECC010000184.1 GCA_024641965.1 Rubrivivax sp.
CGGTCGTAGACCACGCGCCCCTCGAAGCCCACCACCTGCATCACCGTGTCGGCCAGTTCCGCGATGCTCACGTCGCTGCCCGTGCCCACGTTCAGCAGCGGGCCGTCGTAGCCCTGCTGCATCAGGACCACGCAGGCGTCGGCCAGGTCATCGACGTAGAGAAATTCGCGCCGCGGTGTGCCGCTGCCCCACACCACCAGTTCGGCGTCGCAGCGCTGTTTGGACTCGTGCGCCTTGCGCAGCAGTGCCGGCAGCACGTGGCTGTTGGCCAGGTCGTAGTTGTCGTTGGGGCCGTACAGGTTGGTCGGCATCACGCTCACGTACTGGCGACCGTGCTGGCGGTTGTAGCTTTCGCACAGCTTGATGCCTGCGATCTTGGCGATGGCATAGGGCTCGTTTGTAGGCTCCAGCGGGCCGGTGAGCAGATAGTCCTCCTTGATCGGCTGCGGGCAATCGCGCGGATAGATGCAGCTCGAGCCCAGGAACATCAACCGCTGCACGCCGGCCCGATGCGCGCCGTGAATCAGGTTGGCCTCGATCATCAGGTTCTGGTAAATGAAGTCGGCGCGGTACTGGTTGTTGGCCTGGATGCCGCCGACCTTGGCGGCGGCAATGAAGATGTAGTCGGGACGCTGCTCGGCCAGGAAGGCGTGCACCGCGCGCTGGTCGATCAGGTCCAGCTCGGCATGTGTGCGCGTGAGGATGTCGGTGTGGCCTGCCGCCTGCAGGCAGCGCACGATGGCACTGCCGACCATGCCGCGGTGGCCGGTGACGAAGATGCGGGTCGGAGGTGTGGGCATGGCGGGTTCTGCGAGGTTGGCGGATGGTATCAAGCAGGCCCGTCACTGTTAGAGTGACCATCGATGGCACCCTACCCACAGGGCCGCTGCGGCGAGCCGCGATGAAGACTCCTCGATTCATTCAGCTGCACGACCTCGCGCCCCACGCGCTGGCGCAGGAGGCGGCTGCCGGGTTGAGCGCGGCCTCGGCCTATGTCTCGCCCAAGTTCTTCTACGACCTGCTCGGCTCGCGGCTGTTCGACGCCATCACCGAGCTGGACGCGTACTACCCGACGCGCACCGAGGCGGCGATCCATACCGAGCACGGGCCGTCCATTGCCCGCGCGGTGCTGGCGCACACCGGCCGCACGCCGGTGCTGGTCGACCTGGGCGCGGGCAGTTGCGCCAAGGCGGCGCGGCTGTTCGGAGCGCTGGCGCCGCGCCGCTACGTGGCGGTAGACATCTCGGTCGATTTCCTGCGCACGTCAATGCTGGCGCTTCAGCGTGAGCATCCGGCCACGGACATGGTGGGCGTGGGGTTGGACTTCTCCGCGCAACTGCAACTGCCGCAAACGCTGCTGGACGGCCCGGCGCTGCTGTTCTACCCAGGCTCGAGCATCGGCAACTTCGCACCCGGCGATGCCTTGCGCCTGCTGCGCGAGGCACGCGAGGCAGCCGGCGGTGGCGCGCTGCTCATCGGTGTCGACCTGCTCAAGCGCAAGGCACTGCTGGAGGCCGCCTACGACGACGACCTGGGCGTGACCGCCGCCTTCAACCTGAACCTGCTGAAGCACCTGAACCGGCTGCTCGGCACGGATTTCGACGTGCGCGGCTGGCAGCACGTGGCGCTGTTCGATGAGCGGGAGTCTCGCATCGAGATGCACCTGCGCGCGCGCCAGGCCGTCAGCGTGCGCTGGCGCGACGTTGAGCGGCGCTTTGCCGCGGGCGAGCAGATCCACACCGAGTACTCCTACAAGTGGAGCGCCGATGGCTTCACCGAACTGCTGCGCCAGGCCGGCTGGCGAGACATGCAGTGCTGGACCGACGCACAGGGCTGGTTCGGCGTGTTCGTCGCCGCGGCCTGAAAGCGCGGTCGATCAGCGTTGCGGTTGCAGCGCCCAGCGCTGGATGATCGTGTGCAGCGCGTGCAGGCCATCGGTCAATGCCGCCGGGCCCGGTTGCAGGATCAGCGGTGACTTGATCTCGTGCAGTTCGCCATCGCGCACGGCGGGCACCTCGGCCCAGCCCGCGCGCTCGCGCACCATCTCGGCGCGGAACTTCTTGCCGCACCACGATCCGATGATGATGTTGGGCGCGGCGCGCACCACCTCCAATGGGTCGGCGACGATGCGATCGCGGCCCAGGCTGGCGGCTGCGCGCTGCGGAAAAATGTCGTCGCCGCCGGCGATGCCCACCAGTTCGCTGACCCACCGGATCGCACTGATCCGCGGCTCGTCCCATTCCTCGAAGTACACGCGTGGCCGACGCGGCAAGGCCGCGGCGCAGGCGCGCACCTGTTCGATGCCCGCCTGCAACTGCGCCACGTAGGCGCGCGCCTTGGTCTCGGCGCCGACCAGCGCACCCAGGCGCTGCACGTAGCCGAGGATGCCGTCCACCGAGCGGTGGTTGCTGATCCAGACCTCGACGCCGGCCCTGATCAGGGCACTCGCGATGTCGGCCTGCATGTCGGAAAAACCGATTGCCAGATCGGGCTGCAGTGCCAGGATGCGTTCGATCTTCGCGCTGGTGAAAGCCGAGACGCGGGGTTTGTCCTGCCGCGCCCGTGCCGGCCGCACGGTGTAGCCGGAGATGCCGACGATGCGCTTCTCTTCGCCCAGCGCGTAGAGCACCTCGGTGGGTTCTTCGGTCAGGCAGACGATGCGCTGCGGCAGGGCCGGCATGGCGCGCCTAGGGTCCGAGCACGCGGTGCACCAGCGCCGCGGTGCGCGCGGTCACGTCCGCATCCATGGCAATCGGGCGGCCCCATTCGCGCGCCGTCTCGCCAGGCCATTTGTGGGTGGCGTCCAGCCCGACCTTGCCACCCAGCCCGCTGACCGGCGAGGCGAAGTCGAGGTAGTCGATCGGCGTGTGCTCGACCAGCGTGGTGTCACGCACCGGGTCCATGCGCGTGGTCACGGCCCAGATGACCTCTTTCCACTGGCGCACGTCGACATCGTCGTCGGTGACGATGATGAACTTGGTGTACATGAACTGGCGCAGGAAGCTCCACAGACCGAACATCACGCGCTTGGCGTGGCCGGCATAGGCCTTCTTGATCGAGATCACCGCCAGCCGGTAGCTGCAGCCCTCGGGCGGCAGGTAGAAGTCGACGATCTCCGGAAACTGCTTCTGCAGGATCGGCACGAACACCTCGTTCAGCGCCACGCCCAGAACCGCCGGTTCGTCGGGCGGCTTGCCGGTGTAGGTGGTGTGATAGATCGGCTCACGGCGGTGCGTCAGGCGCGAGATCTGGAACACCGGGAACCAGTCCTGCTCGTTGTAATAGCCGGTGTGGTCGCCGAAGGGGCCTTCCAGCGCGTGCAGGTAACCGCCCTGCTCACGCAGTTGCACGCCCAGCTCGCTGTGGCCCTGGAAGCCGGGCGCCGCCACCGGGATGTGCCCTTCGAGCACGATCTCGGCGCTGGCCGGCACCTGCAGCCGACGCTCCCCCTCGCCGACGCTGGTATCCACCACCTCGGTGCGGCCGCCGCGCAGCAGGCCGGCGAACTGATATTCCGACAAGGTATCGGGCACCGGCGTCACGGCGCCGAGGATCGTCGCCGGGTCGGCACCCAGCGCCACCGCGATCGGGAACGACTGGCCCGGGTTGGCGCGCGAAAAGTCGCGGAAATCCAGCGCGCCGCCGCGGTGCGCCAGCCAGCGCATGATGACCTGGTGCCGGGCGATCACCTGCTGACGGTAGATGCCCAGGTTCTGACGCAGCCGCGGGGCGGCCACAGTCTGCGGTCCGCGCGTCACCACCAACCCCCAGGTGATGAGCGGCCCGGCGTCGCCGGGCCAGCAGGTCTGCACCGGCAGGCTGCCCAGGTCCACATCCTCGTGCTCGAACACCACCTCTTGGCAGGGCGCGCGCCGTTGCACGGACGGCTTCATGTCCCACAGCGCCTTGGCCATCTGCACCAGCTTGCCGGCATCCTTCAGGCCACGCGGTGGCTCGGGCTCTTTCAGGCTGGCGAGCATGCGGCCGATGTCGCGCAGCTCGCTCACCGAATCGCTGCCCATGCCCAGCGCCACCCGTTCGGGGGTGCCGAACAGGTTCGTCAGGCAGGCGATCTTGTAACCGGAAGGTTGTTCGAAAAGCAGCGCCGGGCCACCGGCTTGCAACACCGCGTCGCTGATGGCGGTCATCTCCAGCCGCACAGACACGGGTTCCGGCACCCGAACCAGCTTCCCCAGCCGCTCCAGCTGCTGCAGGAAGTCTCGCAGGTCAGCGTAAATCATTCTTATATGGAATTAGAAATCAACTTCTTATGCTTGACTTGGTATATTTCGATTTTTAGAATCCGGCCGAAATTGACAGATCAGAGGGTTAACCCTGAAGCAGGGTGACATCTCTGGCCCTGCTGACGCGAACGGTGGCACCGCAACATGCCGGCACCACGGTCAGCACGATCCCTTCGAGTCATTATCACTGTCGCCCCAATATCCACCGCAGGGGCGGGACGTCGAGCGCACTGCGTTCGCGTCGGGCAAAGGACGACCATGAAAACAAAGTTGCGAAAGCTTCGATCGACGTACCGCTCCTGCCAACGCGCGGGTGGACTGTTCGTGCGCGACGTCGGCAACGGCCTGCTCGAAATCAGCCACAACAGCTTGGCCATGCTGGGCCTGGTGGTGGTGGTGGTGAGCGTATTCATCGCCGGCCGTCCCGATCTTCGTGACCAGGGCGAGACATGGGCCCTGGGCTGGCTGCAGGAGCGCTCCGAAGCGCGCGCCGGCGCCTCCGACGACATCACCGTCGCTTCGGCCGAGCCGTCGGCGGTGAGCCGCGCCACCGCCGTCAGCCCGCACGAGTTGACGAAGCAGCAGGCGGCAGTGGCGAAGTGGATCGCACGCCGCTACGACGTGGCGTTGGAGCCCGTCGGCCGGCTGGTGCAGGAAGCCTGGGCCATCGGCCAGCACGCCGGGCTGGACCCGACGCTGATCCTGGCCGTCGCGGCGATTGAATCGCGCTTCAACCCGTTTGCGCAAAGCCCGGTTGGCGCGCAGGGGTTGATGCAGGTAATGACGCGTGTGCACACCGACAAGTTCGAAGCCTTCGGTGGTTCGCACGCGGCCTTCGACCCGATCAGCAACCTCAAGGTCGGCGTGCAGATCCTGCGCGAGTGCATTGCCCGTGCCGGCGGCTTGGAAGCCGGCTTGCGCTGGTACGTCGGCGCGGCAAATTCGCTGGACGACGGCGGCTACCTGGGCAAGGTGCTCAGCGAGCAAGGCCACATGAAGCGCGTGGCCGACGGTGGGCGCGTGTCGACCACCGTGCCGATCGGGCCGGCCAAGGCGACGCCGGCCGTGCGCGAAGCGGCGCTGGAGCCGGCCGTGCCGGCCGCCGCCCCGAAGGCGGCGCAACCGACGCCGGAGCGGGTCGCATTCCTGCGCTGAGGCGTCCGCCGCCCGGCTGAACTGCCCGGCCAGCCCTTACACTGGCGGCCTGCGCAACTGGCGATAGGGTCACCGGCTCCGAGGGGTTCGTGTCCCGAGGTGGAACACCACCGTGAAGCGCAGTCGGCGGCGTCAGGCCGCCCGAGTCAGCCGTTCGCCTGGGCAGCCCGCCTGCGCCGCCGCAGCCCATGCTGCCGGCGGGCGTGGCGACGGGACAGCTGCGAACCCGAAGAGGACTGCCATGTTTGACCGCACCCAATCCACCGTGGCCCGCGTCGACCCAGAGATCTGGGCCGCGATCCAGGCCGAGAACCAGCGCCAGGAAGAACACATCGAACTCATCGCGTCGGAGAACTACTGTTCACCGGCGGTGATGGCCGCGCAGGGCTCGCAGCTGACCAACAAGTACGCCGAAGGCTACCCGGGAAAGCGCTACTACGGCGGCTGCGAAAACGTCGACGTGGTCGAACAACTGGCCATCGACCGGCTGAAGCAGTTGTTCGGCGCCGAGCACGCCAACGTGCAACCCAATTCCGGCTCGCAGGCGAACCAGGCGGTGTTCTTCGGGCTGCTGCAGCCCGGCGACACGATCATGGGCATGAGCTTGGCCGAAGGCGGACACCTGACGCACGGCATGGCATTGAACATGAGCGGCAAGTGGTTCAAGGTCGTGAGCTACGGTCTGGATGCAAGGGAAGCCATCGACTACGAGGCGATGGAGCGCCTGGCGCACGAGCACAAACCCAAGCTCATCATCGCCGGCGCGTCGGCCTACAGCCTGCACATCGACTTCGAGCGCTTCGCCAAGGTGGCCAAGGCCGTCGGTGCGTATTTCATGGTCGACATGGCGCATTACGCCGGGCTGATCGCCGCCGGCGTCTATCCGAACCCGGTGCCTCACGCCGACGTGGTGACAAGCACCACGCACAAGAGCCTGCGCGGCCCACGCGGCGGCTTCATCCTGATGAAGGAGACCGTGGCCAAGCCGATCAACAGTGCGATCTTCCCGGGCATCCAGGGCGGGCCGCTGATGCATGTCATTGCCGGCAAGGCGGTGGCTTTCAAGGAAGCGCTGGCGCCCGAGTTCAAGGCCTACCAGGCGCAGGTGGCGAAGAACGCCGACGTGCTGGCACGCACGCTGATCGAGCGCGGGCTGCGCATCGTCTCGGGCGGCACGCAGAGCCACGTCATGCTCGTCGACCTGCGCCCCAAGGGACTGACCGGCAAGGAAGCCGAGAACGTGCTCGGCCTGGCGCACATGACCTGCAACAAGAACGGCATCCCGAACGACCCGCAAAAACCGATGGTCACCAGCGGCATCCGCCTGGGCACGCCGGCGATGACGACGCGCGGCTTCGGCGAGGAGCAGGCGCGGCAGACCGCGCACCTGATTGCCGACGTGCTCGACCAGCCGCACGACGAAGCCGTCCGAGCGGCGGTGCGCGCCAAGGTGGCGGTGCTGACGCGCGACTTCCCGGTTTACCGCTGAGGCGGTTCGCGGGCACACGATGCGCTGCCCCTACTGCAACCGCGACGAGACGCAGGTCGTCGAGACGCGCGACGCCGACGAAGGCGGCGCGGTACGCCGCCGCCGCCGCTGCCAGCACTGCGAGAAGCGCTTCACCACCTACGAACGCGCCGAGGTCGCGATGCCGGCGGTGGTGAAGAAGGACGGCTCGCGCGTCGAGTTCGACCCGGCCAAGCTGCGCGCGTCGATGCTGCTGGCGCTGCGCAAGCGGCCGGTGAGCATCGAGCAGGTGGACGCGGCGCTGGAACGCATCCAGGACAAGCTGCTGGCCAGCCCGGCCAAGGAAGTGGCCAGCGCGCGGCTGGGCGAACTGCTGATGCGCGAGTTGAAGCGCATCGACAAGGT
>JAHECC010000034.1 GCA_024641965.1 Rubrivivax sp.
GGCATGGGCCTGCGCTCCAACCGCTATTCAATGCTGGTGGTCGATGGTGTAGTCAAGTCGCTGAACGTCGAAGGCCCCGGCAAGTTCGAGGTCAGCGACGCGGGCACGATGCTGACGCAGGCCAAAGCCGCGAAGGGCTGATCCGAGCCGACGACAAAGGCCCGGGCATTGACAGCCCGGCCCTTTCCGGTAGATAATGCAAAGCTTCGCCGGTTTTGCAGTTTGCCTGGTTCTCGGTGCAGGCTGCGTTACCGGATCCGCCCCAAAAAACGGGTGCTGCCATGCAGCGCCCTTCGACGGGCCCAAGACTGACCGCAGCAGCACCCTGGTGTATGCGGGACAAGTTGGGGACTGACAAATGATTCAAATGCAATCGCGGCTTGACGTCGCCGACAACACGGGCGCGAAGTCCGTCATGTGCATCAAGGTGCTGGGCGGCTCCAAGCGCCGCTATGCCGGCATCGGCGATGTCATCAAGGTCACCGTCAAGGAGGCCGCGCCGCGTGGCCGCGTGAAGAAGGGCGAGATATACAGCGCCGTGGTCGTGCGCACCGCCAAGGGCGTGCGCCGCCAAGACGGCTCGCTGATCCGCTTCGACGGCAATGCCGCAGTGCTGCTGAACGCAAAGCTCGAGCCGATCGGCACGCGCATCTTCGGCCCGGTGACTCGCGAGTTGCGTACCGAGCGTTTCATGAAGATCGTGTCGCTCGCGCCCGAAGTGCTCTGACGCGGCGCTGCGAAAGGAAGACAAGCATGAACAAGATTCGCAAGGGCGACCAGGTCATCGTGTTGACCGGGCGCGACAAGGGCAAGCGCGGCACGGTGTCGCGCCGCGTGGATGACGAGCACCTCGAAGTGGACGGCGTGAACGTGGTGAAGAAGCACGTCAAGCCGAACCCGATGAAGGGCGCAGTCGGTGGCGTAGTCGACAAGACGATGCCGATCCACCAGTCGAACGTGGCGATCTACAACACCGCCACCGCCAAGGCCGACCGCGTCGGCATCAAGCTGCTGGACAGTGGTGACAAGGTGCGCGTCTACAAGTCCAGCGGCGAACAGATCAAGGTGTAAGGCACGATCATGGCTCAACAACAGACTGCCCGGCTGCAGACCTACTATCGCGAGACGGTGGTGCCCGACATGATGGCCAAGTTCGGCTTCAAGTCGGTGATGCAGGTGCCGCGGCTGCAGAAGATCACGCTCAACATGGGTGTCAGCGAGGCAGTGGCGGACAAGAAGGTCATGGACCACGCCGTCGGCGACCTGACCAAGATCGCTGGCCAGAAGCCCGTGGTGACCAAGTCGAAGAAGCCGATCGCCGGCTTCAAGATCCGCGAGAACGTACCCATCGGCTGCATGGTCACGCTGCGTGGAGTGCGCATGTACGAGTTTCTCGACCGATTCGTGACCATCGCGCTGCCGCGCGTGCGCGACTTCCGCGGCATCAGCGGGCGCGCCTTCGACGGTCGCGGCAACTACAACATCGGCGTCAAGGAACAGATCATCTTTCCCGAGGTCGACTACGACAAGATCGACGCGATCCGTGGGCTGAACATCAGCATCACGACCAGCGCGCAAACCGACGACGAGTGCAAGGCGCTGCTCACCGCCTTCCGCTTTCCGTTCAAGAACTGAGGTGCCCCGTGGCGAAACAGTCTCATATCCAGCGGCAGGACAAGCGTGAAAAGCTGGTTGCCAAGTACGCGAAGAAATACGCCGAACTGAAGGCCGTGGCCAACGACGCCAAGCGCAGCGACGAAGAGCGCTATGCCGCGCGCCTGCAACTGCAGCAGTTGCCGCGCAACGCTTACCCGTCCCGCCTGCGCAACCGTTGCGAGCTGACCGGTCGCTCGCGCGGCACCTTCCGCATGTTCGGCCTGGGCCGCAGCAAGATCCGCGATCTCGCCTTCAAGGGCGACATTCCCGGCGTCGTCAAGGCCAGCTGGTGATATCGGCCGTGTTCCGCGCGAGCGCAGCACTAGCAGGAGTTTATCTATGAGCATGAGTGATCCGATCGCCGATATGCTGACCCGCATCCGCAACGCGCAAAGCGTTGACAAGGCCGTGGTGTCGATGCCGTCGTCGAAAATCAAGGTGGCGATTGCCCAGGTCCTGAAGGACGAGGGATACATCGACGGATATTCGGTGCGAACCGAAGACGGCAAGAACCAGCTCGAGATCGCGCTGAAGTACTACGCCGGGCGTCCCGTGATTGAGCGCATCGAGCGTGTCAGCCGCCCAGGGCTGCGTGTGTACCGGGGCCGCGAGGCCATCCCTGCCGTGATGAACGGCCTGGGCGTGGCCATCGTGACGACGCCCAAGGGTGTGATGACCGATCGCAAGGCCCGCCAGACCGGTGTCGGTGGCGAAGTGCTTTGCTACGTCTCCTAATGAAAGGGATCGAGCCATGTCTCGCGTAGGAAAGATGCCGATTGCCGTCCCCAAGGGAGTGGACGTATCGATTTCGGCCAAAGAGATCTCGGTCAAGGGCAGCAACGGCACGCTGGTGCGCGCCGGCAATGCGCTGGTCAACATCAAGCTGGACAGCGGCACGCTGACCTTCGAGCCGGCCAACGACAGCGTCGCCGCCGGTGCGATGAGTGGCACGATGCGCGCGCTGGTCAACAACATGATCAACGGCGTCAGCAAGGGCTTCGAAAAGAAGCTCACGCTGGTTGGCGTGGGTTTCCGTGCACAGGCGCAGGGCCAGAAGCTGAACCTGCAGGTCGGGTTTTCACACCCGGTGGCCAAGGAAATGCCGGCCGGCGTGAAGGTGGAAACGCCGACGCAGACCGAGATTCTGATCAAGGGTGCCGACCGTCAGTCTGTCGGCCAGGTGGCAGCCGAGGTGCGCGCCATCCGTCCGCCCGAGCCCTACAAGGGCAAGGGCATCCGCTACGCCGATGAGCGCGTGAGCCTGAAAGAGACGAAGAAGAAGTAAGGAGCGAGACCATGTTGAACAAGAGAGATCAGCGAGCGCGCCGCTCCCGCCAGACCCGCGTGCGCATCGCGCAGCAGGTCGTGGCGCGCCTGACGGTGTTCCGCTCGAACCTGCATGTGTATGCCAGCGTCATTTCCGACGATGGCACCCGGGTGCTGGCCAGCGCGTCCACTGCCGAGAAGGCCGTGCGCGAAATGCTAGGTGGCAATGGCAAGGGCGGCACGACCTCGGCTGCAGCCCTGGTCGGCAAACGCATCGCCGAGAAGGCCAAGGCAGCGGGCGTCGAGAAGGTGGCCTTCGATCGTGCAGGCTTTGCTTTCCATGGCCGGGTCAAAGCCCTCGCCGAAGCCGCGCGCGAAGCCGGCCTTCAGTTCTAAGGATCCAAGATGGCAAGATTTCAACCTCGCGCCCAGACCGAAGCCAACGACGACGGCCTGAAGGAAAAGATGATCTCGGTGAACCGCGTGACGAAGGTCGTCAAGGGCGGGCGCACGCTGAGTTTCGCGGCGCTGTCCGTGGTCGGCGACGGTGATGGCCGCATCGGTATGGGCAAGGGCAAGGCGAAGGAAGTGCCCGTGGCGGTGCAAAAGGCGATGGAAGATGCGCGCCGCAACCTGATCAAGGTGTCGCTGAAGGACGGCTCGATCCACCACAACGTACGCGGCGAACACGGCGCGGCCAAGGTGCTGATGGCACCGGCGCCGGCCGGTACCGGCATCATCGCCGGCGGCCCGATGCGCGCGGTGTTCGAGGTCATGGGTGTCACCGACATCGCGGCCAAGAGCCTGGGCTCGTCCAACCCCTACAACATGGTGCGTGCCACGCTGGACGCGCTGAAGCGCCTGTCCACGCCCGCCGAGATGGCGGCCAAGCGCGGCAAGTCAGTCGAAGACATCTTCGGCTGAGCGAGCGCGAGCGGAGAACACTCATGTCTGACAAGAAAACGGTCAAGGTCAAACTGGTGCGCAGCCCGATCGGCACCAAGCAGTCGCACCGCGACACCGTGCGTGGCCTGGGCCTGCGCAAACTGAACAGCGAATCGGTGCTCGAGGACACGCCCGCCGTGCGCGGCATGATCGACAAGATCGCCTATCTCGTGCAGGTGCTTTGAGCGCCACACTTCAAACGGGTACGAACATGCAACTCAACACGATCAAAGCTTCAGCCGGCGCCAAGCGTGCGCGGCGCCGTGTGGGCCGTGGCATCGGCTCGGGCTTGGGCAAGACCGCGGGCCGTGGTCACAAGGGTCAGAAGTCGCGTGCCGGTGGTTTCCACAAGGTGGGCTTCGAAGGCGGCCAGATGCCGCTGCAGCGTCGCCTGCCCAAGCGCGGCTTCAAGTCCCTGACCGCAGCCTTCAACGCCGAAATCACATTGACCGATCTGCAGCGACTGGGCGTCGACGAGATCGACGTGCTGACGTTGAAACAATCCGGCATGGTCAACGACAAGGCGAAGGTGGTCAAGGTGATCAAGTCCGGTGAACTGACGCGCAAGATCGTGCTCAAGGGCATTGGCGCGACCGCCGGAGCCAAGGCGGCCATCGAAGCCGCTGGCGGTTCGATCAGCTGATCCGGCACAACACCAGGCAAAGACTTTCGACGTGGCAACTTCTGCAAACCAACTGGCGAAGAGCGGCAAGTTCGGCGACCTGCGTCGCCGGCTGGTGTTTCTGCTGTTGGCGCTGGTGGTCTATCGCCTGGGCGCGCACATTCCCGTGCCGGGCATCGATCCGGCGCAGCTGCAGCAGCTGTTCAAGGGCCAGCAGGGCGGCATCCTGAGCCTGTTCAACATGTTCTCGGGCGGCGCTCTGTCGCGCTTCACGGTGTTCGCGCTGGGCATCATGCCGTACATCTCGGCGTCGATCATCATGCAGTTGATGACCTACGTCGTGCCCACGCTTGAGGCCATCAAGAAGGAAGGCGAAGCCGGCCGCCGCAAGATCACGCAGTACACACGCTACGGCACACTGGTGCTGGCGCTGTTCCAGTCGACCGGCATCGCGCTGGCGCTCGAAGGGTCGCCAGGCCTGGTCATCAGCCCGGGCATGGGTTTCCGGCTGACGGCGGTGGTCAGCTTGGTGGCGGGCACGATATTCCTGATGTGGCTGGGCGAACAGATCACCGAGCGCGGCTTGGGCAACGGCATCTCGATCCTGATCTTCGCAGGCATCGTCGCCGGGTTGCCCAGTGCCATCGGCGGTCTTTTCGAACTGGTGCGCACCGGCTCGATGAGCATCGTCGCCAGCCTGTTCATCATCGCGGTGGTGATCCTGGTGACCTTCGTGGTGGTGTTCGTCGAACGCGGACAACGCAAGATCCTCGTCAACTATGCCAAGCGCCAGGTGGGCAACAAGGTCTATGGCGGGCAGTCCTCGCACCTGCCGCTGAAACTGAACATGTCGGGCGTGATTCCGCCGATCTTCGCCAGCTCGATCATCCTGCTGCCGGCCACGATCGTGGGTTGGTTCGCGACCGGTGAGGGCATGCGCTGGTTGAAGGATATCTCGGGCGCACTGTCGCCGGGACAGCCGATCTACGTGATGCTGTATGCCGCGATGATCGTGTTCTTCTGTTTCTTCTACACGGCGCTGGTGTTCAACAGCCGCGAGACGGCAGACAACCTGAAGAAGAGCGGCGCGTTCATCCCCGGCATCCGTCCAGGGGAGCAGACGGCCCGCCACATCGACCGCATCCTGTCGCGCCTGACGCTGGTGGGGGCGATCTACATCACGGGCGTGTGCCTGTTGCCCGAGTTCCTGGTGCTGAAGTACAACGTGCCGTTCTACTTCGGCGGTACCTCGTTGCTGATCATCGTGGTGGTGACCATGGACTTCTGGGCCCAGGTGCAGAGCTACGTGATGAGTCAGCAATACGATTCGCTGTTGAAGAAAGCCAACTTCAAGGCGACCTGAAGGTCAACCAACAAGGCAAATGTCCAAAGACGACGTCATCCAGATGCAGGGCGAGATTCTCGAGAATCTGCCCAACGCCACTTTCCGCGTGAAGCTGGAGAACGGCCATGTGGTGCTCGGCCATATCTCGGGCAAGATGCGCATGCACTACATCCGCATCCTCCCGGGCGACAAGGTGACGGTCGAATTGACGCCCTACGATCTGAGCCGCGCTCGCATCGTGTTTCGGGCCAAGTAGTGGAAGAACAGGTTTAGGAGAAGAGCATGAAAGTCGCTGCATCGGTGAAGAAAATGTGCCGCAACTGCAAGATCATCCGCCGCAAGGGTGTGGTGCGCGTGATCTGCACCGACCCGCGTCACAAGCAGCGCCAGGGCTGAAGCCCCGCGCGCTGACCGATAGGATTTCGAAGGATTCAAGATGGCACGTATCGCTGGTATCAACATCCCGCCGCACAAACATGCAGAGATCGGCCTGACGTCGATCTTCGGCATCGGGCGTCCGACGGCGCAGAGAATCTGCTCGGCCGTCGGCATTCCCTACTCGAAGAAGATCAAGGATCTGGACGACGGCGATCTCGAAAAGATCCGCGAGGAGCTCGGCCGCCTGACCATCGAAGGCGATCTGCGGCGCGAGATCTCCATCAACATCAAGCGGCTGATGGACCTGGGCTGCTACCGTGGGCTGCGCCATCGCCGCGGCCTGCCGCTGCGTGGCCAGCGTACGCGTACCAATGCACGCACCCGCAAGGGCCCGCGCAAGGGCGCCGCCGGCATCAAGAAGTAAGCCCCTAAGCTGAAGAAAGTTTCAAGACATGGCCAAAGCACCTGCCAATACCGCTGCACGGCGCGTGAGCAAGAAGATCCGCAAGAACATCGCGGACGGCATCGCTCACGTGCATGCGTCGTTCAACAACACCATCATCACGATCACCGACCGCCAGGGCGGCGCGCTGGCCTGGGCATCGAGCGGTGGCCAGGGTTTCAAGGGGTCACGCAAGTCGACACCCTTTGCCGCGCAGGTGGCCGCTGAGGTCGCCGGCCGTGCCGCGCAGGAGCAGGGCATCAAGAACCTCGACGTGCGCATCAAGGGCCCGGGGCCGGGCCGCGAATCTTCGGTACGTGCGCTGGCAGCACTGGGCATCCGCATCAACCTGATCTCGGACGTGACGCCGATCCCGCACAACGGCTGCCGCCCGCAGAAGCGCCGCCGCATCTGAAGCACGCCAGGGTCATGGCAGCAAGCCTGCTGCCTGGCGGGCTATAATCAAAAGCTTTTCTCGCGCAACGCCGACTTCCGGCACAAGGCCGCAGTTGGCGGCATTCTTCAAAGCGTCAGCGATCGTCATCGATATGCCGGCGCTTTCACAAGCCCACCGTCTGAGCGACATCAAGAACACCGCCAGACTTGCGCGGCGTGCCCACCGGGCCGGCCGCGTCAGACCGATTTGAAGGACACCTCGTGGCACGTTACCTCGGACCCAAGGCCAAACTGGCCCGCCGTGAAGGCACCGATCTCTACCTGAAGAGCGCCCGCCGGCCCATCGCCGACAAGGCCAAGTTCGAAAGCAAGCCAGGCCAACATGGCCGCACCAGCGGCTCGCGCACCTCGGATTTCGGCTTGCAGCTTCGCGAAAAGCAGAAGGTCAAGCGCATGTACGGCGTGCTCGAGCGCCAGTTCCGCCGCTATTTCGCCGAGGCTGATCGCCGGCGAGGCAACACCGGCGCGAATCTGCTGTTCCTGCTGGAGTCGCGGCTTGACAACGTGGTCTATCGCATGGGCTTCGGCTCGACACGGGCCGAAGCGCGCCAACTGGTGTCGCACAAGGCCATCACCGTCAACGGTCAGGTGGTGAATATCTCGTCCTATCTGGTCAAGGCCGGCGACGCCGTCTCGATCCGCGAAAACGCCAAGAAGCAGTTGCGCGTGCAGGACGCGCTGAAGCTGGCCGAGTCGATCGGCATGCCCGATTGGGTGCAGGTGGATGCCGCCAAGATGGAAGGCGTGTTCAAGAAGGTGCCCGACCGCGACCAGTTCGGTGCCGAAATCAACGAATCCCTGATCGTCGAGCTGTACTCCCGCTGACGATCCGGTGACGGCCGCGGGCGCGATGCTCCGCGGGCACGGTCGAGCGTTGCCGTTTCGCCGGGCACGGCACGCTTCAATGACAGGCCCCGGCTGTTTTCCATCAGCCTTATCGGTGTAACGAGCCGAGGGTATTGACAGGAATAGGACTGCAATGCAAACCAATCTGCTGAAACCCAACAAAGCCATCCAGGTGGAGCCGCTCGGCGGCAACCGTGCCAAGGTGACCCTGGAGCCGTTCGAGCGCGGCTATGGCCATACGCTGGGCAATGCGCTACGCCGCGTGCTGCTGTCGTCGATGGTCGGCCATGCGCCGACCGAGGTGACGATCGCGGGCGTGCTGCACGAGTATTCGACCATCGACGGCGTGCAGGAAGACGTGGTGCACATCATGCTCAACTTGAAGGGCGTGGTCTTTCGCCTGCACAATCGTGACGAGGTCACGCTGGTGCTGCGTAAAGAAGGCGAGGGACCGGTCACGGCCGCCGACATCCAGACGCCGCACGACGTCGAGATCATCAACGGCGAGCATGTCATCGCGCACCTGTCGCAAGGCGGCAAGCTGGACATGCAGATCAAGGTCGAAAAGGGCCGCGGCTATGTGCCGGGCAACCTGCGCCGCTTTGGCGACGAACCGACCAAGTCGATCGGGCGCATCGTCCTTGACGCCTCGTTCTCGCCGGTCAACCGCGTCAGCTATGCGGTAGAAAACGCGCGTGTCGAGCAACGCACCGACCTGGACAAGTTGGTCATGGAGATCCAGACCAACGGCGCCATCTCGCCCGAAGAGGCGATTCGCGCTTCGGCGAAGATCCTGTGCGAGCAGCTGGCGATCTTTGCCCAGCTCGAGCACAACGGGTTGGATGGTTTTGCCCAGGCGCCGTCGCGCCCTGCGCCGAACTTCGATCCGATCCTGCTGCGTCCGGTGGACGAACTCGAACTCACCGTGCGCTCGGCCAACTGCCTGAAGGCGGAGAACATCTACTACATTGGTGACCTGATCCAGCGCACCGAGACCGAGTTGCTGAAGACGCCGAACCTGGGGCGAAAGTCGCTCAACGAAATCAAGGAAGTGCTGGCTTCGCGTGGCCTCACGCTTGGCGCGCGGCTTGAGAACTGGCCGCCGCAGGGCCTGGACAAGCGCTGAGCGCCGGCAATCGGACAACCACGACATGGAATGGCGCTGCCCAAGGTAGCGCCGGTGCAACCCCAGGTACCTGATACGGCCTGGGTTCAATAACGAAAGGAACCGCACCATGCGTCACCGTCACGGACTACGCAAACTCAATCGCACCAGCGAACATCGCCAGGCGATGCTGCGCAACATGTGCAATTCGCTGCTGCAGCACGAAGGCATCAAGACCACGCTACCCAAGGCCAAGGAACTGCGCCGCGTGGTCGAGCCGCTGATCACGCTGGCCAAGGAACCGACGCTGGCAAACCGCCGACTCGCCTTCAATCGCACGCGCGACCGCGACATCGTCAGCAAGCTCTTCAACGACTTGGGGCCGCGCTACAAGGCCCGCCCCGGCGGCTACACGCGCATCCTGAAGATGGGGTTTCGCATCGGCGACAACGCGCCAATGGCATTTGTGGAACTGGTCGATCGTCCGGAGCCCAAGGAGGGCGCCGAGTCGACCACGGACGCCAAGCCCGAATGAAGGCCGTGGCTGACAGGCTGCTCGGAAGGACACGCCAAGCAGAGGTAGATCAGCCGTAGAGCATGCTAAAATCATAGGTTCTGACGCGGGGTGGAGCAGTCTGGTAGCTCGTTGGGCTCATAACCCAAAGGTCGCAGGTTCAAATCCTGCCCCCGCAACCAAAATTCTCGAACAAAAACAATAACTTGGAATTGTCCGACGCCGGCCCGCAAGGTCGGCGTTTTGCTTTGTGGCGAGTTCCGTGTCGTCACAGATTTCGGAAGCGCCAGAGGACGGATCTGACGGGCGCCACCTGCCACCGGATAAGCTTGGGGCTTCACGAGCGGGAGGGGCTTCGGATGAGCCATGTCGTCTTGGTGCACGGTGCTTGGGGAGGCGCATGGATCTGGCGCAAGGTGTTGCCTGCGCTGCGCGCCGAAGGACACGAGCCGCATGCGGTCACGCTGACCGGTGATGGCGAGCGCGCGCATCTGCGCCACCCCGGCATCACCTTGCGCACGCATATCGCCGACGTTGTCGGACTGGTCGACTCCGAGGAGCTGACCGATGTTGCGCTGGTCGGCCACAGCTACGGCGGCCAGGTCATCACAGGTGCGGCCGATGCGCTGCACGGGCTCGTCAGGCAACTTGTATATGTCGATGCGATGGTGCCGGTGCCGGGTGAAGGATGGGGTAGCGGCCATGCGCCCGAAGTCGTTGCGGCGCGCCAGGCGGCGGCCGCGGCGCACGACAATGCGCTACCGCCTCCCGACCCGGCCGACTTCGGCCTTGCTGGTGCCGAGCGTGACTGGCTGATGCGCCGCCAAGTGCCCCATCCGTTCGGCCCCTACCGCGAACCGCTGTCATTCGACGCGGATCGTTGGCGCGCATTGCCACGCGCCTTTGTCGATTGCACGGCACCAGCCTATCCGACGATCGACGGATCGCGCCGGCGCGTGCGCAAGCAAGGCGACTGGACCATCGTCGAGCTGCCGACCGGACATTGCCCGATGGTGTCGATGCCGGCGGAGTTCACGAGCGCATTGCTCGGGCTGCTGCGCTAGCGAGGCGCCGATCCAGGTCCGCTGCGTCAATACCAAGTGCGTGGTCACGCCACAGCGAGTGGCCACGCAGGCATGGATGCCCGCATGGCTGGGTGCGGAGGCGACGCGGCCGAACGACTGACGCATCAAGCTTTGACACGGCACGGCTGCTGCGTGCCTAACCGGCCCCGCGCGGGGCTACATTCGGCCCATGTACGAAACGCCGCTCACCGCGCTGGTGCTCAGTGGCGGCGGCGCGCGTGCCGCCTACCAGGTGGGCGTGCTGCGTGCCATTGCCCGATTGCGGCGCGCGTCCGGCGCCATACAGCGGCGCAACCCCTTCGGCATCGTCTGCGGCACTTCGGCGGGAGCGATCAACGCCGCGGCGCTGGCCTGCAACGCCGACCATTTCGACGCCGCGGTCGAAGGCATCTCGCAGGTCTGGGAGCATTTCCATGCCGAGCAGGTGTACCGCGCCGATTCACTGGGCGTGATTCGCAGCGGCGCGCAGTGGCTGACGATGCTGTCCATCGGCTGGCTCATCGCGCGCTGGCGCAAGGCACGGCCGCGTTCGTTGCTCGACAACGCGCCGCTGCACGAATTGCTGCATCAGGTGGTGCCGCTGCAGCGCTTGCCGCGCCTGTTGCAGGGGCGCCATGTGCAGGCGCTGGCGGTGACCGCGTCGAATTACAGCTCGGGCGAGCATGTCACCTTCTACCAGGCGGCCGCGCCGGTGGCGCCGTGGCTGCGCTCGCAGCGCGTGGCCATGCCGGCCATGTTGACGCCGGACCATCTGCTGGCATCTTCGGCGATCCCCTTCGTCTTTCCGGCCGTCGAGCTGCCGATGGGCGAACATGCCGATGCGCCGCTGGAGTGGTTCGGCGACGGCTCGATGCGGCAGACCGCGCCCATCTCGCCGGCCATCCACCTCGGTGCGCAGCGCGTGGTGGTGATCGGTGCCGGACGCATGCAAGAGCCGCCCGGCCGCCATGTCGAGAGCGGCGGCTACCCGCATCTGGCGCAGATTGCCGGACACACGCTGTCAAGCATCTTCCTTGATGCGCTGACGGTGGACGTGGAACGGCTGCAGCGCATCAACCACACGCTGTCGTTGCTCAGCGACGAGGCGCGGCTGGCCACGCCGCTGCGTCCGATCGAGGCGCTGGTGATCGCGCCTTCGCAGCGCCTGGACGACATCGCCGCCGCACACCAGGGCAACCTTCCGGCGCCGGTGCGCGCCCTGCTGCGTGGCGTGGGCGTGAGCGGGCGGGGGCGCTCGGCACAGGGCGCCGCGCTGGCCAGCTACCTGCTGTTCGAATCGAGCTACACGCGCGAACTGATCGCGCTGGGCGAATCCGATCTGCTGGCTCGGCGCGACGAGGTGCTGGCCTTCTTCGGCTGGCCGGTCGCCAGGACCGACCGGCAGTCGTAGTCCCGGCCACGCCGTGTGTCAGCGCAACGCCGCGGCGGGAACCCAGTTGCCGTGGAAGCCCATCGGGATGCGATGGGGAATCGTCACCGTCGCCACCGGCTCACCGGAGAAATCCTGCGCGTCCAGGATGACCAGATCGGTCGTCTGCTTGCGGGCATCGACGACGTAGCCCATCAGCCAGCCCTCGTCTTCCGCCGCGCCTGCATGGCGGGGCTGGAACACGAATTCGCTGGTGAAGTGGTCGGCGCCAAAGTCGTGCAGCTGGCGTGTGCCGTGTTCGAGGTCGTGCTTGATCAGCACCTGATCGGCCTCGAATTGTCCCGTCGCATCGTGTTTCAGCCCGACCGTATAGGCGTAGCGATAGGGCCGCCCCATCAGGCGTTCGTCAGGGCGCGGAAACTCCTGCGCTTGCGCGTCGATCAACGTGCGCTCGACCTGCTTAGTGCGGGTGTCGATGGTCCAGCGCTCGAAGGATGAAGTCCCTGCGGTCGGCCCGATCATGCTGTCGGCGAACATCGAGGCGTGCGCCACCACGTCCAGCGTGATGCTGCCGTCGGCCGTCTCGAAGGCATTGCAGGGGTGGAACACATAACAAGGCGCCACCTCACACCAGACGATGCTGCTGCCCGGCGCGGTCTTGTGCAGCACGCCCACGCGCGCCTTGTGTCCAGGGTTCCACTTGTACGGAAAGCCGTAGCCGGCCACCAGCGCGGACATCGAGAAGGTCACCGGCAGGTCGAGCACGATGACGAAGTTCTTCGTGATCATGCAGTCGTGGATGCTCGGGCCATGTTGCACGGTGATCGGCTCTTCGCGCTGCACCTTGCCGTCGGGCCCCACCACCACATGGCGGATCGTGTTCTGGTCCTGCGCTTCGTAGCAGATGGCGTGCATCGCGCCGCTGGCGGTGTCGAGATGCGCGTGCGCCGAGAACGAACCCCCGAGGCTGCCGCCGAAGGGGTTGTGCGCGACGGTGTCGAGCTCGCCGCTCAACTCGACCGGGTAGCCGCCGGCTTCCACCAGTGCCCAGATCTTGCCGGCGTGGCCGAGCACGTTGGTGTTGACCGTGTCGTTGAAATGCCGCGGCCCCGGTGCCGGCGCTTCGCCCAGCGCCTTGCTGACCGCCAGCGAGCGGATCCAGCGGTTTCGGTACCAAAGTGCCTTGCCGCCCTGCAGCCGCACGCCGTGCACCATGCCGTCGCCCAGGAACCAATGGTGGTTCGCCGGGTTCACCTTGCCGATCGGGTTCGGGCCGATGCGCATGTAGCGCCCATCGAGCTCGGGCGGGATCTGCCCGTGGACCTGCAACTGCTCCAGCGTGAGTTCCCGGTCCATCGGCTGGTTCAGCCCGTTGAGAAACGGGTTCGGTGCCTCTGGTGGCGCCATGCGGTCGCGGTTGAATCTGTGCAAGCGCATCAGGCCCCCGGTGATGGTCTTGCGGATGGTGGTTTCGATGAGGCTGGGCATGTGATGCGTCCTTCGTCAGTGGTGCGTGAGCCTCGATGTTGACACCGAAAACATCGAGTGGCCGGATTGTGTCGCACAATGTCCACGGTGTAAACATAGAATCGCCAGATGCCTGCAACCCGCCGGAATCGCGACAGCTACCACCATGGCGACCTGCGCGGCGCATTGATCGACACCGGGTTGCGCCTGCTCGAATCGCGCACCGCCGACAACCTGGGCCTGCGCGAAGTGGCGCGCGAGATCGGCGTCAGCGCGACGGCCATCTACCGCCACTTCCCGGACAAGGGCGCGTTGATGTCAGCGCTGGCGCGTGAGGGCCTCGAACGCCTGGCCTCGGCGCAGCGCGCCGCCACGCATGCGGCGGGTGGTGGCGAGGCGGGCTTCCTGGCCAGCGGCATGGCCTATGTTCGTTTCGCCGCCGAGAACCCGGCGCTGTTTCGCCTGGTCTTCAGCTCGGCACAGACCTGCGATGTGCTCGACGCGTCGCTGGACAGCGTGTCGGCCGCCATGCGCGGCCTGCGCCAGGACTTGGAAGGCTTGCTGCCCGAGAGCCTGAGCGCAGCCGATCGCAAGGCTGCGGCATTGCACGCCTGGTCGCTGGCGCATGGCCTGGCGCAACTCGTTCTCGACCGACAGATTGCCGCCGATTGGCGCTTGATCGAGCGCGTGCTGGCCCGGTCCGGGACGAGCCGTGCCACTGGCGCGGATCAGCGTGCGTAGTAGGCCATGACGCGGGGCTCGCGGGCGATGCGTGCCTCGTGCTCGACAAGGCCGGGCGCCAGGCGGGCGACCAGATCCGTGGGAATGTGATCGAGGTTGCCCTTTTGCAACCAGCGCGTCTGCACGAAGACCTTCAGGTCAGCGACCGTCAGGCGGCCGTCGGCAAAGTAGTTGCCGCCGCCGCGCGCCAGGAGTTCGCCGAAGCCTTTGATGTGCGTCGACAGTGCGCCCTGCACCAGTTGCTGACGCGCATCCTGGAGTGCCTGGCCTTTCAGGCCCATCGTGGCACCGATGCGCTGCGAAATGTCCTCGACCGCATCCAATGTTTCGTCGCAATACAAGGCCTGCATCGGGTCCTCGGGGTACAGGCCGGCAAGCTTGCCGACATACCGGCACATCGCGTTGGACTGGGTCACGGTCACACCGTCGATTTCCAGCACCGGCACCGCCTTGAAGCGCAACTGCTCGCGCAGCGCACCAAATTCGGCAAAGGAGACGCGGTGATCCTCGAACGCGATGCCACCCGCGTGGAAGGCGATGCGGATGGGCTCGGCGCGGCCGCCGTCGAAGTCGAAGTAGCTCAGCTTGTAGCGTGGCATGCCCGTTCCTGCAGTTGATGGTGGGCAGGAGGTTACAGGGCTTTGCGATCGGCGGTGCCGCGCCCGTACCCGCATCATTCGGCATGCGTCGCGTCGTGCGCCAGTCGGCCGCAATGCCACACTTGGAACTGCCCCGCGGCGCCAGCGTCCCACTCTGACACGACAACACCGATGCAACTGTTTCCCCCCAACCATGCCCTGCGCTACCCGATGGCCGCAGAGGTGCATGCGCGGCCGTCCGAAGCCGTGGCCACGCCGGCCCGGGCGAGCTACATCGCGGTGCAGATCGACAGCGACGAGCGCGCGCGCGAACGGGCGCATCTCGAGGCGCTGTGCCGGCGCTTCGCGCAGCCCCTGCCACCGGCTGACGCGACGCACTACCGGGCCAGTTTTGGTGCGGTGCGCTTGAAATGGGAACGACATGGCGAGTTCTCGGGCTATCTGCTGGTGGCGTCGGGCGTGGCCGACAAACCCTTCGCCGCACCGGCAGCCGCGTTGCTGCCGGCCGGCTGGCTGGTGGCCGTGCCCGGCCTGACGGTGGCGGCGGTGCATGTGGACATCGTGGCCGGTGCGACCTCCAGCACCGACACTGCAGCACTGGCCGAGCACTTCGCTGGCCGCGGCGTGACCGGCGCGCGCATCGCCGAGGGTGCGGCCGCGGTGTTCACCGATTTCCACATCCACGACGACGGTTTTTCGCGTTGCCTGGTGCTCGACCACGGGCTGACGCGTGGCCAGGCCGGGCGCACGCTGCAGCGGCTGGTGGAGGTCGAGGCCTACCGCATGCTGGCCCTGCTGGCCTTGCCGATCGCGCGGCGGCAGGCGCCGCGCATGCTCGAGATCGAGCGTGAACTGGCGCGTCTTACCGACGGACTCGCGCAGGGCCAGGGCGACGACGAGGCGCTGCTGCACGAGCTGACCCGGCTCGCGGCCGAGGTCGAAAGCGGCCTGTCGGCCAGCCAGTTCCGCTTCGGCGCCTGTCGGGCCTACGACGTGCTGGTGAAACAGCGCATCGCCGAACTGCGCGAGTCGCGCCTGCCGGGGCTGCAGACCCTCGAGGAGTTCATGGCACGGCGCTTCACGCCAGCGGTGGCCACCTGCGCGACAGCCGAGATGCGCCTGCAGGGCCTGTCGGAGCGCATCGCGCGCGCCAGCGCGCTGCTGTCCACACGCGTGGACATCACGCGCGAACGCCAGAACCAGGCGCTGCTGGCGTCGATGGACCGGCGCGCCAAGCTGCAATTGCGTCTGCAGCAGACGGTGGAAGGCCTGTCGATCGCGGCCATCGTCTACTACCTGGCCGGGCTGGTGGGCTACGTCGCCAAGGGCATCAAGGCCGGTGGTGCGCATTTCGAGCCCGACCTCGTCGTCAGTGTGGCCGTGCCGCTGCTGGCGGCGCTGGCTTTCGTGGTGGTGCGGCGCGCACGCCGCCACGCCGACGAGCACGAGCGATCGAAAGCCAGCTGATGGCCGAACCGATTCACAGCTCGTCGAGCGGCATGGTCAACCGCCCGTCTGCCAGCACGATGCCGCCCCGCTGGCCGGGTTCGAGGTTGCCGTAGCGCTGCGTGTACACCGGTGGCAGCGATCGCACCCCATCTGAAGGTGCGAGCCAAAGCCTTAGCAGGTGGCGGCGGCGCGCGGGCTCAGGCCAGTCCTCGAAGGCGGTGCGGTCGTGCAGCACGACGTGGTTATGCACGAACTGGATGTCGCCGGCCTGCAGCGACATCGTGAACATCAATGCGGGGTCGTTGGCCAGGGCATCTAGCAGATCGAGGGCCTCGACCGTTTGCGGCGCCAGGCGCGGCGCGTCGGCAAAACGCTGCGCCGAAGTGATGTACTGGCGCTGGTAGATCGCGCTCAGCTGGCCGTTGTGCCAGTTGAACACCGGGATCTCGAACCAAGGCAGGCAGTCTGCCGGCACCTCGCCGCGCCGGTCGGTGGCCACGGGCAGAAACAATTGGGCCGCCAGATCGGGACGGCGCCTGCGCAACTCGTTGTACAGCGTGGTCGAGGACACCAGCGCCGACAGCCCGCCGGCGCGCGCCGGCTGCAGGCACAACAGGCCGACCACGTCGCAGGAGTCGGTGTGGAAGGTCTGGCGTTCGTGTGTCTGGTAGATGCGCACGTTGGGGTCGGTCGCTGCCAGGCCCATGTCGCGCACATGGCCCAGAAGATGCCCCATCGCGTTCTGCGGCCGCATGCGGCCCAGATGCGTGCCCAGGCCGAGGAAAGCGGCCGCGCTCAGGCGGCGCGGCCAGCGCATCACCGGCAGGCCGCGCAACAGCACGAAGCCGCGGCCTTCGAGCACCTCGTGCAGCCAACGCGCCAGTCGCGGCACCAGCGTGGGCAGCGGGAAGTCGGCACGCTGCACTCGCGCCATATCGATGCCCGAGTCCATCAATGCCAGGCTGGCGGCCTCGATCTCGGCCACCTCGGCGGCATCCAGCGTCTCGATCCAGTCGTTGCGTTCGGCCATGGCCGGGCCGTACCAGGCCGATGCGTCCGTCAACTCGGGCGGCAGAGCGCCTACGCTGAAAGCCTGCGCCTTCACGTCTGCAGGGCCGGCAGCCAATTGATCGGCTGCGCTTCGTTCGCGGCGCGCGCGCGCAACTGGCCGCAGCCGCCTTCCACATCCTGCCCGGCCGAGCGTCGCAGCTTGGTCAGCACGCCGCGCCGATGCAGCGCCCGTGCCATGGCCGCGGCGCGTTCCCAGCTCGGGCGCTTGAAGTCCAGGCCGCCGACCTCGTTGTACGGAATCAGGTTCATCACTGCGTACTTGCCGGCGAGCAGCCGCACGATGCCATCGACCTCTTCGTCGCCGTCGTTGATGCCGTCGAGCAGGGTCCACTGATACTGGATCGGGTAACCGCTGGCGCGGGCGTAATGCTCGCCCAACTCGACCATCTCTTCCGGCGCCAGGCGTGGTGCGCGCGGCAGCAAGCGTTCGCGCTCGGCGGCGTTCGTGCTGTGCAGCGACAGCGCCAGCGCCGGTTTCACGCGGCCCAGCGGCAGGCGCTCGAACACGCGCCGGTCGCCCACCGTGGACAGCACCAGATTCTTGTGGCCGATGCCGCCGGCCGTGCCCAGCAAGTCGATGGCTTCGAGCACGTTGTCCAGGTTGTGCGCCGGTTCGCCCATGCCCATGAACACCACCTTGGCCACTGCCCGCCGCGCACGGGCCAACACCACCTGGGCCACGATCTCGGCGCTGCTCAGCTGACGCAACAGCCCGCCCTGGCCGGTCATGCAGAACACGCAGCCCACCGCGCAACCCACCTGGGTCGAGACACACAGGCCGTTGCGGGGCAACAGCACGCTTTCCACCATCTGGCCGTCGCGCAGGCGCAGCAGCAGCCGTTCGGAACCGTCGGCGCCGGGGTGCGCGGACTGCAACTGCGCCAGCGCGCCCAGTTCGTCCATCAAGGCTGGCAGGGCCTGGCGCAAGGCCAGCGGCAGGAAGTCGTCGAGACGCTTGCGCCCGACGTGCAGCGGCAGTGCGCAGGCCCAATGACGCAGCACGCGTTCTTCGTGCACGGGCAGCGCGCCCAGGGCCTGCAGCCGTTGGCGGAGGGATTCGATGCGCATGGGCGCGATCATGCCTGCATCGCGCGGGCTTCGGCTTGGGTGGACCTGCTCCCCCGGTGTCTGTCCACCAGCCGAGGCCCTGGCGCGTTAGGATGGCCAGGGCGTGGTGTGCGAAGCGTCGCGCCGGGTGGAACTTCGGCCGCTGGCGGCCCTCTCACCGATGCGCCTCGGCGCAGATTCAAATGAAAACAGCCCTGCTCGCCCTTGCCGCAGCCACTCTGGTGCCACTGGCCTCGACGGCACAGGCCGCGCCGCCGCCCGGCGCTGGCCGTCCTGGCGCTGGGGCCTATGTGGGCGGTCACCATGTGCGCCCGGTTCAACCAATCCATCGCCCTGGCCTGCGCCCGGCTTATCCCGGCTACAGACCGGGCTACCGACCCGGCTACTACCCGGGTTGGAACGCCGGCTACTGGGGCCCGCGCGGCGGCTGGTACTACGGCGGCCCAGGCTACTGGGGCGCTTGGCCCTACGCCGCCGCCTGGAGCGTCGGCCTCGGTGCCTATGCCGTTGGCTACCCCTACGTCACCACGCCCTTGGTGGTCAACACCGTGAGCACGCCGCAGGTCTACATCGAGCAGGAGGCCGCTGCGCCCGCGCCGCAGGCCGCGCCTGCCGCCAGTTACTGGTACTACTGCACCCAGCCGGCGGGCTATTTCCCCTATGTGAAGGATTGCAGCCAGCCATGGATGAAGGTGGTGCCGCAGGTGCCGGGCGAGCAGGCGACACCGCCTCAGCTCGCGCGTTGAAATCATGCGATCCGCTCCACTTGCCGCATTGACTGCCGCTGTCCTGCTGGCTGGCTGCGCCGTGGCACCCACGGCGCCGAGCGTGATGGTGTTGCCGGGCACGCACAAGTCCGCGGCGCAGTTCGACGCCGATAACGCGGTCTGCCAGCAGCAGGCGCAGGCCTATGTGGCGCCGCAGGCCGAAGCCGCCAACACGCAGGCGGTGGGCGCTGCGGTTGTCGGCACCGCGCTCGGTGCGGCGGTCGGCGCGCTGCTCGGCTCGGGCAGTTACTACTACCCTAACAACGCCGTGGCCTGGGGCGCTGGCACGGGGTTGATGATGGGCAGCGCGGTCGGCGGCAGCCAGTCGCAGGTGGCCGGCTATGGTCTGCAGCAGCGCTACGACACGGCCTTCGTGCAGTGCATGTATCAGCGCGGTCATCAAGTGCCGGGGCAGACCGCGTATCGGCGCGCGCTGCCCGCCGCACCGGCACCACGGCCCGCGGCACCGCCTCGCTATCCGCCACCGGGCACACCGGCGCCGAACCTTCCGCCGCCGAATACGCTGCCGCCAGTCTAGGCGTGCAGCCGGCTGCTGCGCGGCACGCTGGCCAGCAGGAAGTCCATCTGGTCGGCGACGATGCGCCGGCCGCGCAGGATCATGTCCTCGTGCAGGCTGGGCACATAGGGCAGGTAGAGCAGGCTCATGCGCGCTTCTTCGGGCAGCCGGTTGCCCTTGCGGCCGTTGCAGGCGCGGCAGGCGGTGATGCAGTTCATCCAGCTGTCGGCGCCGCCGCGCGACACCGGCGTGATGTGTTCGCGCGTCAATTCGTCGAAGTGGAAGTGCCCGCCGCAGTAGGCGCAGATCTGCCGGTCACGGTTGAACAGCTTGAGGTTGCTCAACGCTGGCGCCTGGCGCCAGGCACGTGACGGGACCGTGCCGCGCACCGCGATGATGGGATGCAACTCAATGCGCGACTGCAACCCGCTGACGCGCTGGATGCCGCCGCGCAGCACCTGAAAGGTGTCGCCGAGCGTCCAGGCCACCGCATCGCATGCATACAGCACGGCGGCGTCGCGTGCTGCGATCCAGGCTTGCGGACGGCCCGACACGTCGAGTTGAAGAACGTCCATATCGCGAGACTAATGCAAAGCGTGTGAAACGCCCATGCCATGCTGCCGTCGCGCAAGCCGGCGTGGTCCGCGGCGTGTCGCAGTTGCGACGAGGTGCTGCCGGCGTCGCGGGTAAACCCGCATCTCGCGCGCCGCGAGTGGTCAGTTCTAGAACGCGGACCCTAGAAAATCACGTATCAGGTCGTGCACGTTGCCCAGGAAGTCTGCAAAATAGAACGATCGTTCGTTTCATTTCCTGCCAACCCTCAGCATCGACGTGTCCGCCATCCCGCCACATCGCAACCAGTCCGACAGCGTCTCCGCCAAACCCTTGCAGAAGGGCAAGCAGACACGCGCGGTGATTCTCGATTCGGCGCTGAGCCTGGCCTCGCAGATGGGCCTGGAAGGTCTGTCGATCGGTGCGCTGGCCGAAGTTGCGCAGATGAGCAAGTCGGGCGTGTTCGCTCACTTCGGCTCGCGCGAGGAACTGCAGATCGCCGTCATCCGCGAGTACCACCACCGCTTTGAGGAAGAGGTCTTCTTCCCGGCCATGCGCGAGCCGCGCGGCGTGCCTCGCCTGCGCGCCCTGTTCGAGCGCTGGGTGCGGCGCGTGTCGGTCGAGGTCGATTCGGGCTGCATCTACATCAGCGGTGCGGTCGAGTTCGACGACCGCCCCGGACCGGTGCGCGATGCGCTTGTCGAGATGGTGCGTGCCTGGCACCACGCGATGCAGCGCGCCATCCGCATCGCCATCGAGGATGGCCAGCTGAAAGCCGATACCGACGCCGACCAGATGCTGTTCGAGATGCACGGCCTGATCCTCGCGTTGCATCACGACGCGAGGCTGATGCGCACTCCCGGCGCGCTGCAGCGCGCGCAACGCGGTT
The DNA here is from genome assembly GCA_024641965.1 of Rubrivivax sp. Classification (GTDB taxonomy): domain Bacteria; phylum Pseudomonadota; class Gammaproteobacteria; order Burkholderiales; family Burkholderiaceae_C; genus Rubrivivax. The sequence continues at coordinate 21,150 of JAHECC010000034.1, forward strand.
TCGAGCGCGTCGTGAACTTCTATCTCATTGACCCGCTCACTACAGCGCAGCGCAAGTCGCGTCACTGATTGCTTTTTTCCCCAGGAGCTTTTCCATGCCCCAGTACACCCCGCCCTTGCGCGACATGCAATTCGTGATGCACGAGTTGCTCAACGCCGCCGCCGAACTGAAGATGATGCCGCGCCACCACGAAATCGATGCCCATACGCTGGACTCGGTGCTCGAAGAAGGCGGCAAGTTCGCTGCTGGCGTGGCCTTTCCGTTGAACCTCAGCGGCGACCAGCAGGGCTGCGCGCTCGACGCCAAGACGCATGAAGTGCGCACGCCCGACGGCTTCAAGCAGGCCTATGCGAAGTTCGTCGAGGGCGGCTGGCCGGCGATGGTGTGCGACCCGAAGTACGGCGGCCAGGGCCTGCCGATCCTGCTGAACCAGTGCCTGTTCGAGATGCTGAACTCGGCCAACCAGGCCTGGACGATGTACCCGGGGCTGTCGCACGGCGCCTATGCCGCGCTCAACGAACATGGCACCGACGAACAAAAGGCGCTGTACCTGCCGCACCTGGCCAAGGGCGAGTGGACCGGCACGATGTGCCTGACCGAGCCGCAGTGCGGCACCGATCTGGGCCTGCTGCGCACCAAGGCTGAACCGCTGCCCGACGGCAACTACAAGCTCAGCGGCCAGAAGATCTTCATCTCGGCCGGCGAACACGACCTGGCCGACAACATCATCCACCTGGTGCTGGCCCGGCTGCCGGACGCGCCGCCGGGAAGCAAGGGCATTTCGCTGTTCGTCGTGTCGAAGTTCAAGCTCGATGCCGACGGCAAGCTCGGCGAGCGCAACGCCATCTACTGCACGGCGCTCGAGCATAAGATGGGTATCCACGGCAGTGCCACCTGCCAGATCGACCTGGACGGTGCGGTCGGTTCGTTGGTCGGCGCACCGCACAAGGGGCTGGCCGCGATGTTCGTGATGATGAATGCCGCACGCCTGGGCGTGGGCAACCAGTCGCTGGGCCTGACCGAGGTGGCTTATCAAAATGCCGTGGTCTATGCCAAGGAACGCATCCAGATGCGCTCGCTGTCCGGGGCGAAGTCCACCGACAGGGCCGCCGACCCGATCATCGTGCACCCCGACGTGCGCAAGATGCTGCTCACCGCGCGCGCCTATGCCGAGGGCGGCCGCGCGTTGGCGATGTACTGCGCGCTGCTGCTCGACAAGGAGCATTCGTCCGACGACGCCGACGAGCGCAAGGAGGCCGGCGACCTGGTGGCGTTGCTGACGCCGATCGTCAAGGCCTTCCTCACCGACAACGGCTGGATTGCCACCTCGCACTGCCTGCAGGTCTTCGGCGGCCACGGCTACATCAAGGCCTCGGGCATGGAGCAGCTGGTGCGCGATGCGCGCATCAACATGATCTACGAAGGCACCAATACGATCCAGTCGCTCGACTTCCTGGGCCGCAAGGTGCTCGGCGACGGCGGCGCGAAGATGCGTAAGTTCGGCAAGCTGATCGCCGAATTCGTCGAGGACGAGGGTGTCGACGAGGACATGCAGGAGTTCGTCAACCCGCTGGCCGAGCTGGGCGAGAAGGTCACCAAGCTGAGTACCGAGCTGGGCATGAAGGCCATGGGCAACGCCGACGAGGTGGGCGCTGCGGCCACCGATTACCTGCGCGTGTGCGGGCACCTGGTGTTCGCCTACTTCTGGGCACGCATGGCGAAGATCGCGCTGGCGAAGAAGGATTCGGGCGATGATTTCTACAAAGCCAAGCTGTACACCGCGCGCTTCTACTTCGCCAAGCTGCTGCCCGAGACGGCCGGCCTGATCCGCAGCGCGCGCAGTGGCATGGCACCGTTGATGGACATGGAAGAAGCGCTGTTCTAGAAAACCGACCCCCAGGAGACAAACATGAAGCAATTTGTTTGCGCCGGCCTGCTGGCCTTTGCATCTGGCATGGTGATGGCCCAGGCCACGCCGGCCGGGCTGTGGAAGACCATCGACGACGAGACCAAGGCCGAGAAGTCGCTGGTGCGCATCACCGAGAGCGGTGGCGTTTACAGCGGCAAGGTGGACAAGATCCTGACCGACAAGTCCGATGCCAAGTGCAAGGAATGCACCGACGAGCGCAAGGACAAGCCGGTACAGGGCATGACCATCCTGCGCGAGATCAAGCCGGTGTCCGGTGAGGCGGGCAGCTTCGAAGGCGGCGACATCCTCGATCCCAACAACGGCAAGATCTACAAGGTTCTGCTCAAGCTGGTCGACGGCGGGAAGAAGCTCGACGTGCGCGGCTACATCGGCATGCCCTTGCTCGGCCGTACCCAGACCTGGCTGCGTGTCGAATAACACCCGGCCCACGAAGATAGGAGAAACACAGTGAATCGATTCCAAGTCCGCAAGGTCGCCGTGCTCGGCGCCGGGGTGATGGGCGCGCAGATTGCCGCCCATCTGGTCAACTGCAAGGTGCCGGTCGTGCTGTTCGACCTGCCCGCCAAGGAAGGTGCGAAGAACGGCATCGTCAGCAAGGCCGTCGAGGGGCTGAAAAAGTTGAAGCCCTCGCCGCTGGGCGTGCCCGAAGATGCCGCGCTGATCGGCCAGGCCAACTACGAAGAGCACATCGAGCAGTTGAAGGACTGCGACCTGGTGATCGAGGCCATCGCCGAGCGCATGGACTGGAAGCTCGACCTGTACAAGAAGATCGCAGCGCATGTCGCGCCGCACGCCATCCTGGCGAGCAACACCTCCGGGCTGTCGATCACGAAGCTCAGCGAAGCGATCCCCGAGGAGATGCGCGCGCGCTTCTGCGGCATCCATTTCTTCAACCCGCCGCGCTACATGGCACTGGTGGAATTGATCCCGACGCCGACGACGAAACCCGAAGTGCTAGACCAGCTGGAAAGCTTCGTCACCAGCGGCCTGGGCAAGAGCGTCGTGCGTGCCAAGGACACGCCCAACTTCATCGCCAACCGCGTCGGCATCGCCGGCATGCTGGCGACGATCCACGAGGCGGCCAAGGCCGGGCTGAGCTACGACGTGGTCGATGACCTCACCGGCAAGAAGCTCGGCCGCGCCAGCAGCGGCACCTTCCGCACCGCCGACGTGGTCGGCCTGGACACGATGGCCAACGTCATCAAGACGCTGCAGGACACGCTGTCGGCCGACACCGACCCGTTCTACGCCAGCTTCGCCACGCCGCCGGCGTTGAAGCAACTGCTCGAAGCGGGTTCGCTGGGGCAGAAGACCGGTGCGGGTTTTTACAAGAAGGTGGGCAAGGACATCCAGCGCTTCGACGCGGCCAGCGGCAACTACGTGGCCGGCGGCGGCAAGGCCGACGCCATCGTCGATCGCATATTGAAGAAGCCGGCCGCCGAGCGGCTGAAGCTGCTGCGCGAATCGAGCAACCCGCAAGCGTTATTCCTGTGGGCGCTGATGCGCAACGCCTTCCACTACGCGGCCGTGCATCTGGGAACCATCGCCAATTCAGCGCGCGACGTGGACTTCGCGATGCGCTGGGGTTTCGGCGTCAAGCAAGGCCCCTTCGAGCTGTGGCAGCAGGCCGGCTGGAAGCAGGTGGCCGAGTGGGTGAAGGCCGACATCGACGAAGGCAAGGCCTTGTGCAAGGCACCGCTGCCCGACTGGGTGTTCGATGGGCGCGATGGGGTTCACGCTGCCGAAGGCTCGTGGAGCCCGGCGCAGAAGAAGAACCTGCCGCTGTCGACGCTGCCTGTGTATGGCCGCCAGCACTTCCGCGAGAACGTGCTCGGCGCGGACACGACGGACGCGGCCGGCGCCGGCAAGACGGTGCACGAAGACGAATCAATGCGGCTGTGGACGCTGGACGACGAGGTGCTGATCGCCAGCATCAAGACCAAGGTGCATGCCATCGGCCCCGGCGTCATCGAAGGCCTGCTGAAAGGCACGGCGCTGGCGGAAGACCAGTACAAGGGCCTGGTCATCTGGTCGCCGGACGACCCCTTCTCCTACGGCGCCGACCTGCAGGCCATGCTGCCCGCCTTCATGAAGGGCGGCTCGAAGGCCATCGCGCCGGAGATCAAGAAGCTGCAGGATGCGCTGCTGTCGATGCGCTACGCCAACGTGCCGACCATTGCTGCGGTGCGCGGCATGGCGCTCGGTGGAGGATGCGAAATCGTGGTGCACTGCGCCAAGCGCGTGGTGGCGATGGAAAGCTACATCGGCCTGGTCGAAGTCGGCGTGGGCCTGATCCCGGGCGGCGGCGGCCTGACCTACATCGCGCGCCGTGCGGCCGAGATGGCGGCTCCTGCCAACGTCGACGTGTTCGCCTTCGTGCGCGAATCCTTCGTCAACCCGGCGATGGCCAAGGTCGGCACCAGCGCGATCGAATCGCGCAAGCTCGGCTATCTGCTCGACAGCGACATCATCGTGCCGCACAAGGACGAGTTGCTGTACGTCGCCATCGCCCAGGCCAAGGCAATGTTCGACTCGGGCTACCGCGCACCGGCGCGCAAGCTGTTCCCGGTGGCGGGGCGTTCGGCCATCGCCACCATCAAGGGCCAGCTGGCGAACATGCGCGACGGTGGTTTCATCAGCGCACACGACTTCCACATCAGCGGCCTGATCGCCGACGTGGTCTGCGGCGGCGACGTCGATGCCGGCAGCCTGGTGAACGAGGAATACCTGATGTCGCTCGAGCGCAAGCACTTCTGCTCGCTGCTCGACCACCCCAAGACGCAGGAACGCATCATGGGAATGATGCAAACGGGCAAGCCTGTCCGCAACTGATCGGAGCACGACCATGAGCAAGCAAGTTCAAGACGCCTACATCGTCGCCGCCACGCGCACGCCCATCGGCAAGTCGGGCCGCGGCTACTTCCGCAACACCCGCCCCGACGACCTGCTGATCGCGGCGATGCGCCATGCGCTGTCGCAGGTGCCGGGCCTCGACCCGAAAGCCATCGAAGACGCGATCATCGGCTGCTCCTTCCCCGAAGCCGAGCAGGGCATCAACATGGCGCGCGCCGCCGCGGTGATGGCCGGGCTGCCCCACTCGGTAGGCGGCGTGACGGTGAACCGCTTCTGCGCCTCGGGCCTGACCGCGCTGCAGATGGCGGCCGACCGCATCCGCGTCGGCGAGGCCGAGGTGATGATCGCCGGCGGCGCCGAGAGCATGAGCATGGTGCCGATGGGCGGCAACAAGCCGTCCTTCAACCCCGAAGTGTTCGCGCGCGACGAGAACCTCGGCATCGCCTACGGCATGGGCCTGACCGCAGAGAAGGTGGCGGCGCAGTGGAAGGTCGGCCGCGAGGCGCAGGATGAATTCGCGTTGCACTCGCACCAGCGCGCACTGAAGGCCATCAAGGCAGGGGAGTTCGCCGACGAGATGACGCCCGTGGAAGTCATCGACCGACTGCCGAACCTGAGTACAGGCGAGACCACGCTGAAGACACGCACGGTGAACATCGACGAAGGCCCGCGCGCCGACACCTCGGCCGAAGGCCTGGCCCGGCTCCGTCCGGTGTTCGCCGCGAAGGGTTCGGTCACGGCCGGCAACAGCTCGCAGACCAGCGACGGCGCCGGCTGCCTGATCCTGGCCAGCGAGAAGGCGGTCAAGCAGTTCGACCTGAAGCCGCTGGCGCGCTTCGTCAGTTTTGCGGTGCGCGGCGTCGACCCGAAGATCATGGGCATCGGCCCGATCGAGGCCATCCCCGCGGCACTGGCGCTGGCCGGGCTGAAGCAGGAGGCGCTGGACTGGATCGAGCTGAACGAAGCCTTCGCCGCGCAGTCGCTGGCGGTGATCGACACGCTCAAGCTCGACCGCACCAAGGTCAACCCGATGGGCGGCGCGATTGCGCTGGGTCACCCGCTGGGTGCCACCGGCGCGATCCGCGCCGCGACGACGGTGCACGCGCTGCGCCGACACAAGCTGAAGTACGGCATGGTCACGATGTGCGTAGGCATGGGGCAGGGCGCCGCCGGTATCCTGGAACGCGTCTGAAGGAGACACCATGAGCATCAAGACCGCAACGCTTAGCGGTGTCGCCACCATCGAAATCGCCCGCCCGGAGAAGAAGAACGCGCTGACGGCGGCGATGTACCAGGCCATGGCCGACGCGCTGGTCGCCGCCAAGGCGGACACGGCCGTGCGCGCGGTGCTGATCACCGGCCAGCCGGGCATCTTCACCTCGGGCAACGACATCGAGGATTTCATGCAGCGCCCGGGTGACTCCGGCGGCAACGGTGGGGTGCCGTCGGTGCTGCAGTTCATGCACGCACTGGTGGATTGCGACAAGCCGGTGGTCGCCGCCGTCACCGGCGCGGCGATCGGCATCGGTACGACGATGCTGCTGCACTGCGACTTCGCCTTCGTCTCCGACGAGGCGCGGCTGGCAATGCCTTTTGTCGGTCTCGGGTTGTTGCCCGAGTTCGCGTCCAGCCTGCTGCTGCCGCAACTGATGGGCCACACGCGCGCAGCTGAGAAGCTGCTGCTCGGCGACCCCTTCACCGGCGCCGACGCGGTCGAGTGCGGCCTGGCGACGGCGGTGCTGCCGGCCGGCGAGGTGGTGAACCACGCGCGCCGCATCGCCGAGCGTTTCAACGCGCTGCCGCCGGGCGCCGTGCGCGAAGCCAAGCGCCTGCTGCGCGCCCCGCAGACCGACGCGGTGCTGAAGACCATCCACACCGAGAACGAGCTGTTCGCCAAGCGCTTGCGCAGCCCCGAGGCGATGGAGGCCTTCCAGGCCTTCTTCCAGAAGCGCAAGCCGGACTTCTCGAAGTTCTGACGCCGCGGCGGGTGCAATGTCGCTGGCCTTGAAGCTCGCGCTCGCACCGGTGCTGGTGGCGCAGGCGGTGGCGACGCGGCGGCGCGCGCCCGTGCTGCCTGAAGCCGATGGTCCGCGCGAAGGCCGGCTCGGCGCCGGGCGCGGCGCATTGCGCCTGCTGATCGCCGGCGACTCGTCGGCGGCCGGCGTCGGCGTCGCCCATCAGGGCCAGGCCCTGTCCGGTTACCTGGTGCGCGAACTGCACCGCCAAGCGCAACGTCCGGTGCGCTGGCGGCTGCATGCCCAGTCGGGCTTGACCACGCGCCAGGTGCACGAACTGCTGCGCGGCCAGCCGCTGCTGCGCAGCGACGTGGCCGTGGTCGTGACCGGCGTCAACGATGTCATCGACCTGGTGCCACCGCAGCGTGCGCTGCTGCAGCGCGCGGCGCTGGCCGACTGGCTGCTTGACGAAGCA
>JAHECC010000185.1 GCA_024641965.1 Rubrivivax sp.
GCGATGCAGCACCGAGGCCACCATCGCCGGGCCGAAGGGCGCCAGCATCGGCGCGCCGGCCAGGCCGAATTCCTCGTCGTAGATGTAGCGCTGGGTGATGTTCCAGCCGGTGCCGCCCCACTCGGTGGGCCAGTGCGGCACCGACCATCCCTTGGCGGCCAGGATCTTGTGCCAGCGAAGATGGTCCTCCTTGGCCAGGTGCTGGTAGCCGGTGACCTTGGCGCGGATCTCGGCGGGCAGGTTGCCGGCCAGCCAGTCGCGCACTTCGTTGCGAAAGGCCAGTTCTTCGGGGGAATAGCTCAGGTCCATGCTCGGGTCTCCTCATGCGAGCTTTCAATTGTGACGGCAGGGCCGATTCCCGGCTGCTGCCCGGGTGACAGTGCTGCGGGGGCTGTGCGCGCTATGCTGCCCGGCCGAACTCAAGGAGACGACCGCCATGGCACTGCCCACCTTCGAGACCCTGCTCTATGGCGTGGAGGACGGCATCGCCACGATCACGCTGCACCGGCCGGAGAAGATGAACGCCTTCACCGCGCAGATGCGCGACGACCTGGTGGCCGCATTCGACGCCACCGATGCCGACGACGCAGTGCGTGCGGTCATCGTCACCGGCTCGGGCAAGGCCTTCTGCGCCGGCGCCGACCTGTCCAGCGGCGGCAAGACCTTCGACTACAAGGCGCGTGGCGACGAGGCGCGAGAGCGCTACAAGGTCGGCGACACCTACCGCGACGGCGGCGGCATTGCCACGCTGCGCATCTTCAACAGCCTCAAGCCGGTGATCGGCGCGATCAACGGCGCGGCGGTGGGCATCGGCATGACGATGCAGCTGCCGATGGACATTCGGCTGGCCAGCACCCATGCACGCTTCGGCTTCGTCTTCGCGCGGCGCGGCATCACGCCCGAGGCGGCGTCGAGCTGGTTCCTGTCGCGACTGGTGGGCATGCAGACCGCGCTGGAGTGGTGCTTCACCGGCCGCGTGTTTTCTGCGCAGGAGGCGCTGGAGCGCGGCCTGGTGCGCTCGCTGCACGCGCCCGACGAACTGCTGCCGGCAGCGCGCGCGCTGGCGCGCGAGATCGCAGACCACACCGCGCCCGTGTCGGTGGCGCTGACGCGGCAGATGCTGTGGCGCATGGCCGGCGCCGCGCACCCGATGGAGGCGCACCGGGTGGACAGCCGGGCGATCCAGGCCCGCGGGCAGTCGGCCGATGCGCGTGAAGGCGTCAGCTCATTTCTTGAAAAGCGCTCGCCGGTTTATCCGAACAAGGTGTCCAGCGACATGCCGGATTTCTTTCCCTGGTGGGACGAGCCCGAGTTCAAGTGAGCGCCGCCGTGCCGAGCAACGAACACTTCGACGTGCTGATCGTCGGCGCCGGCATTTCCGGCATCGGCGCGGCCCACCATTTGCAGCAGCAGTGTCCCGGCAAACGCTTCGTGATCCTCGAAGCGCAGGCTGGCCATGGCGGCACCTGGCGCACGCACCGCTACCCGGGCATCCGCTCGGACAGCGACCTGTTCACCTTCGGCTACCGCTTCAAGCCGTGGATGGGCAAACCGATCGCTACCGCAGCGGAGATCCAGAGCTACCTGGCCGAGGTGATCGACGAGAACCGGCTTGCGCCGTTGATCCGGTACCGGCACACCATCACCAGCGCCGACTGGTCGAGCGAGGAGAAGTGCTGGCAGCTTCAGGTGCGGATCGAAGGCGAGGGCGATGTCGAAGCTCAAACGCGGCGCTTCACGGCCAACTTCCTGTGGATGTGCCAGGGCTACTATCGGCACGGCCAGGGTTACACGCCGCATTGGCCGGGCATGGAGCAGTTCAAGGGCCGCATCGTGCATCCGCAGACTTGGCCCGATGACCTTGACTTGTCGGGCAAGCAGGTGGTGGTGATCGGTTCCGGCGCCACGGCGGCGACGTTGATCCCAGCCATCGCCAGCGAATGCAAGAGCGTGACGATGTTGCAGCGCTCGCCCACCTACTTCATTACCGGGCGCAACGCCAACGAACTGGCCGACATGCTGCGCCAGCTGGACATTCCGCCCGAGTGGACGCACGAGATCGTGCGCCGCAAGGTGCTGTTCGACCAGGCGAACTTCACACGGCGCTGCGTCGCCGAACCCGAGGTGGTGAAGAAGGAACTGCTGGCCGGCGTCGGCGCCGCGCTCGGCCCCGGCCACGCGAAGGTGGTGCAAGAGCATCTGACACCGCGCTACCGCCCGTGGCAGCAGCGCATCGCCTTCGTGCCCGATGCCGATCTGTTCAAGAGCATCCGCGAGGGCCAGGCGTCGATCGTCACCGATGAAATCGAGGCCTTCGTCGAAGACGGCATCCGCCTGAAGTCGGGGCAGGTGCTGCCGGCCGACCTCATCGTCACCGCCACCGGCTTCAATCTGAACGTGATGGGCGACATCAACTTTCACATCGACGGCCGGCCGCTGGACTGGAGCGACACCGTCACCTGGCGCGGCACGATGTTCAGCGGCGTGCCGAACCTGGCCTGGGTGTTCGGCTATTTCCGCGCCAGCTGGACGTTGCGCGCCGATCTGATCGGCGACTTCGTCTGTCGGCTGCTGCAGCACCGCGACGCGCTGGGCGCAGCGGTAGTCACGCCGACGTTGCGGCCCCAGGACCAGGCCATGGCGCTGATGCCCTGGGTGGACCCGCAGAACTTCAACCCCGGATACCTCGCGCGTGGTTTGCACCTGTTGCCGAAGCAGGGCGACCGCATGCCCTGGTTGCATGGGCAGGACTACTGGGCGGAGAAGGACGAGTTGCCGAAGGCGGATCTGGACGACGGAGCCTTCGCTTATTCTTGACCGGGTCGTTGTCGGTGGCACGGTGCGAACAACCGGCTCCGGGGCTGCGTGGCATGAATAGAGAGGCGGTTCTGGGTACGCGCATCTGCGGCTTCATCGCAAAGCACTGCGCGCTGGCAGGGTCCAAACATGGGTATCGCAGCATAGGCAACAAACGCCTCCACCGGTCTCGGGTGCCATGGCACGGCTGCTGATCGCCTACTCGACGGTCGATGGGCACACGCTGAAGATCTGTGCGCGGATTCAGCATGTGCTGCAAAGCGAAGGCCATTCGGTCACGCTCGCCGAGATCGGAACGGGCGCGATGCCCGACGCGTCTCACTTCGACAAACTTGTGGTCGGTGCCAGCATCCGCTATGGGCGGCATCGCGACGAGGTCTACGAGTTCATCGAGACCCGGTTGCCGCTGCTCCAGCGCGGGCCCGCGGCCTTCTTCTCGGTCAACCTCGTGGCCAGGAAGCCAGGGCGGGACGATCCCGATCGCAATCCGTACCTGCGAGGCTTCCGTCGCAAGACGCCATGGGAGCCCACCGTGATGGCCGTCTTTGCCGGCAAGCTCGAGTACGCGAAGTACCGACCGGCCGATCGCCTGATGATCCGGGCGATCATGTGGCTCACCGGCGGGCCGACCGATGCCAAGGCCAATGTCGAGTTCACCGACTGGGCGGCCGTCGACGATTTCGCGCGACGCTTGTCGTCGATGTAGGCCTGCCCTTCGCGTCGGCTGCTTCGCGCAGGCAAAGGCCGCGGGCATGTCCGTCTATGCCTATGCGGGCCTGACGCCCATGTCGATCATTGAAGCGGCTCAGCCCCACGGCATCATCCACAGCATGCTGAACGTACTCGCATTGCCTGGCGTGTCGCGCCGTGGCGCCGGCGCTTGAAGCGTCGGCCCGCGACGGGACAGGGCAGGTACTACGGCTTGGCCTTCAGTTCGAGCCGCAGCGTGACGGCCTGGTCCGTCGCCTCTGTGGCCGGCAGCGCCTTGGCGAGCGTGATGCGTGACGCGGCCACGCCGCCGACATCGCTGAGTTCGCGTTGCACGGCTTCGCCTCGCCGGTTGGCCAGTTGCACGAGCAAGGCGTCGCTCACCGGCTGCTCGTTGACCATGCGGTCGACGCGGTCGACCAGGCCCTGGTAGAAATCGGGCGGCGGCTGCGCCGGAGCTGCCGGCGCCGGGGGCGGTGCTGCGGTGGCGACTACCGGTTCCGCCGCTGATGCGCCTGCCGCCGGGGCCGATGCCGACGCGCCGGGCGCACCCGGGGCCACGCTGGCATCGACCGCGCGACGTTTCAGCGCGGCCAGCACCTCGGGTGCGTAGCGCGCGCTGAATGCCTCTTCGATCGCCCGCTGGGTGCGCGCGTCGCTGGTGTCGATCGGGCCGGGTTGCTCGCCGGCAGCCAGCGTGATGCCCATGCGTTGCACGATGTCGTCGCGCACGGCACGCAACTTCAGCACTGGCGTGTCCTGCGCGGCCGAGAAGGTCGGCGGCACCACCAGAACCAATGCGCTGCGCTCGTTCAATCCGCGCGCCACCGCATCGAGCTTTTGCCGTTCGGGCGGCGCCAGGTTGTCGCTGCCCGGCTCGAAGGCGATCTGGTCCAGCGGCTCGTCGCCGGTGCCGAGCATCGACCCCAGCGCTTTGAATGGCGCGGTGACGATGCCGCCCAGCAGGTTGCCGATGGCCTTGCCGATGACCTCGCCGTAGTTGAACTGTGGATCGTCCAGGTCGCCGCTCACCGGCAGGCCGATGTCGATCACGCCTTTCGAGTCCTTCATCACCGCCACCGCAAGTTCCAGCGGCAGGTCCAAAGCATCGGGGCTCTCGACCTTTTCGCCCAGCACCAGTTTCTCGAGCACGATCTTGTTTTGGCCGAGCAGCTTGCTGGCCTTGACCTTGTATTGCAGGTCCAGCGCCAGCCGCCCGGATTCGATGCGATAGCCGGCGAACTTGGCCACATAGGGCGACAGGGAGTTCAGCTCCAGATTGCGGAAGCGCATGTCGATGTCGGTCAGCTGCTCGGGGGCGAGCACGCTGATCTGGCCGCGGATCCTGGCCGAGCCGAAACGGTCGACGCGCGCGTCCAGCTGCAGTTTGGCGCTGCGCTGCGCATCGGTGCCCAGCCCGCTGATCACGCCCTCGAGCTCGTGCATGCGCGCGCCGAACTGCGGGCGCAGGCTCAGGTCGGCAAACTCGAGCGTGCCGTTGGCCACACGCAGCCGCTCGATGTGCACCGGCCACGCCGGAGCCGCCGCTTCAGCCGTCGGGTCGGCGCTGGCCTTGGCGGCTGCATCGGCCTGGCCGCCCTCGGTCTTCTTCAGCACGTCGGACAGGTTCACGCTCTGGTCCGCGGCAATGATCAGGCGGCCGGCTGGCTGGTCGACGCGAATGTCGCCGATGTCCACGCGGTTCGGCTGCACGCTCAGCGACACGTCCTCCGACACCACCGAATCCCACGACAGGAAGGGCTGGCCCGATGCCGCCTCGTCGAGCGACACCTTGTCGACGGCCAAGCGGCCTTCGTAGCGAACGCGCGCGTCGTCTGCGCGGTCACCGTAACGCAGCCGACCCGCGCTGGACACGCTACCCGAGGCGAGCTTCAGGTCCGCGACCTTCGACAGCATGCCCTGCAGTGGCGCCAGCGCGATGCCGGCCAGGTCGAGCTTCAGGTCGGAAGCCCCGCTTTGTGCGTTGACGCTGCCTTCGACACGGATGTCTCCGCCACTGGCCAGCGACGCCTGGAATTCGAGTTGCATCGGCGCGTCCGACGCGGTGTCGAGCCCAGCGATGCGCGAGCGCATGGCTTGCAGGCGCAGCGCCAGCGGCGGTGTTTCGCGCCGGTCTTCGAAGCCGAGCGCGACGTCGTCGATCTGCGCTTCCTTCACCGCGATTCGCCACGACGCTTTGGTGGTCGGCGCCAGACGCGCGGCCACGGCCTCGGTCGCGGGCATCGGGACCGCGGCGAACAGGGTCGCCAGGTTCAGTTGCCCCTGCTCATCGAGCCAGAGCCGGGCGTCGGAGCGGGCAAGCGTCAGCGCGTCGGCGCTGAAGCTTTGCTGTGTCAGGCGCAGCACGCCCCCTTCCAGCGACGCGTCACCCAGGCGAACAAGTTCTTGCCCTTCGTTGGGGTCGCGCAGCACGGCGTTCAATGCGGTGGCGCGCAAGCCGTCGCCGGCGACATCCACCGCGCCCTCGGGCCCTGCGATGCGCAGCTCACTGGCGGCCAGATTCAACTTGTCCAGTTGAAGCAACTCGTCGGTCGAGGACAGCAAGGTGATCTTCAGGTCCGCCAGGCGCAGCGCGGCGTCGCCTATGGCCGCGTCGAGTGCCGATGCGCCGGTGTCGACGGTGGCGCTCGCGGTTTCGAGTTCGGCCGTGCTCAACGAAAGCCGGTCGGCACCCCGGCGAATGGCCAGCCCCGACAGCGCGGCCGCAGCGGCACGGCCGTCGAGCCGCCAGCGCGCATCGGGCTGTGTCAGCGACAGGGCCTGCAACCGCAGATCGGCCTGGCCCAGATCAATGCCGTCGTCGCCGCGGGCCAGCGCCGCGCCGGTGGCGTCAACAGCGACGGTCGTCACGTCAAGGGCCAGCTGGCCGTCGGCGGTCAGCGCCAACGAGGCCGACGCCGCGTCGATCGCCAGGCCCTGCAGCGCACCGCTCTCGCCATTGCGCACGAGCATGGCCTCCTCGGCCGCCAGTCTGGGAGCCTCCAGCCCAAGGCGCAAGCCGGTGTCTTCCTGGACCATCGAGAATTTGCCGGATGCCATCGACGCGCTGCGCATCGCCAGTTCCAGCGCGGCGCCGGTGGCCTGCAATCCATCGGCTTTCACCTGAGCATCGGTCAAGCCGAGCTCGAGCCCGGCCGGCCGGGATTGCAGCGCCAGCGACGCGGCATCGACCGAAAGTCCGGTCAGCGCGGCGCGCTCGGCATCGCGCAGCGCACTCACCCCGGCGAGCGACAGCGCCGGCTTTTGCAGGACCACGTCGAGCGGCCCCGATGCGGCGCGGGCCAGCGACAGCGCGGCCGCCGTGATCGACGCCGTGTCCAGCGCCAACTGCTGGCTGGCCTGCTTGGCGCGGACGCCGGACAGCTTGATACGCGGTTGCGCCAGGCCGGCCTCGAAGCGCTCGGCCGCCACCTGCCACGTCAGCTGTTCACCTTCGGCCGACAGCGTGGGCAGCGCCGCACTGGCCTGGCCGGCCCGCTCGAGGGCACCCGCCGTCAACGCCAGGCGCGGGCTGGCGATCATGCCTTGGCCGTTCGCTCCGTCGTGGCTCAGCTGCACGCGGCCGAGTTCGAGCGACGTCTTGCCCAGGCGCATCGAGTC
>JAHECC010000035.1 GCA_024641965.1 Rubrivivax sp.
CCCACGCTGCGCGCCCGCGCCGAGGCGGCGCGTGCGCTGGCGCAGGCCAAGCAAGGCACGAGCTCGGTGGCCGGGCGCCATCCCGCGCCGGCGTCGTTGTGACGGCGCGGTCATCGGATGCTTGCAGCGCATGCTATGGATCGCCCTGTACCCGCCGGCGTTGTCGCTGGAAGCCTTCGCCGCCACGTTGGGCATGGCGCAGCACGCGTTGCCGCTGGCGCTGCTCGATGCGCAGCGCATCCGCTGCGTCAACCGCGTCGCGTGGCAGCTCGGTGTCAAGCCGGGCCTGAAGCGCGCCACCGCATTGGCGCTGGTGCCGCAACTGCTGTTCGGCCAGGCCGACGCGGCGCGCGACGCGCAGGCGCTGCGCGCGCTGGCGCATGCGGCGCTGGCCTTCACGCCGTCGGTCACGCTCGACGGCGGCAGTGACAAGGACGCCGCGCCGCCCTGCGTGCTGCTCGAGGTGCGCCCCAGCCTGCGCTACTTCGGCGGGCTGGCGTCGCTGCTGCAGCGTCTGCAAGCCGCGCTGGCACCGCTGGGTCTGCGTGTGCGCATCGCCAGCGCGCCGACCGCGCTGGGCGCGGCGCTGCTGGCGCGCTGGCGCACGGGCTTCGAGCAGGGTGCGCACAGCCTTGACCTGCGTGCATTGCACGCACATCTCGATGCCGCGCCACTGGCGCTGCTCGGCGCCGCGCGCGTGCAGGCCGATGTGTTGACGGGCATGGGCCTGCACACGCTGGGCGATCTTCGTCGCCTGCCGCGCGACGGCCTGGCGCGGCGCTGCGGCGAAGCCTTGCTCGATGAACTCGACCGCGCGCGCGGCGAGCGCGCTGACCCGCGCGAGTGGCTCACGCTCGCGTCCAGCTTCGAGGCCCGGCTCGAACTGTTCGAGCGCGCCGACAGCAGCGCGCCGCTGCTGCAGGCTGCCGCCGTGCTGCTGGCGCGCCTGGTGGCCTGGGCCGGCGCGCAGCATGCGCGCATCGGCGGCTTCGTGCTGGCATTGCGCCATGAGCGGCGACACCGCACCGAGATCCAGGTGCCGGAACACACCGAACTGCCGATCGCGCTGGCCGAAGCCTCCAGCGACCCGAAGCACCTGCAAAGCCTGCTGCACGAACGCCTGGCGCGTCTGACGCTGAGCGCGCCGACGCTGGAGCTGCGTCTGCGCTGCCATCAACTCGTGCGCCGTGCCGCACCCAATGGCGAGCTGTTCCCCACGACGGCGAGCGCGCAGGAAGGGCTGCTGCGCCTGATCGAGCGCCTGCAGGCGCGGCTGGGGCCCGAGCGGGTGTGCCGCCCGCTGCGCGTCGAAGACCACCGCCCCGAGCGTGCCACCGCCTGGCAGCCGGCGTTCAGGGTTGCAGCGCAACCCACCGCGGTGTCCAACGGGCCGACGCTGACACGTCCGGTGTGGCTGCTGCCGCAGGCGCAGGCGCTGCCCGAGCGCGCCTCGCACCCGCTGCTCGAGGGCCGGCCGCTGCAACTGCTGGCCGGCCCCGAGCGCATCGAAAGCGGCTGGTGGGATGGCGAGCCCGCGGCGCGCGACTACTTCATCGCCCAGGCGCACGACGGCGCGCTGGTGTGGATCTACCGTGCGCGGCTGCCGCTGGCGCAGTCGGCGGGCGAGGGCTGGTTTCTGCAGGGGCGCTTTGCATGATCCGCTGGCCGCCCAGGCGCGGTGCTGTGCGTGCTACAGGTCAACCGCAGTCGCGCCGCACGTCGCCACTGCGACGCTGTGCCTCGCCTCAGACCAAAGCACGCACAGCAGGGAGTACCCGGTCGACGCGGTCCAGCCCCACGCGACTGGCTTGCGGTGCCAGCGGCGACAACGCCTTCAGATGATCCGGCGTCACCCGCCCCACGACCTTGCCCAGCTCGCTGAAGCGCAGACCCTGGCGCACCAAATAGGCGATGTAGGTGTGGCGCAGCGTCTGCGGCGAAATGTCTTCGGCGTCGGGCAAGGCGGCGTCGTGGGCACTGAAGGTCACGATCGCATGCACCGCCTCGTCCGTCAGCGGCCGACCCGTCGGCCCGGGAAAAAGCGCGGTCTCCGGCGGCAAGCCTGCACACCGCGCAGTCAGTTCACGCAGTGGCCCTTCCAGCGCAAGCTGCCGCCCGTCTTCGCCGGGAATCGTC
This sequence comes from Rubrivivax sp., assembly GCA_024641965.1. GTDB lineage: Bacteria > Pseudomonadota > Gammaproteobacteria > Burkholderiales > Burkholderiaceae_C > Rubrivivax. The sequence goes on from JAHECC010000035.1 coordinate 2,137, forward strand.
AACGAAGCGCCCTGCATGTTCAGGTGCGCTACGCGCAGCGCCGGCAACTCGTCAGTGGTCACGCCACTGAGCAGGCACACCAGGATCGCAAGATTCTCCGGCGCCGCATGGGCCAACAGTTGGCGCGTCTCGTCAGCATCCAGTTCCCGCAGCGGCGGTGCGGCCAGCATCGAGAACGTCGCAGCACCTGGCAAGGGCATCGGCGCCGCCCCCGCAGCGATCGCCGTCGGATTTCCACCCGCCATCGCAGGCCAGGGCTGGGCCACGACCAGCGTCGCATGCCCGGCAGTTGCAGGCGCTTCGCGGTTGAAGAACTCGACGAACCACACCGCCAGAAAACCGAGTGTCAGCGCGGCCGCCATGCTGATCCCCGCGTCGCGCCAATACAAGGGCCGCCAAGGCGATTCGGGCAACACGGCGGCTTCGACCAAATCGGTGCTGGGTTTGCGCGCCGGCGTGCTGGCCTGCAGCGCCAGCAGGCGCTGGCGGGCCTCGAGTCGCATCTTCTCCAGACCCTGCAGTTCCGCCTGCATAGCCTGGAATTCCGCAAAGCGACGGCTAAAGCTCTGTACCGAGGCCTTGTCCTCGGCCAGTTGCTGGCGCAAGCGCCGCGTCGCGCCCTGAGCACTGGCCAGTTCCTCCTTGGCCGACGCCAGCGAGACCTGCTGGCTCTTCTGGCGCTCGTTCTCGAGCTGCTGCTCGAGGTTGGCGATGCGCGACTTCAGCGCGCGCGCGTTGGGGTCCAGCTCCAGATACTGCGGCGTGAACTGACGTTCCAGCGCGCGCCAGTCTTCGCGGCTTTGCGACAGCCGCTGCTCCACCACGGCCACCGTCGGGTTGTCCTTCGCCAATGCCGCACGCTTGCCTTCGCGATTCGCCTGCTCCAAAGCCAGCAACTTGCCCTCGGCAACGGCCTCGCGGTCGGTGGCCTCGCTCAGCGAGGTGCCCAGTCCCTTCAGGCGTGCCAGCGTTTGGTTCTCGTCGCGCTCGGCGGAGACGATGTCCGCGCGCATGCGAAACGCGTCGAGTGCCTGCTTCTTCTCGGCGAAGCGAGCATCGATCACGTCGGCCTCTTCACTGGCGGCTCGCAGCCCGGTCGCATTCGACGACTCGCCCGATACCGCTTGCTGTTCACGGTAGACGTCGATCAGCTCGTTGATCAGGCGCGGCAATAGCGCTCGGTGGGCGCCCTTGGCTTCGATCTGAATCACGCCGGTGCCTTCGACGCGTGTCACCTCAAGCATCGCTTGTGCCGCCAGCACCGGGTCGTTGTCCACGCCATCGAACAAGCCCTGCTGCTGCAGGCGGGCGACGGCCTTTTCCAACAGCGGCCGACTGTTGAGCAACTGCATCTCGACCAGCACGGCTGCGGCCTCGTTCGCCGCAGGCGCTGCCGCTGCATCGCCGTGCGGCAACTTTGGCGCCGGCGTGACCAGTAGCCTGGCGCCGGCCACATAGATCGCCGGTCGCATGAAGGTGTAGGCCAGACCGACGGCGGCGCTCAACACGAACACGCTGAAGAACACGATCAGCCGGCGCCGCATGATCCGTCGCTGGCGGGCCGCAGCGATGTCCGCGTCGGCTTGCATGGACGGCCAGTTGCCGAACTGCGCACGTGGCATTGCGCCCGGCAGGTCATGAAGGTCTTGCATGGCGAAGGTCAGGCAATTCTGGAAACAGGTAGACGCCTGTCACGTGGTGAATGGGACACACGCGCACAGACTATAGAACCTCGTGCCGCCGTGGGAGCCACCCGTTTGCAGGGGCGAGCCCGGGTGTCGCGGCGCCTGGCGTCAGCGCTGCCGCAAGCCGCGCAGCCATGCCCCGAGCAGCGGCGCGACCAGCATCAAGCCCATCGCGAATATCATCAGGCCGCCTTGCGATGGGTCGAATTCGGCGCCGATGCGCTGCCAGCCGAAGCCTCGCGCACGGCCGAGCGCGATCTCGAAGCCGAGCATCAGCAGCAGCCACAGTGTGCCGACGCCGAACTGCGCGGCACGTGTCGCCGCGCTCAGCCAGCGGCTCGTCAGCCAGGCCACGCCGATCACCAGAAAGCAGCCGACGAAGAAGCCGATGCGGTTCGCCGTCACCGCACCCACCACTGGCACGAGGAAGAACTCGCGCAGCGTGCCATGGACCGATTCGACCACGGCGATCAACAGCCACACGGCCACCGCGCGCGCCCCCAGAGCCAGCCTCGGCGCTTTCATGGACACTCCCTCATTTCGACGCCATTGCAGCGCCACGCGGTGGCGCCGCGTTTGATGAAAGACAGCCGATGATCGATCTGCACTACTGGCCCACGCCGAACGGCTGGAAGATCTCCATCATGCTGGAGGAATGCGGCCTGCCCTACACGCTGAAGCCGGTGAACATCGGTCGCGGTGAGCAATTCACCCCCGAGTTCCTGGCCATCAGCCCGAACAACCGCATGCCGGCCATCGTCGACCACGATCCGCCCGGTGGTGGCGCGCCGCTGTCGGTGTTCGAAAGCGGCGCTTGTCTGATCTACCTGGCCGAGAAGACCGGCCGCTTTCTGGGCACCGAGCTGCGAGAGCGCCACGCCACGCTGCAATGGCTGATGTGGCAAGTGGGCGGCCTGGGGCCGATGGCCGGGCAGAACGGGCATTTCCTGCTCTATGCGCCGCAGAAGATCCCCTACGCTCTGGAGCGTTATGCCAAGGAGGTGAACCGCCTGTACGGCGTACTCGACGGCCAGCTCGCGCGCACCGGCGCCTTCGTCGCCGGTGCCGACTATTCGATCGCCGACATGGCCATCTTCCCCTGGGTGCGCACCTGGAAGGCGCAGCAGGTGCCGCTGGATGACTTCGCTCATGTCAAATCCTGGTACGAGCGCTTGATGCAGCGCCCGGCCGTGCGCCTTGGCATTGACCTGGGCAAGGAACTGCGCGCCAGCAAGCTCGACGACACGGCGCGCAGGGCCCTGTTCGGCCAGACCGCGCAGACGCTGCGCGACGCCGTCCACAGAATCCCCTGAACGAAAGGCCCACCATGATCGAGTTCTTCTTCGACTGCTCCAGTCCCTGGACCTACCTGGCCTTCCACAACATCCAGCCTTTGGCCGCCGAGCTGAAGGCACCGGTGCAATGGCGTCCGATCCTGGTCGGCGGCGTGTTCAACAGTGTCAACCCGAGCGTCTATGCCTCGCGCGAGCATCCGGTGCCGGCCAAGCGCGACTACATGCTCAAGGACCTGCAGGATTGGGCACGACTGGCCGGCCTGAAGATGGTCATGCCGCCGACCGTGTTCCCGGTGAACAGCGTCAAGGCGATGCGCGGCTGCATCTGGCTCGAAGCGCAGGGCAAGCTGGTGCCCTTCGCCAGTGCGGTGTTCGAGGCCTACTGGGGCGGCGACCAGGACATCTCGCAGGACGCCGTGCTGGCCGACATCTGCCGGCGCTGCGACATCGACGTGCCGGCCTTCATGGTCGGCATCGCCGAGCCGGCAGTGAAGGCGCAGCTCAAGGCCAACACCGACGAGCTGATCGCACGCGGTGGATTCGGCTCGCCGACGATGTACCTAGGCGACGACATGTATTTCGGCAACGACCGCCTGCCGCTGCTACGCCAGGCTCTGAGGCGAGGCTAGCGCGCCGCTTGCGCGCGCAGGAAAGCGGCGAGCAGCGCGGCGCTGGCCGACAACAGCGGCTGCGGCCGCGAGACGATGACGAACTGGCGCAGCGCCCAGGCTTCGGCCAGCGGCACCAGGCTGAGGCGCCCGGCCGCGGCATGCGGGGCGGCGGCCTCGCGCGGCAGGATCGCCAGGCCCAGGCCGGCGGCGACCAAGCGGCAGGCCGCATCCATGCCCGAGACCTGGATGCGGTCGGCCGGTGACTGGCCGACGAGGGCCGCCTGGCGCCGCAGCATCGCGTCCATCAGGCCGCCGGGCACGACGCCGATCGAGACCTCGCCCAGCGTGTCCTCGAAGCGCAGGCTCGGTCGGCGTGCCAGCCGGTGAGACGGCGCCATGGCCACGCAAAGGTGGTCGACGCGGTAGGGCACCGCGTTCAGGCCGCTCAGGTCGCCGCGGTCCCACAGCACGCCGATGTCGGCGGCACCGTCGCGCACGGCGCGCACGATGTCCGGGCTGACGCGCTCATCGAGCGCGACGCGCACGCCCGGCGTGCTGGCCAGGAACGCAGCGATGTCGTCGGGCAGCCGTTCGGCGAGCACCGAACTGCTGGCCAGCACGCGCACGCTGCCCTGCATGCCGGCGTCGAACTGCCCCATCTCGGCGCGCAGGCGGTCCAGCGCGTTCAGGACTTCGCGCGCCTGGCGCAGCAAGGCTTCACCGGCCGGCGTCGGCTCGACGCCGCGGCGCCGCCGCACCAGCAGGTCCTGCCCGACCTGGGCTTCGAGCGCCGCGATGCGCTTGCTCAGCGCGGACGCGACCAAGGTCTCGCGCACGGCGGCGCGCGCGAGGCTGCCTTCCTCGCAGACCGCGACGAACAGGCGCAACGTGACCGGGTCGGGGAGTTTGTGCATGTGACGTTCCGGATTGGAACTTCTTGCTGGAAGAATGACCATGCGTGCATTCACCGGGGAGGCATAGAGTGCGGCTGCATGAGCCCGCTGGGCCGCCCGAAGGGCTCATCCCGGAGGGCGCAGCGCGGAGGGTGGCCAAGTTGGCCCGCCGGGTCGCCCCAAGGGCGAATACCGGAAGGCGCAGCCTGAAGGGTGACCAGTGACAAATATCGATCTCCTGCCCGTGACCCTGCGCGAAGTGGGCCTGCGCGACGGCCTGCAGAGCCTTTCGCGCACGCTGCCCACTGACCAGAAGATCGAATGGCTGCGCGCCGCTCACGCCGCCGGCCAGCGTGAAATCGAAGTCGGCTCCTTCGTGCCGGCGCGAATGTTGCCGCAGCTCGCCGACACCGCACAGATCGTCGATGCCGCCAAGGCCCTGCCCGGGCTCGTCACTTCCGTGCTGGTGCCCAACCTCAAGGGTGCGCTGGCGGCGATCGACAGCGGCGCCGACTTGATGCTGCTGCCGATCTCGGTCAGCCACGCGCACAGTCTGGCGAACCTGCGGCGTACGCCTGACGAGGCCGTGGCCGAGCTTGCACGGGTGCGCGCAGCGCGCGATGCCGCCGGCTCGCGCTGCCGCATCGAGGTCGGCCTGTCGACCGCTTTCGGCTGCACGATCCAGGGCCGCGTCGATGAGGACGAAGTGCTGCGCATGCTGCGCGCCGTGCTCGACGCCGGCGCCGAGGAGGTGGGCCTGGCCGACACCGTCGGTTATGCCGACCCGCTGCAGGTCACGCGGCTGTTCGAGAAGGGCCTTGCCATCGCTGGCGAGAGACTGAGCTGCGGCCATTTCCACGACACGCGCGGCCTCGGACTGGCCAATGTGTTCGCCGCCTGGCAGGTCGGCGTCCGCCGTTTCGACGCCTGCCTGGGCGGCATCGGCGGCTGCCCGCATGCGCCGGGGGCCAGCGGCAACGTCGCCACCGAGGACGTGGCCTACCTGTTTGCCAGCATGGGCGTGCCCACCGGCATCGACTTCGACGCGCTGATCGCGCTGCGCGGTCGCGTCGCGCAATGGCTCGACGGCGAAGCGCTGCACGGCACCATCGCCCGCGCCGGGCTGCCGAAGACGATGCTCGCCGCATGAGTGATAAACGCGCGCCGCAGCCGCTGGCTGGGCTGCGGGTGGTCGAGTTCACCCACATGGTGATGGGCCCGACCTGCGGCATGGTGCTGGCCGACCTGGGCGCGGAAGTGATCAAGGTCGAGCCGCTCGACGGCGACAACACGCGCCGGCTGCTCGGCGCCGGCGCCGGCTTCTTCCCGATGTTCAACCGCAACAAACTGAGCATCGGCATCGACCTGAAATCGCCCGACGGCGCCGCCGTGGCGCGGCGCCTGGCGCTGTCGGCCGATGTCGTGGCCGAGAACTTCAAACCCGGCGCGCTGGCGAAATATGGGCTCGACCACGCATCGCTGTCGCGCGACAATGAGCGGCTCATCTATGTCAGCCTCAAGGGCTTCCTGCCCGGCCCCTACGAGCACCGCACCGCACTCGACGAGGTGGTGCAGATGATGGGCGGGCTGGCCTACATGACCGGCCGCCCCGGCGACCCGCTGCGTGCCGGCACGAGCGTGAACGACATCATGGGCGGCATGTTCGGCGCCATTGCCGCGATGGGCGCGCTGATCCAGCGCGGCATCACCGGCAAGGGCATGCAGGTGCAGAGCGCGCTGTTCGAGAACAACGTGTTCCTGGTCGGCCAGCACATGCTGCAGTACGCGATCACCGGGCAGGCCGCCGCGCCGATGCCCGATCGCATCTCCGCCTGGGGCGTGTACGACGTGTTCAGCGTGCGCGACGGCGAGCAGATCTTCCTGGCCGCGGTCAGCGACGCGCAATGGGCGGTGTTCTGCGACGTGCTGGGCCTGGCCGACCTGCACGCCGACCCGGCCTACAGAACCAACAATGACCGCGTGCGTGCGCGCGCCACGCTCATCCCTTTGCTGCGCCAGCGACTGGCCGAGCGCAGCGCCGCCGAGCTGGCGGCGAACTTCGAGCGCGCGGGCCTGCCTTTCGCACCGATCCGCCGGCCCGAGGACCTCTATGACGATCCGCACCTGCTGGCCACCGGCAATCTTGCCGATGTGGTGCTGCCCGACGGCGACAAGGCCGGCCAGACCGTGAAGACGACGCTGCTGCCCTTCACGATGGATGGCGAGCGTCTCGGGGTGCGCCTCGATCCACCGCATTTCGGGGCGCACACCGATGCATTGCTGAGCGGGGTGGGCTATACACCGGACGAGATCAGCCGCCTGCGCGCCCAGCGCGCAGTGGCCTGACAGAATTCCCCATGACCACGACACAGGAGACCCAGATGTCCTCACGCCGACAGTTCAGTATTCGCCTTGCCGCCAGCGCGGTGGCCCTCGGCCTGGCCGGCGCGAGCAGCGCCGCCGACTTCACGATGCGCATCAGCCACCAGTTCCCGCCGACGCACCACACGGCGCATAACCTGGAGCAGTTCAAGAAGGAGGTGGCCGATCTGACCAAGGGCCGCGTCGAGGTGCAGACCTTCGGTGCCGCGCAGCTGTTCAAGCCGAATCAGAACCACCCGGCGGTGGCCAGCGGCAAGATCGAGGCGGCGGCGATCCTGAGCTTCCAGTGGGGCGGCACGATCCCCGAGATGAGCGTCACCATCATCCCCTACCTGATGACCTCGGTGGCCAAGCAGAAGGCCTTCATCAAGAGCGACGCGGCGAAACAGCTCGACGCCAAGATGGCGGAAAAGGGCGTGACCAACATCGCCTGGATCGTCGACACCAACGACGGCATCTTCACTTCCAACGGCAAGCCGCTGGTCACCCCCGCCGACTTTGCCGGCGTGAAGATCCGCGGCCTGAACAAGCTCTTCGACGAAGGCCTGGTGGCGATGGGCGCGTCGCCGTCGGCGATGCCCGGCTCGGAGGTCTACCAGGCGCTGCAGACCGGCGTCATCGATGCCGGCTTCACGGGGGTCGAGGCCGCCAACAGCCGCAAGTTCTACGAAGTGCAGAAGTTCGGCGTGGCCTCGAACATCATCCTCGCCTTCGACAACCTGGTGGTGAATCCGGCCTGGTGGAACGGCCTGCCGGCCGATGTGCGCGCCGCCGTGCAGAAGGCCGCCGACATGGCGGTCGCGCGCTCGATCCGCAAGAGCGACGGCATCCCGCCGGAGAACATCAAGGTGCTCAACGAAAAAGGCATGAAGGCCGTTGCGCTGAGCAAGGCGCAGGAGAAGGTCATGGCCGACGCGATGCAGCCGGCGGTGAAGAAGGAGTTCCTGCGCCAGACCGCACCGGACGGCGTGAAGCTGATCGAGGCGCTCGACAAGCTCTGATGCGACCGCCGGCCGAGAGCCCGGCGCTGCAGGCGCTGGGCCGCGTCGTCTCCGCGCTGTGTGCGCTGGCGATGGGCATCGCCGCGGCCTGCCTGCTGCTCTCCTTCGCACTGATCGGCTGGGCGGTGCTGATGCGCTACGCCTTCAACGCCGCGCCGGTCTGGGTCGACGAGGTCGTTGGGTTTGCGCTCGTCGCCATCGTCCTGCTCGGCGCGGCGCAGACCTTGCGGCGCGACGAGCACATCGGCGTCGATCTGCTGGTGACAAGGCTGTCCACTGCCGGCCGGCGCTGGGCCCGAATCTGGGCCGCGCTGGCGGTGGGCGTGATCGCCGGCGTGCTGATCATCAACGGCTGGGGCACGGCGTCGCTGGCACGCATGCTCGGGCTGGTCACCGAAGGCTCGCTTGAATGGCCCACCTGGTGGCTGATGCTGCTGATGCCGATCGGCGGCGCGCTGCTGCTGCTGGCCGCGATCGAAGCGCTGTGGCGCGCCGCTGCCGGCCTGGAGCCGGTGCAGGCCAAGGCGCCCGACGAATGACCATCGCGCTGCTCTTCGTCGCGCTGTTGCTGCTGCTGTTCACCGGGCTGCCGATCTTCGCTGGGCTGGCGCTGTTCGGCGGCGCGCTGCAACTCGTCACCCAGGGCGAGCTCGGCTCGGTCACCGAGGTCATCTTCGGCGAGATCAACCGCTACCTGCTGGTGGCGATCCCGCTGTTCGCCTTCATGGCGCACCTGATGATCCGCGGCAAGATCGTCGACGACCTGTACAACACCGCCTACACACTGACGCGCCACCTGCCCGGTGGGCTGGGCATCGCCACCATCGCCGCGTGCACGATCTTCGCCGCCATCTCCGGCTCCAGCGTGGCCACCGCGCTGACGATCGGCGCGGTGGCCATCCCGCAGATGATCAAGTTCGGCTACGAGCCGAAGGCTGCCTATGGGCTGGTGGCCGCCGGCGGCACGCTCGGCATCCTGATCCCGCCTTCGGGTCCGATGGTGCTGTACGGCGTGACCACCGACACCTCGATCGGCGGGCTGTTCATGGCCGGCATCGTGCCGGGCCTGCTGATGGCCGGCGTGTTCGTCGCCTGGAGCATGGTCGGCAACGCGGTCGCCCATCGCCATATCGCACGCGAGCCGCGTGCCAGCGTGCGCGAGGCGCTGACGGCAATCCGCAAGGCGCTGTGGGCGCTGTCGCTGCCGGTGTTCGTGCTCGGCGGCATGTACGCCGGCGTGTTCACCGCCACCGAGGCGGCCGCCGCCGGCGCCTGGCTGGCGCTGTTCGTCGGCGCGGTGATCTACCGCCAGATCGGGCTGCGCGAGGTCTGGAACTCGGCGGTGGACGCCTGCCGCATCTCGGCCATGCTGTTCATGATCCTCGCCGGTGCCTCGGTCTTCGGCCACGTCATGACCAAGCTGCGCATCCCGCAGCAGATCGTCGAGGCGGTGATCGCCGCCGACATCGGTGTCACCGGCTTCCTGATCGTGATGATGGCGCTGATCTTCGTGCTCGGCATGTTCCTGGAGTCGATCGCCATCATCCTGATCACCACGCCGGTGATCCTGCCGGCGATGATCCACCTGCAGATCAACCCGATCTGGTACGGCATCCTGCTGGTCATCAACCTCGAGCTGGCGCAGATCACGCCGCCGGTGGGCATGAACCTGTTCACCATCAAGGCCATCACCAAGTCGCCGCTGGCGCCGATCGTGCGCGGCGCCGCGCCCTACGTCGCGCTGATGGTCGGCGTGCTGGCGGCGGTGATGGTGTGGCCGCAGATCGCGCTGTGGCTGCCCGGCACGATGCTGGGGCGCTGAGCGCGCCGGCATCGGCGGTCGGCGAGGCTCAGGCTGCGCGCGTCACCACCGTGACTTCAGCATGCAGCGTGCGGTGCACCGGGCAGCGGTCGGCGATTTCCATGAGCCGCGCGCGCTGTGCGTCGTCGAGGGCGCCAATCAGTTCGATCACGCGCTCGATGCGGTCGATCTTGCCCTCGCGCGTTTCGCAGTCGGCGCAATCGGCGGCGTGGATCTTGTTGTGTGTCAGCGTGACCCGCGTGTCTTCCAGCGGCCATTGTTTCTGTCGCGCATACATGCGCAGCGTCATCACCGTGCATTCCCCCAGCGCGGCGAGCAGGAGCTCGTAGGGGCTGGGCCCGGCGTCGTCGCCGCCCACCGAAGCGGGTTCGTCGCCGACCAGCGTGTGACGGCCGGCCTGAATGCTGACCGCAAAGTTGCCGGTGCCGCGCTCGCTGACGAACACCGTGCCGTGCTCCAGCGCCTCGGGCTTCGGTGCGGCCGGCGCCTCGGGCAGGTAGCGCGAGGCCCAGGCGGCGATCACGCCCGCCGCGTAGCGTGAATCGGCCACCCGCGTGAGCAGGTGGTCGGCGCCGTCGAGCGAGACGAAGGACTTCGGGTGCAGCGCGGCCTCGAACAGGTGCCGTGCGTTGTCGATCTTGACGATCCTGTCCAGCGGCGCGTGCAGCACCAGCAGCGGCCGGCGCAGCGCACGGATGCGTTCGACCTGCGGCTGGCCGCTGATGTCGTCGACGAAGGACCGGCGGATCGTGAACTCGCGGCCGGCCAGCTTGACCCGCGCCTGGCCGTCGGCCTCGATCAGCGACAGGTCGGGCCCGAACTGGTGTGTCACGTGCGCTGGATCGCAGGGCGCGCCGATCGTGGCCACTGCGCGCGCATCGGCAATGCGATGTGCCGCGGCCAGCACCGCTGCGCCGCCGAGCGAGTGCCCGACCAGCAGGGCTGGCGCGCCACGCTCGGCACGCAGCCAGTCGGCCGCGGCCACGAGGTCGTCGACATTCGAGCTGAAGTGCGTGTTGCTGAAGTCGCCGCCGCTGTCGCCGAGCCCGGTGAAGTCGAAGCGCAGTACGCCGAAGCCGGCATCGGCCAATGCGCGTGCGATGTAGGCCGCCGCCTTGGTGTCCTTCGAGCAGGTAAAGCAGTGCGCGAACAGGGCCCAGGCGCGGGGCGTGTTGTCGGGCGTGTCGAGGCGTCCGGCCAGTGGGTGGCCGAGGCTGCCGGGGAAGTCGACGCGGACGCTGGGCATGGTGCGACCTTTCGATGTGTTCGCAGCATGCTACTTCGCAGGCCACGATCGCAGCCGGCACCGGGTCGCTACACTTCCCAGCCCGCGAGCGCGGCGCGCGCCCGCCCCCTCACCGAAGGAACACCATGCGACTCGAAACCATCGCCGTGCACGGCGGCCAGAAGCCCGACCCCACCACCAAGGCGGTGGCGGTGCCGATCTACCAGACGGTGGCCTACGCCTTCGACGACACGCAGCACGGCGCCGACCTGTTCGATCTGAAGGTGGCGGGCAACATCTACACGCGCATCATGAACCCGACGAATGCCGTGCTGGAGCAGCGCCTGGCCGAGCTGGAAGGGGGCATCGGCGCGCTGGCCGTGGCCTCGGGCATGGCGGCGATCAGCTATGCCATCCAGACCATCACCGAAAGCGGGGACAACATCGTCAGCGCCAGCACGTTGTACGGCGGCACCTACAACCTGTTCGCGCACACCTTCCCACAGCTCGGCATCGAGACGCGCTTTGCCGACTACCGCCAGCCGAATGCCTTCGAGCCGCTGATCGATGCGCGCACCAAAGCCATCTTCTGCGAATCGATAGGCAACCCGCTGGGCAACATCACCGACATCGCCGCGCTGGCCGAGGTCGCGCACCGCCACGGCATCCCGCTGATCGTCGATAACACCGTGCCCAGTCCGGCGTTGTGCCGGCCCTTCGAGCTGGGTGCCGACATCGTCGTGCACTCGCTCACCAAGTACTGCGGCGGTCATGGCAACAGCATCGGCGGAGCCATCGTCGATTCGGGCAAGTTCCCCTGGGCGCAGCACAAGGCGCGCTTCAAGCGGCTGAACGAGCCTGACGTCAGCTACCACGGCGTGGTCTATACGGAGGCGCTGGGCCCGGCCGCCTACATCGGCCGCGCGCGCGTCGTGCCGCTGCGCAACATGGGCGCGGCGCTGTCGCCGATGAACGCCTTCCTGATCCTGCAGGGCATCGAGACGCTGGCGCTGCGCATGGACCGCATCTGCGACAACACGCTGAAGATCGCGATGCATCTGAAGAAGCACCCGAAGGTCGGCTGGGTCAACTACGCCGGGCTGCCGGACCACCCCGATCACGCGCTGGTGAAGAAGAGCATGGGCGGGCGCGCCAGCGGCATCGTCAGCTTCGGCGTGAAAGACGGGCGCGACGGCGGCGCGCGCTTCCAGGACGCGTTGAAGCTGTTCACGCGGCTGGTCAACATCGGCGATGCGCGCTCGCTGGCCTGCCACCCGGCCAGCACCACGCACCGCCAGCTCGGCCCCGACGAACTGGCGAAGGCAGGGGTTGCCGTCGACATGGTGCGGCTGTCGGTGGGCATCGAACACATCGACGATCTGCTGGAGGACATCGATCAGGCGCTGGCTGCGGTGTGACGCGTCACGCCGGGAGACCGGCTCGGGTCTTTGGCAGATAAGGCAGGATCAACGAGCGCGCGTCGACCTGCGCGCCCAGGCGCGCCAGCAGCAGGAACGAGCCGACCAGCTTTCGATGCAGGAACAGCGTGGACGGCGGTGGCGGTCGCAGCAACCGCTGGCGCAGGGCCAGCTCGATGCCCAGGTCGCGCAGGCGCGACGGCAGGTCCGACGCGCCGAAGTCGTAACGGCCCATGTGGCGCAGCGGCTCGCAGGCCAGCAGGCACATGTCCACCACCGCGTCGATGTGCGCGCCGGCGTCGCCGGCGGCCGAGTAGCCGATGCCCAGCGCCTCGCGCGCCACGCCGGCACGATCGCCGTCGATCACCGCGCTACTGATGCGCGCGTAGTTGGCGACGAACTCGGCATCGAAGTGCCGTGTCGCGCCGAAGTCGAGCAGCACCAAGCGGCCGCTCTGCGGCTGGTAAAGATAGTTGGCGAAGTTCGGATCGGTCTGCATGACGCGGAACTCGAACAGTTCGCGAAACAGCAGCCGCTCGAGCTGCGCACCGACGGCATCGCGCCGCGCCTGCGGCGCGTCGAGCAACACCTCCAGCGGCGACGCCTCGACGAAGTCCATGGCCATCACGCGCGTCGTCGTCAGGTCGTGGTGCACGCGCGGCACCAGCAACGCCGGGTCGTCGGCGACCAGTTGCGCGTAAAGCTCCAGGAATCGCGCCTCGGCCAGGTAGTCGGCCTCCTGGGTGAGCTGGCGCTTGGCTTCGGCGACGATGCCGCTGACGTCCAGATCGACCGGCAGCAGGTTCAACAGGCGCAGCAATGCGGCGACGTTGTCGACATCGCTGGCGATCGAGCGTGCCACGCCCGGATACTGGATCTTCAGCGCCAGGTCGCGGCCGTCGGCCGCCGTGACGCGGTGCACCTGACCGATCGAGGCGGCGGCCACCGGCTCGTAGTCGAAATGCACAAAGCGGCGTTCCCAGCCGCTGCCGTATTCGCGCCCGAGCACGCGGCGCAGTTGCTGCAGCGGCATCGGTGTCGCTTGCGCGCGCAGCACCGCCAGTGCCTGCGCGAATTCCTTGGGCAGCATGTCCTCGCCCTGCAGCGACACCAACTGGCCGACCTTCATCGCCGCGCCGCGCAACCTCGCCAGTCGCTCGGCCAGCCGCTTGGCATTGGGGGCGGACAGCAGCGCGCCGCGGAAGTCGGGTGGCTCGCCGCGGGACAAGCGTTTTAGGCCCTCGGCTGCCGCACCCGCGGCCATGCCGCCGGCGGCCATGCCGATGCGTGCCAGGCGCCCGAGGCGCGACTGCGGGATCGCCGACGGTGGCGGCTTGCGTGCCGTCATCGACTCACGATCGGGTGCGGGCCGTGGCGCAGCGTCATCAGTCGAAACGCCGGCTGGCGCGCGCCAGGTAGAACCATTCCTGGTGCGCCTGGGCGGCGGCGAAGGGAAAGACGATCCAGCCGTCGTGCGGCGCGTGCAGCCGTTCGCCGCCGGCGCGCGTGCCGATGAGATCGCCTTCGCGCAGCGCATCGAAGCTGCGCCACTCGCGTGCGAAGGCGTCGGCGGCATCGAGCTTGTCGACCACGCTCGACAGCGAAAGTGCCTCGATGCCCCGCTCCCGCCGCGGCGCCGCCTCGCCGCTCAGGCCCAGCTGCGCCAGCACGTTGTGAATGGCGCGGTAGGCCGCCTCGACCGACCGTGGGTCATCGTGCGCGCCGCATTCAAGCGTCAGCGCACAGCCGCCGACCGAGCGCATGTACTCGGTGGTGCCGACGCCGTAACGCGTATCCGTCTGCAGCGTGTCGGCGCGGCCCTCGGCCGCCGCGGCGCGGCGACGCGCGGCCACGCCGGCGGCATAGGTGTCGAGCCAACCATCGACTGCGCGGCGCACGCCCAGGCAGCGCACCAGCGCTTCCTCGCGCGTCGCCTGGGCAAAGGCTTCGAGCGGCCCGTCGTTGTCCTGCGGGCCGACCATGACGAAGGGCTCGCCACCGCCTTGGAACGAATGCAGGTCGAGCAGTACCTCGTGTTCGGCCAGCAGCGGACACAGCCAGTTGGCCACATGGTCCTCGAACTCGCGCGGGGATTCGGTGGGCTGCAGCGCGCGGTTCAGGTTGCGATCGCCGGCGCGGCGGCCATGGGCGTAGGCCAGCGCGTTCGTCACCGGCACGAAGCTGACGCTGCCGGCGACGAGCCTCAGCGTGCCGCGGTCCAACTCGCCCATCACGCGCTCGATCGCGCGCGTGCCGCAGCTTTCGTTTCCATGCACCGCGCCCAGCACGATCAGGCGGGCGCCCGCGCCGCAGCCGGCATAGCGCACGGATTTGAACGGCGCCAGCGTCTTGGCTTGTGGGGCGGGCATGCCGCCATTGTCACCCGGCCCCGCCCGATGCCGCGGTGTCTCCTCCCGGGTTGCCATTACGACGCACCACCATGATGCGTTGCATGCACGATAAAGCGCACTAACGCCCTGAAATGGAGCGCGCAATGCGGATGCTCGTGCACCAAGTCGGGCACACGGATTGCATGCCTGGTGCGATTGCTAGTCCCCTCGGTGCAAGTCTGCACCACGGACACCCGCCATGGAAACCACGATGGACACGATCAAACAAGGCACCGACGCGCTCTTCATCCTGCTCGGCGCGATCATGGTGCTGGCCATGCACGCCGGCTTTGCGTTTCTCGAGCTCGGCACGGTGCGACGGAAGAACCAGGTGAATGCGCTGGTGAAGATCATGGTGGACTTCTCCGTGTCCACCATCGCCTACTTCTTCGTCGGCTATGCGGTGGCCTACGGCATCGACTTCTTCAGCGGCGCCAACACGCTGGCGCAGAAAAACGGCTACGAACTGGTCAAGTTCTTCTTCCTGCTGACCTTTGCCGCAGCCATTCCGGCGATCGTCTCGGGTGGCATCGCCGAACGCGCGCGCTTCGGCCCGCAACTGCTGGCCACTGCCGTGATCGTGGCGGTGGTCTATCCGCTGTTCGAGGGCATCGTGTGGGGCGGCCGCTTCGGCGTGCAGGGCTGGATCAACGGCCTGACGGGCGCGGACTTCCACGACTTCGCGGGCAGCGTGGTGGTGCACGCGGTGGGCGGCTGGATCGCGCTGGCGGCGGTGCTGCTGCTCGGACCACGCAGCAACCGCTATCGCAAGGACGGCGCGGTCAGCGCGCACCCGCCGTCGAGCATCCCGTTCCTGGCGCTGGGCGCGTGGGTGCTGACGGTGGGCTGGTTCGGCTTCAACGTCATGAGCGCGCAGACCATCGACAAGATTTCCGGCCTGGTGGCGGTGAATTCGCTGATGGCCATGGCCGGAGGCACATTGGTGGCCACGCTGCTTGGCCGCAACGACCCCGGCTTCGTGCACAACGGCCCGCTGGCCGGGCTGGTGGCGGTGTGTGCCGGCTCCGACGTGATGCACCCGCTGGGCGCGCTGGTGGTCGGCGGCGTGGCCGGCGCGATCTTCGTCAGCCTGTTCACGCTCACGCAGAACCGCTGGAAGATCGACGACGTGCTCGGTGTATGGCCGCTGCACGGCCTGTGCGGCGCCTGGGGCGGCATCGCCGCGGGCATCTTCGGTGCCACTGCGCTTGGTGGGTTGGGCGGCGTCGCTTTCAGCGCGCAGCTGATCGGCACCTTGCTCGGCGTGGGCTGGGCGCTGGCCGGCGGCTTCGTCGTCTATGGCGCGATCCGCATGTTCACGCCGTTGCGCTTGACCCAGGAACAGGAATTCGCCGGTGCCGACCTGTCGATCCACAAGATCGGCGCCACGCCGGAGCGTGAAGCGAGCTGGTAGCGCTCACAAGTTGTCGATGGCCACCGGCTCCACCGGGTCGGCCAGTTCGAAGCCAAAGACATGCGCATAGAAGCCGGCCTCGGCTTCGAGCGCATGCACGATGTTCTTTGCCTGGCGGAAGCCATGCTGTTCGCCCTCGAATTCGATGTAGGCCACCGGCAGGCCCTTGGCCTTGACGGCGGCGTGCATGCGCCGCGACTGTTCGGGTGGCACCGCCTTGTCCTCGGAGCCCTGGAACAGGATCAGCGGGCAATTGAAACCTCCCAGGTGGTGGATCGGCGAGCGCGCGCGGTACAGCTCGCGCGCCTGCGGCCAGGGGCCGATGAGCCGGTCGAGGTAGCGCGCCTCGAACTTGTGCGTGTCCGTGGCCAGTGTTTCCAGGTCGCCGATGCCGTAGCGGCTGCAGCCGCAATGGAACAGGTCGTGGAAGGCGAGTGCGCACAGCGTGGTGTAGCCGCCGGCGCTGCCGCCGCGGATGGCCAGGCGCCGCCCATCGACATCACCGCGCTGCGCCAGGAAGCGCGCGCCATGCACGCAGTCCTCGACGTCGGCGACGCCCCACTGGCCGTCCAGCGCCATGCGATAGGCGCGGCCGAAACCGCTGCTGCCGCGGTAGTTGACATCGAGCACGGCGAAGCCGCGGCTGCTCCAGTACTGGATGCCGGACTTGTATTCATTGCTGCTCATGCCCGTCGGGCCGCCATGGCTCAGCACCAGCAATGGCGGCTTTTCGCCCGGCGGCGCATCGAAGTCGCGGTTGCGTGGCGCGTAGAAGAAACCGTGCGCGGTCTGCCCGCCGGCGCTCGGGAATTCGATGGCGTTGGCGACCGACGTGTACGTCGGATCGACGGCGATCGAACTGCCTTGCCGCAGTATCTCGACCGCGCCGCTGCTCAGGTCGAGCCGGCACACCGACGGCGGCAGCAACGGCGATGCGCCGCAGAACAACAGCTGGTCGCCTCGTGCCGACAGGTTGCCTATGCGCGTGAAGGCTGTTTCGACTTCGTCGAGCCGCAGGCTGTCGAGGTCCAGCACGGCCAGCCGGGCCACGCCTTGGCGCGTGAAGCTGCAGGCCAGCCGACGCGGGCCGACGAAGGCATGACCGCTCAGGCCGAAGACCCATTGCGCTTCGCCGAATTCGGCGTCCATCGGGCACAGCGCTTCGGCCTGGCCCTCGCGCCAACGGTACAGGTTCCACCAGCCGCTGCGGTCGGACACGAACAGCAGCTCACCCCGGCGCGACCACAGCGGTTGCTGCACCGATTCGTCGCGGCTGCCGGCGATGCAGCGCGCGCCGTGGAGCGCCCCGGCGTCGTCCAGGTCGGCCAACCACAGCTCGCTGCCGAAGAAGGGCATGTCGGGATGGTTCCAGCGCAACCAGGCCAGCTGGCAACCGTCCGGGCTGAGCCGCGGTGCGGCGACGAAATCGCTGCCTTCGGCCCGGACCTTGCCGCCTTCGGTGTCGCCTTCGCAGCGCAGCGTGACGAGCGTGTTGCGCGGCTCGCCTTCGCCACGGTGGTCCTCACGCACGCACCACAGCAGCTGGCGCTTCGCGTCGACGCAGAAGTCGGCAAAACGCAAAGCCGCATCGGGCGTGATCGCTACTGGAGCCTGGCCGCGGCCGACACGGTAGACACGCTGGTCGGCGTCGTGACTGAAGTACAGCACGCCGCGATGCATCAGCCAGGCGGCACCACCGTACTCGTGCACGCGGCTGCGCGCATTGAAGGGCGCAGCGAAAAGATCTTCGGTGCGGCCATCGGCGCTGCGGCGCACGACCACGCCGCGGCCCTTCTCGCTGGGCCGCTGTTCGAGCCACAGCATGTCGTCGCCATCGAACGCGGTCTCACCGATACCCACGCCGGCGGCCACGGCCTGCTGCGCCGATTGCGGCGAGGCCCAGCTGCCGTAGGGTGCGCAACGCCGCACCACTTCAGCCCAGCACCAGTTGGGTCTGCGTGACCATCGCGCACAGCTTGCCGTCGGCATTGCGGATGGCGGTCTGCCAGACCATCGTCGTGCGCCCCTTGTGCAGCGGTGTGCTTTCGCCGGTGACGGTGCTGCCGGCCTTGGCCGAGCCGATGAACTTGGTGCTCGATTCCACCGTGGTCGTGCCCTTGCCTTCGGGCAGGTTGACGAAGGTGCCGACGGCGCCCAGCGTGTCGGCAAAGGCCATGTGCGCGCCGCCATGCAGGATGCCGCCGGCGGTGCACAGGTCGGGCCTCACCAGCATCGTCGCGACGACCCGATCGGGGCTGATCTCGGTGAGCTGCATGCCCATCAGTCCGGGCAATAACGGCTGCAGACGCTTTTGCATCTGCTCGACGGCCTTGTCCATGGAGTGTCTCCTTCAGCTTCGATGCACCTGCCAGCCAGGCCGCGCTCAAGCATACGCGGCGCGCAGCGGCACCGCGCGATGGCATGACAATGGGCGCATGCGTCGCATTGGCGCAATACAGGAGATCGCACATGGCCGCCAAGAAGACCGCCACACCGCGCCTGGTGCTCGTGACCGGCGCATCCTCGGGTATCGGCGAGGAGCTGGCACGCTGCTTCGCCAAGGACGGACACGAACTGGTGCTGGTGGCGCGCAGCGTGGACAAGCTGCAGCAGCTGGCGACGACGCTGAAGGCCGCGCATGGCGTGAAGGTCTCGGTGCTGCCGGCCGACCTGACCCGGCCGAGTGCGGCGCAGAAGCTGGCCGCCGCCTTGCGCAAGAAGCGCGTGGTCGTCGATGTGCTGGTGAACAACGCTGGCGTGCTCGAGCAGGGTGCCTTCTGCAACATCGACGCGGCGCGCCACCAGGAGCTGATCGACCTCAACGTCTCGGGCCTCACGGCGATGCTGGCGCAATTCGTGCCCGGCATGCGCGAGCGCGGTTGGGGCCGTGTGCTCAATGTGGCCTCGATCGCGGCCTTCCAGCCGGTGCCGATGCTGGCCACCTATGCCGCGACCAAGGCCTATGTGCTGTCGCTGACCGAAGCGCTGGCCGAGGAACTGAAAGGCAGCGGCGTCACCGTGACCGCGCTGTGCCCGGGCATCACCGCCACCAACATGATCAACCAGGCCGCTGCGGCGAACGCCAAGCTGTCCAAGCTGCCGGACTACCTGATCGGCGACGCGGCCGAAGTGGCTGCGGAAGGCTATCGCGCCTGCATGCGCGGCGAGGTCATTCGCGTGCCGGGCGTGTTGAACCTGGCCAGCACGCTGGCCGCGCGCGCTACGCCGAAGTGGCTGCTGCGCGGCATCAGCGGCATGGTGGCGCGCAACAGTCTGTGATGACCCGTCAGCGCTGAGAGGGCGGCACCTCTTCGACAGCCGCGGCGAATGCTGCATGGGCCGCGGCGTCCACCGGCCGATGCTTGACCACGCCGCTGGCCGGGTGCTTGCCGAGGAAGTTGTCGCCCTTCCAGTTGTGTGTCGGGCGGATCGGCCGCGGCGCGAAACCGCCACCGCAATTGGGACAGATGTTGCCCAGCACCGTGTCCACGCAATGCGCGCAGAACGTGCACTCGAAGCTGCAGATGCGCGCATCGGTGGCCTGCGGCGGGAGGGCCTTGTTGCAGTGTTCGCAGGTGGGGCGCAGTTGCAGCATCCTCGACTCCAGGTCGGACCGGATCCAAGGATATTCTGTCTCGGCCGATGGCCCTGGCGCGGCTGGCGAAGCACCAAACTGGGACAATGCACACTTGTCTGCCACCACCGCCATCGCCCCGCCGCGCGCCGACAAGGCGCTGAACGCCTATCGCCCCTATTGGGCGAAGCGCTTCGGCACGGCGCCCTTCCTGCCGATGAGCCGCGCCGAGATGGAGCGCTTGGGCTGGGACAGCTGCGACATCGTCATCGTCAGCGGCGACGCCTATGTCGACCACCCGAGCTTCGGCATGGCGGTGATCGGCCGCGTGCTGGAAGCGCAGGGCTTTCGTGTCGGCATCATCGCGCAGCCCGATTGGCAGTCGGCCGAGCCCTTCAAGGCGCTGGGCCGGCCGAACCTGTTCTTCGGCGTCACCGCCGGCAACATGGATTCGATGATCAACCGCTACACCGCCGACCGCCGGCTGCGCAGCGACGATGCCTACACCCCGGGCGACGTGGCCGGCAAGCGGCCGGATCGCGCGTCGCTGGTCTATGCGCAGCGCTGTCGCGAGGCCTGGAACGACGTGCCGATCGTGCTCGGCGGCATCGAAGGCAGCCTGCGCCGCATCGCGCACTACGACTACTGGCAGGACAAGGTACGGCGTTCGATCCTGGTCGACAGCAGGTGCGACCTGCTGCTGTACGGCAATGCCGAACGCGCCATCGTCGAGATCGCGCACCGGCTGGCGCGGCGCGAACCGGTCGAACACATCACGGACGTGCGCGGCACGGCGTTCATGCGGCGCAGCGATGACCCATCGGCCGAGGGTTGGTTTCAGATCGATTCGACCGAGGTCGATCAGCCGGGTCGCATCGACGAGCACATCAACCCGTACCAGAGCACGAGCGAACAGGCGGCCGGCCAGGGTGCAGACTGCGCCAAGGACGACGCGACGCAGCCGATCACCTTTTTTTCCAACGGCGCGCCGAAACTCGTCGGCCGCTTCAAGCTGCCGCCGCGCGAGCACACGGTGATCCGGCTGCCTGCTTACGAGCAGGTGAAGAGCGACCCGGTGCTGTATGCGCATGCCAGTCGCGTGCTGCACCTGGAAACCAACCCGGGCAACGCGCGCGCGCTGGTGCAACGCCATGCCGAGCGCGATGTGTGGCTGAACCCGCCGCCAATCCCGTTGACCACCGCCGAGATGGACTGGGTCTTCGACCTGCCCTACGCGCGCTCACCCCATCCGGGCTACGCGGATGCGAACGGCAGCTTTGATGCCACGACGAAGATCCCGGCCTGGGAGATGATCCGCTTCAGCGTGAACATCATGCGCGGTTGCTTCGGCGGCTGCACCTTCTGCTCGATCACCGAGCACGAGGGCCGCATCATCCAGAGCCGCAGCGAGGATTCGATCCTGCGCGAGATCGAGGACATGCGCGACAAGGTGAAAGGCTTCACCGGTGTCGTCAGCGACCTGGGTGGGCCCACCGCCAACATGTACCGGCTGGCCTGCAAGAGCCCGGCCATCGAAGCCGCCTGCCGCAAGCCGAGTTGCGTCTACCCCGGTGTGTGTTCGAACCTGAACACCGACCATGAACCGCTGATCAGGCTGTACCGCAAGGCACGTGCGATCAAGGGCGTGAAGAAGGTGCTGATTGCTTCTGGGCTGCGCTACGACCTGGCGGTGAAGTCGCCCGAGTACATCAAGGAACTGGCCACGCACCATGTCGGCGGCTACCTGAAGATCGCGCCCGAGCACACCGAGGACGGCCCGCTGTCGAAGATGATGAAACCCGGCATCGGTGCCTACGACCGCTTCAAGCGCTTGTTCGACGCCGCCAGTGCCGAAGCCGGCAAGAAGCAGTTCCTGATTCCGTATTTCATCGCCGCGCACCCGGGCACCCGCGACGAGGACATGCTGCAGCTGGCGCTGTGGTTGAAGAAGAACGGTTTCAGGGCCGACCAGGTGCAGAGCTTCTACCCCAGCCCGATGGCCACGGCCACCGCGATGTACCACTCGGGTCGCAATCCGTTGAAGGGCATCAGCCGCGACCCGCAGCGCGGCGAGAAGGTCGATGTGGTGCGCGGCGAGCGCCGGCGGCGTCTGCACAAGGCCTTCCTGCGCTACCACGATGCCAACAACTGGCCGCTGCTGCGCGAGGCCTTGATGGCGATGGGTCGCGCCGACCTGATCGGCAACGGCAAGCAGCATCTGATCCCGACATTCCAGCCTGCCACCGGCGGCAGCTACAGCAGCGCGCGGCGCAAGAACTCCACGGCGGCCCCTGCGTCCCTGCCGAAGAAGGGCCGCATGCTGACGCAACACACCGGCCTGCCGCCACGCGATCTGGGCGCAGGTGTACGCCACAAGACGGCGGCGATGGCGTCGCGCCGCAAGGCGAAATAGGCGGCGCCGCGCCAAGCGTTCGCGCTATGCCGGGCTCACGTTCCAGTTCTCGGTCAGCACCGTGCCCGACGCACGGATCAGCTTGGCCAACGGGCAGAACATCGCCAGTTCCTTCTGCAACTGGTCCATCTGCGCGGCGCTGGCCGATGTGCTGACGGCGATGTTGAGCGTGATCGCCGGGAAGGGCACGGTCACGTCCTCCTGCAGCGTTACGCCGCGCCGGTCGAATTCGACATCGGCGGTGATGTGCATGCTCTTCAGCTCGATACCGTTCTTGTGCGCGATCTTGTGGCTGATGACGTTGGTGCAGCCGACCAGCGCGGCGACCAGCGTCTCGGTCGGCGTCTGGCCCTGGTTCGTACCGCCACGCTCCAGCGGTTCGTCGATCGTCGTGCTCACGCCGCGCACCGTGGCCTTGGTCAGCGAATGCGACAGTGCCTCGCCTTGCATGCGCCACTTGACGACCATCTTTTCGCGGATTGCACCCATGCCGGTTTCCTTCTTTCGAGTTGCTGTGGCGTGTCAGTCGACACGCCTGAAATTTTCGGAGTAGCGCACCGTCAGCGTGCAGGAACCTTCGTTCAGCAGCCATGGCCGGATGCGGTAGCTTCGCACGCCGTGCATGTGCATCGGGTCGGCATCGGCGATCTGCTTGGCTTGCGCCAGCGATCCGGCGCGCACGATGATCATGCCCTCGCCGCTCCAGTCCTGCTCGGCATCGTCGGCAAAGGGCCCGGCGGCAAAGGTGATGCCGCGCGTCTCCAGGTCTTTTTGGTAGGCCAGGTGCGCGCCCAGGTGTTCGCCCAGCGCTTCGAGCGCTCCGGTCGGCGTGGTCAGGATGACGTACAGGCGTTTCGCCAGCAGCCCTTTGGCACTGACGTGGTCGATATGTTCCTGCCAGGTTCCCATGTGTTTTCTCCAGTCAAAGCAAAGCCAGGCTGATCTGCGGAAAGGCGATCAGCAGCACCAGCACCACCAGCATCACCGCGGCGAAGGGCAGGGCGCCCATGAAGACATCGTTCAGCGTGACCGACGGGTCGTCGATCGTTGCCTTGATGACGAAGCACGAGATGCCAAAAGGCGGCGTCAGCAGGCCGATCTCGGCGCCGACCACGGTGACGATGCCGAACCACACCAGGTTGATGCCCAATGGCTCGAGCGCCGGCAGGAACAGCGGCACGACGATGAGGATGATCGACGCGGTGTCGAAGATCGTGCCCAGCGCCAGCAGCAGCAGCACGTACAGCAACATGAAGCCGGCGAAGGACATCTCCAGCGCGGCCAGCCATTCACCGAACATCGTCGGCAGTGCGGCAATGCCGAGCATGCGGCTGTAGATCGACGCGGCGATGATCAGGAACAGGATGTTGGCGGTGATGTGGCCGGTGTCGACCAGCGCGCCCCAGATCGCCTGCGTCGTCAGGCGGCGCTTGGCAAGGCCGAGCAGCGCCGCGGCCACCGTGCCGGCCGCACCCGATTCCACCGGCGTGAGGAAGCCGCCATAGATGCCGCCCAGCACCACCCCGACCAGCAGCAACACCGGGCCGAGCTTGGTGAATGCATCGCGTGCCAGCGTGTCCAGCGGCAATCTTTCGCCGGGGGTATCGACGCCGCCGACGAAGCGCGGAAAGAAGGCGGCGAAGAGCACGATCGCCAGGCAGAAGGCCACGGCCAGCAGGACGCCCGGCAGCACGCCGGCCAGGAACATCGCGCCCACCGACTGCTCGGTGACCACGGCGTAGATGATCAGCATCACACTCGGCGGAATGATCATCCCCAGCACCGAGCTGCCGGCGACGATGCCCACCGTGAAGCGCTTGCCGTAGGCATAGCGCCGCATCTCGGGCACCGCCACCTTGGCGAACACAGAGGCCGAGGCGATCGACGAGCCGGTGACCGCGGCGAAGACGGCGTTGGCCGCCACGGTGGCGATGCCCAGGCCGCCTCGCAGCCCACCGAAGACGCTGTTGGCGAATTCGTAGACGTCGCGCCCGAGGCCGCAGCGGCTCACCACCAGCCCCATCATCACGAACAGCGGCACGGTGGCGAAGGCCTCGTCGGAGACCGAATCGGCGATTGCCAGGCCCAGCAGGTTCAGCGCCAGATCGAAGTTGCCCTTGAGCAGCAGCACGCCGGCGAAGGACACCAGCCCCAGCGCCACGGCGATGTGCAGGCCCGAATAGATGAGCGTCACGATCGCGATCAGCGATACGATGCCCACGGTGGTGCTGCTCAGGTCCATGCAAAGAAGGGAGACGACGAATCAGTCTTCTCGTGCGCGCCGCCAGGCACGCAGTGCCTGGCGCACAAACTCGATCAGGCACACCGACAGGCCGAGCACGGTGATCGCCTTCACCGGCCACACGACCACCGTGAACACGCCCTCGTTGCCCAGGTAGGAGTTGCGCTGGATGGCTTCGAGCAACAGTGGCGCCGAGCCCCACACGGCCAGCCCCATGTACAGCGCGCCGAGCAGCAGGAACAAGGCTTCAAGCCGGTGCCGCTTGGGCGGCGAGCGGTGGCCGAACCAGGCGAGGAAGGAATCCGAGCGTGTCAGCTTGCCGTTGCGGATGGCGTCGGCCAGCTGCGAGAAGACGATGCCGACGATCGAGATCTGCACCATCTCGGCGACGCCGGCGATCGGGTGCGCGAAGAAGCTGCGGCCGATGGCGTCGGCCGTCACCAGCAGGATCAGCAGCAGGATCCACGCCGAACCCAGCGCGTTCATGCCGACGATGAGCGCGCCGAACAGCGTGCGCGGCGCCTTCACGCCGGGCGTTGTCGCCGGCGCGGCGGGTACGGAAGCCATCTTCGCTGTCGCTTACTCGATTACTCGCGGTCCCATTGGCGCTCGATCGGCTGCTTCGCAGCGCGCATCGCGTCCATGTAGTAGCTCAGCATCGCGCTGCCCTGGTCGCCGCTCTTGTCCAGGCCTGCCGCCCATTCCTTGGCCAGGTTGGGCAGGTCCTTGGCCCATGACGCGCGCTGCGCTGCCGGCAGCTTGTGCACCGCGCCGCCGGCTTTCTTGTAGGCGGCGATGCTGTCGGCGCCCTCGGCGGCCGCGATCTTGGCAAGCAAGTCGCGGTATTCGATGGCCACGTCCATCAGCACCTTCTTCACCTCGCTCGGCAGCTTGGCCCAGAAGTCGGCATTCGCCGTCAGCACCTTGGTGTTGACCGCACCGATGTCGGCCTCGAGCATGTTCGGCGCCACTTCGGCGAGCTTGAAGGTCACCGCAGCCTCGGGCCACAGCATCGCACCTTCGGTCACGCCGGTCTGGATCTGGTTGTAGTAGCCGGTCAGCGGGCCCGACACGCCGACGGCACCGACGGGTGCCAGGTAGCGCAGGTTGAATCCGGCACCGGAGATCTTCAGCCCCTTCATGTCGGCCAGACCCTTGACCACCGGCTTGGTGAAGACCTGGTAGCTGTCGAGCACCACCGAGTTGGTCAGGTAGACCTGGTTGTAGGAGGCAAAGGTCTTCTTGATCGCCGGGAACTTGTCTGCCATCTCGTCGATGGTGCGCGACACCAGCGCCGGGTCGGTGGTGACGAAAGGCGTGGCGTAGGCCACGGCCAGCACGTTCATCTTGTCGCCGTAGATGGCGGTGGTGACGATGCCCATGTCGCCCAGGCCCTTCTGCACGCCTTCGAGCACGCCGTTGGG
>JAHECC010000186.1 GCA_024641965.1 Rubrivivax sp.
TGCCGGCGGCGCCTGAGGGACCCGAGGGGCCTGTGGAACCTGTGGGACCCGTGGGACCCGTGGCACCTGTGGCACCTGTGGCACCTGGGAGACCCGTGGCACCTGGGAGACCCGTGGCGCCGTTCGCCCCCGCTGGCCCATTGCAAACAAACTCGGTCTGTGTGACTTCGCTGTCCTGCAATACGCCGTCGCGATTCAGATCCAGGCCAGCGGTGACACGTGTTCCGCCCACCGGGCAGCTTGCTCCCGCAGGCTCCGAACCCAGCGCCATCACGGTGCTCAGGCCGTTCGCGCCATCGTCACCGCCGCACGATGCCAGCAGGCACAGGCCGGCCATCGCCCCGGCGAGCTGCTTCGTCATGATTCCCATTCGACTCTCTTTTTTTGGGCCCGACCGGTCAGCGGTCACCGGGCCTGTTGCGGCTCGTTTCGAAGCCGCACGCGCGCTGTCGCGCCGTGGCTCAACCCCCGTTGATCACGGCCTCCGGGATCAGGTAGTGCTCGTAATCGTTGACCTCGATCGACCACATGTCGGCGCTCTTGCTGGCCTTCACCTTGGAGCCGGCATCGGAGCGCACAGTGTCGCCAGTGAAGGTGAGTACGCGCTCGAGGCCACCGGCTGGCCGCACATGCAATTCGGCATTGCCCGGCTTGCCGCGGATCACGCCGAAGTCGCACTGCTGCGAGCCTGCCGGCGCATTGCCCATCGAACAATCAAGCTGCCCTTTCGCGTGGTACGGCGTGCCCTTGACCTTGGCGTCGCCGGGCGGGGCGGCCCCCAGCGCGGGCGCGGCCGTGGCCGTGGCGCTGCCGGTGACGCCGACCTTGAGCGTGAACTTCGCCGTCTCGTTGCGGCGCGCGGCATTGCGCATCATGTAGACCCGAATCTTGTATTCGCCGTCGGACGGCAGTGCGCCGGAGAAATCGTTGCCGCTGGTCGAGCCGACAAAGATCGCGACATCGTTCGACCCGGGCGGCAACACGTTGAAGTAACTGCTCAGGTTGCTGGTCTGAAAAGCCACCGTCATCGTCTGGCCGGCCTTGGCGCGCAGCTTGTAGTCGATGATCTGGTAGCCCTTGATCGAGCCCTTCACCGTGGCCGATGAAGTGCCCTTCGCAAACTGCAGCGGCTTGGTGACGATGCCGTCGGCGGCCCAGGCCGGCGCGGCGGCCAGCAGGCCCACGATGGCCAGAGGAGAAATGATTCTTCGCAGGATGTTCAACGTTTCACCTCGATGTGGAAGGGCACCCGCCATCAGAGCGGCCGCCGAATGTCCCGAAGTTTGCATGACGCGGTGCGGGCCACACTAGCAAGCAGATGACATTGTTTGGGCAGCTTGGCGCGCCCGGCGCCGCCGTCTATTCGCGACCAGACGGGTCTGGCGCGGTGGCATTGATCCCCTGGCGAGCGATGCCCTGCAGGGCCACGGGGTCCAGCAGGGTGACACGGCCATAGCGCCATTCGATCAGTCCGACGGCGGTCATCTCGCGCACCAGCGACGTCGCCCACTGACGTGACACGCCCAGCATTTCGGCCAGCCGCTCCTGCGGCAAACGCACACCGACCACGACAGGCCTGTTTGCCGTCACATCTTCGATCCGCCCCAGACCAAGCAGTGCAGCCGCCATGCGCACGCGCGGCGGGTCGAACAGGAACTGCTGCATTTGCTCGCCTTGGCGGCGGGCGCACTTGCCAATCTCGTGCGCGACGCTCTGCCACAGCGCGGGCGAATGCTTCAGCTCCGCATGGATCGCTGCAAAGGGGATCGACAAGGTCGTCGTCGGCTCGATCGCGATCAGGTCATTCGGTGCCGGGTGTGCGTCGAGCAGCGACAGCAGACCGTGCAGGCCGCCGGCCGCGGTGATCTGGAAAGTGACGCGCCGCCCGTCGGGCGTGCTGACGCGGGCCTGCACCGCGCCTTCGACAAGCAGCGTGGCCGCGGCGACCGGGCTGTGGCGCGCGCAGATGAGCTCGCCGCGCAGGTACGCCGCGGAGCCGCAGGCGCGCGCTAGCCGCTCCAGTGCAGCGGCCGGCCAGGTCGCGAACGGGAGCACCTCTGCCAGCACCGGTGCATGCCGGCTGCGGCTTGCCGCAAGAGCTGAACGCGTGGCTTCGGGCGCGGCGGCTTCAACGCGCATCAGACCTCCATGGATGAACCCTATGATTCGCAGTTTCGCCACCCCTGCGCAAGTACTGCCGCCACCGAGCGCGGCCAAGCCCGATGCCAGCTTCTGCACAGATCACCCTGGACCACCGTGTTCGCGCCATCGCGTCAGTCTCGCCATTCATGCACTGGCCTCGGCCCGCCATCGAACGGCTGGCTCATGCGGCACGGGTGGTCGCCTATGCGCGAGATTCAACGTTGGTCGCCGATGGTCATCGGGTCGATGCATTGATCCTCGTCTTGCAGGGTGCGGTGCAGGCGTCCGTGACCGCGTCCTACGGCCGACGGGTCACGTTCAAGGTCGGCACGGCCGGCGCGATATTCGGCATGGCATCGCTGGTGGACGATGTGCCGATGCAGCATGAGTTGATCGCACTCAGCGCCCTGACCACGCTGGCGATTCCGCATGCGGCCGCGCGCCTGGAGCTGGCCGCGGCGCCGGCGCTTTGGGAGTCGATCGCGCGCGAGGCGACGGCGCGCGGGCGGCTCTTCATGGGTGAACTGCGACAGTTCGTCTTCGACAACCCGCGCCAGCGCATGGCGGTGGTGCTCCTGGCTCTGGCGCACGGCAGCGCCAAGGCGGGTGAGGGCCCGATACCCCTTGCCGTGCGCCTGCCGCAGGAACGGCTGGCGGAGATGCTCGGCGTGTCGCGCCAATGGGCCACCACGCTGGTGCGCGAGATGACCGAGGCTGGCCTGGTCGAATGGCGGTATGGCCGCGTCACAGTGCTGGACCGGCCAGGACTGCGCGCCATTGCCGAGCAGGGCATCAACGCCACAACCTAGCTGCGACGTGGCAGCTTCGGCCCCACGACACGGCGGCGTGGCCGCGCCGCGGTGGCGGTGGCCAGCCTCGCCGCCAGCGTCGACCTGCCCTCTAGCATCGTGACTTCCTTGCCTTGCATGCGTCTGCCTCCGTAACTTTGTCGCCCATCGACGACAGGCCCATGGGTTCAAACAAGAGTTTGCGGCGCAATGCGCCGCTGAACTAGCAACTGCATTGCAAACGCGGCGTCGCCATGACCGCTACCATCGCCGCGCATGCAGGGTGATTGCAGCGAAAGGCATGCGACATGAGGCTTCGAATCGGAGGGTTGGCGGTTTGGCCGCTGCTGCTGGCGGCCGCGATGGCCATGGCGCAGACCCCGCCGGCCGGTGGTGAACAAGGTGAACGCCTGGTCCAGCAGATCCTGAAACACCTGGGTCTGGACGCCAGGTCCTCGCTGGCGACGCTCGACCACGGCAAGGTGGTCTACAGCGGGCTGAGGAACCCCAACGAGCCGCCCGAAGAGGTCTCGGCCGTGGGCGCGATGTTGCTGATCCGCGGCGTGCCCCCGGCCCAGGTCGTGGCCGCCTTCGTCGCCCCCGACACCTTCACCCGGGCGCACGAGGTGCGCCGCCGACAGGCCGTGCGCGACAGCGCCGACCAGGCCGCCATCTTTCGCGACCTGTCGGTCGGCGACGCCGATGGCGCGAAGCATCTGCTGACACAGCCGGCACGCTACTACAACCTGAGCGTCGCCGAGGCCGCGCAGGCCGTGGCCGCGGGCCGGCAGCCGGGCGACGCCAAGGCGCGCGCCACCGAGCTCATGATCGGCATCCTCGATGGCCGGCTGCGCCAGTTCAGGGCACAGGGGCTGCAGGGTGCGGCCGACTATTTGCGCGACGATGGCCGGCGCGTCAGCCCGAGCAAGGAATTGCAGCTGGCGATCCAGCAGATCGGGTTTCTCGAACCCGAGTTTCCTGAAGTCATGGCCGCATTGCGCGGCCAGCCACCCAAGGCCGGCGCAGCCCGCGTGCTGCGCAGTGACTTCTGGCTCGAAGTGCCCTTTGTCGACATCCGCGTGCTGTCGCTGGCCAGTGAGCTGCGGCTCAGTGCCGACGATCGGGCGCTTGCCACCGACCTGCATTTCTATGCCAGCCGCGGCTACAACTCGATGCTCACGGTGGTGGGTGTCGTGCCCTACAAGGCCAGCAGCCTGGTGTTTGCCATCACGCACCTGTTCACCGACGAGGTGCTGGGCTACACCAGCACCATCAAACGCGCCGCTGCGCGGCAGCAGGCCGCGGCGCAACTGGTGCGCCACCTCGAGGCGGTACGCGCTACGCTGCCGAAATAGTCGAAGCGGCACCCATCCATGCAGACCAAGCCGGGGCGGGTTTCCCGCCTGATTCCGATTGACCGGCTGCGCCGGGTGTTGGGCCGCCCCGGCGCTGCGCGATTGCCGTCGCCGGGCGTCAAGACCGCGGTCTTCTTTGCCGCGCTGCTGCTGCTCATGGTGCTTGTCGCCTGGATCGATCCCCGCCCCAGCCTGCGCCATGTGCGCATTTCGATGCTGTCGGGCAGCACCACCGGCAACTACCATGCCAACGTCGAGAAGTTGGCCGCCGAAGTCGCGCGCCGCCACGGGCGGGTGCGCAATGTGGAGTCGGCCGGCTCGGTGGAGAACGTCCAACGCCTGATCGGTGGTGCGGACACATGCAACCTTCAGTTCGGTCTGGTGCAGGAAGGCGTCGTCTTTCCGGAAGGGCACGAGCTCGAGTTGCTGGGCCGGCTGCCGCATCCTGAATCACTGATCGTGCTGGGCCGCGATGTCGCGGGTGTGCGCTCGCCGCAGGATCTGAAGGGTCTGCGCATCGGTATCGGACCGGTCGGCAGCGGTACCGAGCAGATGATGCGTCAATTGCTGATGCCGCTGGCCGATCTGGAACTCGAGGTCTCCGCGCAAGCCTTCGACGCGCAACTCGACATGCTCGAACGCGGAGAACTCGATCTGGCCGCAACGGTCGTCGATGACGAGGCGCGCTGGCTGGCCGATGCCGTGACGAAGCGCCATCTCGACATCCTGCAGCTTCCGGATGTGGCGTCGCTGTCGCGACGTCTGCCCTTCACGCGCGTGGGCGTGATCGAGGCCGGGCAGATCGACTATGTGCACAAGCTGCCCCGCCAGGACAAGCAGGTACTGCAGCTCGACACGCTGATCGTCGGCAACGGCTGTGCGTCCAACGGTGTGACGCAAGGGCTGTTGACGGCGGTGGCGGCGATTTCCCCGACCTTCGTGCGCTACAACAAGGACCAAGCCAACCTGAGCGGTCTGCCGCTGGCCACGGTCGCGGTGAACTTCTTCGAAGACGGCGGGCCCGACCTGCTGGGCCGCTATGCCCCTTGGGCCGTGGACATCATGCCGTTGCCGACCTGGATCCACCTGGGGGTGGCCTTGTCATTGCTGTTCAGCGGCATGGCGGTGCTGCACCGCTTCCGGCTGTGGCGAATCGACTTTCACCGGGTGAGGATCGAGCGCGAGATCGCGGACCTGTTCTCGAGCGACATCACGACCGGCTCTCTCGCCGACATGCCGAAGGACCCGCAGCACTGCGCACCCGAGGCCATTGTGCGGATCGATGACCTACTGGGGCGTCTGAGTGCGCTGTCGGAGCGCTGCCGCAAACAGTCGGTGTCGATCCTCGTACCGATGGGCGAGGAAATGTCCTACCGCTATCAGGAAGCGCTGATCGGCGATCTGCGCAACGCGCTCAGACAGTACAAGGCAAGGCCGCCACCCTCATGAGCAAGGCGCACGGTCAGCGGCACGCCGATCGTGACCAGGGATCCGCCCGACCTGCGCGCGGCCCGTACCCGTTCAGCGCGCCTTGGTCAACTCCGCTGACCAGTATCGCGCGCGTTCGCCGAGCCAACCCGAGTCGCGGTGGAATTCCAGCACCGTGTTGAGGTAGTTGAGCATGTCCGGATCACCCTTGCGCATCGCGATCGCGGTGCTCGTCGAAGCCACCGGCTTGTCGCCGAGCGGCAGGAACAGGCTGTCCGGCGCAGCGCTGACCACGGCACTGGGCGCGAAGGTGGGAATCAGCGCGGCGTGGGCGCTGCCGTCCATCACCGGCGTCAGGTGGCTGGCGTCGCCCGTCACGACGACCAGCGTGGCGTTCGGGAAGTCGCGCTTGGCCAGCAATTCCTGCATCGTGCCGCCGTAGACCACGAGCTTGACTTCGGGCCGGTTGAAATCGGCGGCGTTCTTCATGCCCGCCGCAAGCTTCTTGTTGGCGAACAGGTAGACCCCTTCGGAGGCGGTGGGCTGGGTGAAGTTCATCACCAGCGCCCGTGTCGGCGTCACCCACATGCCGGAGATGATCAGGTCGAAGTGCTGGTTCAGCAGGTCGGGCACGACGTGGCTCCACGACGTCTCGACGAACTCCACAGCCACACCCATGTCTTCACCCAACCGGCGGGCAATGTCGATGCTCAGACCGATCGGTGCCCTGTTGGCATCGTGCATCACTGCCGGATCGTTGGCCGCGATGCCCACGCGCAGCGTGCCACGCTTGCGCACGGTGGCCAAAGTGTCGATGGACGGTCGGCGATAGACCGCGTCGGCATCACGCAGTACCGGTCGCTGCGCAGCGCCGTTCGGATCTGCGAAACCGGAGCCAGGGGGCGGGGACTGCTGCGCGAAAGCCGCTCCGGCCATCGACGCGACGGCAGCCATGGCACACAGCAGGCGCGTCGAACGATCAAAAGCAATTTGCCACATTGAAATCTTCTCCCGGAGATGACGGACGTTCATCGTTCAGTACCCGCCGCCGGAGCGCAGGAAATTCACGCGATGCCCGGAGTTCCTGATGTCGGTGGCCACGAAGCCGTTGCCTTCCGGCGAAATGCGGAACGTCGTCCGACCGGCTTCCAGTTGGTCGCCGCGCAGGTGCCCGCTGAAGTCGTGGTTGGCGGCGTTGCCGGAGACCGAGCCGCCCGGCAGGATGGTGAGTTCGACGTTCGTGCGCTCGAAGCTGTCGTATCCCTGGAAGGTGCCCACCGCCCAGGAAGCGACGTCGGCATTCTGGTTGCCGCTGCTGCTGCCGCGCGAAGCCAGTGCAGCGAGGATGGCGATGCCGGCAATGGCCGCGCCGGCGGCGACTGCCTTGTTGCGGCTACCAC
>JAHECC010000187.1 GCA_024641965.1 Rubrivivax sp.
GGGTCGCCATCGACATAGTGGCCGATCCAGTCGTTGAGCCAGCGCTCCATCGCATCGCGCGTCTTGAACGAACCCACCTTGTCGCGCACCATGCACTTCAGGTAGTGCGCGAAGCGGTTGCAGGCAAAGAGATAGGGCAAGCGCGCAGCCAGGGCCGCGTTGGCCGTGGCGTCCGGATCGTCGTACTCGGTCGGCTTCTGCAGCGACTGCGCACCGATGAAGGCCGCGAAATCCGAGTTCTTGCGGTGGATCATCGCCAGGAAGCCGTTCTTCGACAGCTCGGCCTCGCGCCGGTCCGAGATGGCGATCTCGGTCGGGCACTTCATGTCCACGCCGCCATCATCGGTCGGGAAAGTGTGTGTCGGCAAGTTCTCCACCGCACCGCCTGACTCGACGCCGCGGATGCGCGAGCACCAGCCGTAGGTCTTGAAGGAGCGGTTGATGTTGGTGGCCATCGCATAGGCCGCGTTGCACCACGAATATTTGCCGTGGTCGGCGCCTGCGGTGTCTTCCTCGAAGTCGAACTCGTCCACCGGGCTGGTCTTCGCGCCGTAGGGCAGCCGACCCAGGAAGCGCGGCATGCACATCGCCAGATAGCGCGCATCGTCGGACTCGCGCAGCGAGCGCCAGGCCGCATATTCGGGCGTGGTGAAGATCTTCGTCAGGTCGCGCGGGTTGGCCAGCTCGTTCCACGACTCCATCTGCATCAAGGCGGGCGACGCGCCAGTGATGAACGGGGCATGCGCCGACGCGGCGATCTTCGACATCTCGCCCAGCAGCTCGACGTCGGGCGGCGAATGGTCGAAGTGGTAGTCACCGACGAGCGCGCCGAAAGGTTCGCCGCCAAACTGGCCGTACTCTTCTTCGTACAGCTTCTTGAACAGCGGCGACTGGTCCCAGGCGGTGCCCTTGTAGCGCTTCAGCGTCTTGCCCAGGTCCTGCTTGGAGATCGCCATCACGCGGATCTTCAGCTGCTCATCGGTCTCGGTGTTCTTCACCATGTAGCTCAGACCGCGCCAAGCTGATTCCAGCTTCTGGAAGTCCTCATGGTGCAGGATCACATTGACCTGCTCGGACAGCTTGCGGTCCAGTGCAGCGATCATCGATTCGATGGTCGCCACGGTGTCCGTGCTGATCAGCGCGACATTGGACAGCGCCTGCTGCGCCAGGGTCTGGATCGCCGATTCGACGGCCGACTTGGCCTCTTCGGACTTGGGTTTGAATTCCTTGTTCAGCAACGACGCAAAGTCGCTGCCCTCGACCGTGACGCCGGCAAAGGCCGATGCGCCCGTCTGTTGTTCCATTTCAGCCATGTGGTGTGCTCCGTCTTGCGTCGTGGATTCAGGCTTTGTCTTCAGGCTTGGCCGCCGCTGTCAACGACTGCAGCAGCGCCGGGTCGTTCAGCACCTTGCCGATCAACTCCTCGGCGCCGCCCTTGCCGTCCATGTAGGTCACCAGGTTCGACAGTTGCTTGCGCGCATCGAGCAATTTGTTCAGCCCCTCGACCTTGGCAGCAACCGCCGCGGGGCTGAAGTCGTCCATGTTCTCGAAGGTCAGGTCCACCGACAAGTTGCCTTCGCCAGTCAGCGTGTTCGGCACTTGGAAGGCCACCCTGGGCTTCATCGCCTTCATGCGGTTGTCGAAATTGTCAATGTCGATCTCGAGAAACTTGCGATCGGCCA
Source organism: Rubrivivax sp. (assembly GCA_024641965.1). Taxonomy (GTDB): domain Bacteria; phylum Pseudomonadota; class Gammaproteobacteria; order Burkholderiales; family Burkholderiaceae_C; genus Rubrivivax. The sequence continues at coordinate 1,683 of JAHECC010000187.1, forward strand.
CCGACGGCAGCGGGTCCGCAGGTTTGCCCGCCAAGTCGGCCATCACACCCATCACGAAGGGCAGCTGCACCTTCTTTTCGGCGCCGTAGAGCTCGACGTCGTATTCGATCTGAACCCGGGGCGCACGGTTGCGCGCGATGAATTTCTGACTGCTGCCCATGATGGATCTCCTGCGTTGAATGAATCGAAGGCCGGTCGCAAAGGCAGTCGTCAATTCGAAGACAGCTCGCTTTTCCGCCGCGCAACTCTATGCCAATAACGTCGGCGCTGCACCCGGTACCACCCCTCGAACTGAATGTTTTTTATGCGTCAGTCGTCCGATGCCTCGGGATCGACGCCCATGATGCGCGCCACTTCGGCCACCGCTTCAGGGGCAAGGTCGCGCACCAGTTGCAGAAAGTTCTTGTCGATCAGGCGCTCTGCGCGACGCAGCAGCAACTGCGCCGGATTCGTCGGCTCGCTCTTTTCAAGGTAAGCGCAGACCAGGTTGATGGCCTTGATCGCGTCCTGCCGGCTCTCGATTCTTTGCAGTCCGCCTGCGCCGGCATTGCGCCGCGGCGCGGCGCTGTCGCCCGCACCGTCCTGCCCATCGGTCTGCCCATCGCCGGACCCGGTCGCGCCATCGTCCGTAACGGCCACCGGCAGCACCTCTGCTACGGCATCAAGCATGCCTCGCAGCGCCTTCAGGTCGACAGCACTCTCGAGGCCGAACCGATCGTTCATCAGTCGCTGCAGTTGCTGCGCCGCGTCGAGGCTCTGCGACGAACAAAGACGCAGTTGCTCACTCAGGTCCGGCAAGTCGCCGAGCATGCCCTGGATCTGCGCGGCGCTGCGCACCGCTTCGCCGTCGCGCGGCGCCAGCCGGTCGAGCGCAATCTCGACCTCGCGCACCCGCAGGCCGCCCAGGCGGCGGTCGTTGAGCAGCAGGCATTGGCGCAAGTCACCCAGGAAGCCGTCGAGCGTGTCCAGACTGCCCAGGACGCTGACGCGCGCGAAGGTGTCGCCATCATCGGGATCGTTGCGCGGGTGCACCTCGTCCCAGAAATTGTCGAGCAGGCCATGCAACAGGCGCAGCGCCAGGGGCAGCGCGGGCAGGCCTTCGAGATTGAGGACGGCACGACCCCAGAGCACGGACACGCGCAGGTCGCGAGTGCGCGACAGCAGGTCCTCCGCCAGTTCACGAACCTGCGGCCACTGCGGCGGTTCGGCCTCTGCGAACTGGGTTCCCGGTTTGCCTGCTGCGGCCAGGTCGAGCTCTAGAAAGCTCGGGTCGTATTCCAGATCCTCGCCGCAGGCACTGCCCTCCAGAGGCTCGAGCCACGCGTCGATCGCCAGTCCATCCATCGGTTACGCCTGTGTAAAACACATGAAGCTTCACACTAGCATAGGATCGATCGATTGGCCCTATGCATATGTGCTGTCGGGAAAAGCCCGCAGTTCCACCGGGCAGGCTATAGCTTATCTTAGCGCGCAGGTGCACAACCAACTTGAACGGGTGAAGCCAGTGATGACTGCAATACGCACTTCCGCCTGGCTTGCCTGCTGGCTGCTGATTTGGGGCTCTGCGACACTCAGCCACGCGCAGGTGGCGCGTGTACAGATCGACGAGATCGTCGTCACCGGCAACACGCTATTGCCCGACGAAACGTTGAAGGCCGCGCTGGGGCCCTACAAGGGCGAGCTCTCGCTGGAAGATCTGCAGCGTGCCGCCGAAGCGGTTCAGGCGCTGTATCGCGATGCAGGCTACGGCGGCGTGATCGCCTACGTCCCGCCGCAAAGCGCCGCGCTCGCCAAGGCAAGCATCACGGTGGTCGAGGGCCATATCGCGCAGGTCGAGGTCGTTGGCAACAGCCGCTTCAGCGCGGACAACATCCGCCGCAGCCTGCCGCAGCTGGCGGTCGGCAGCGTGCCGCAGGTGCGCCGGCTGGACACGCAGATCCAGATGGCCAACGAAAACCCGGCGAAGCAGCTGTCGTTGACGTTGGAGCCGGGCAAACAGACGGGCGAGATCGACGCACGCGTCCTGGTGGCCGAGAAGCCGCCCAGCCTCTGGACCGTGGCCGTCGACAGCAGCGGCAACGACAGCACCGGGCTGCTGCGCGCCTACCTGCGCTATCAGCAAGCGGACCTGTGGGATCTGGACCATGTGCTGTCGGTACAGGTCGGTAGTTCTGTCGAGCACCCGGCGGATGCGCCGTCGATCGGCGCGAACTACCGCATCCCGTTCTACGCGCAGGCGATGACGCTGGACATCTACGGCGCCTACTCGAACGCCGACGGCGGGCAAACTTCAACGGCGGCCGGCATCCTGCAGTTCAACGGCAGTGGCGAGGTGCTGGGTGCCTTGCTGAACAAGCATCTGGAACGCCAGGGCGAGTTCAGCCAGCTGCTGGGCTTCGCGCTGGACTGGCGCCTGTACCAAAACGAATGCAACATCCAGGGCCTGCCGCCTGGCGCCTGTGGCAGCGCTGGCGAGAGTGTGTCGGTCAACCCGCTGACGGTGGCCTATTCCGCACGCAAAGGTGGCGGCAGTCCGGCCGGGTTCTATGCCAGCATCAGCCAGAACCTCGGTGCTACCGGTTCGAACAGCAGTGCGGCAAGCTTCGACGCCGTGCGGGCCGGCGCGCCGAAGTACTACACGCTGGGCCGCCTGGGCGCCTACGGCACGCTGCCGTTGCCCGAGCAATGGAAACTTCAGGGCCGCATGAACGGCCAGCTCAGTGGCGTGGCGCTGGTACCGGGCGAGCAATTCGGCATTGCCGGGGCCAACACCGTGCGTGGCTATCTGGAACGGGAAGTCGTCGGCGACCTTGGACTGGTCGGCTCGGTCGAGCTCTACGCCCCGCCGCTGATGGAGCCCTTCGAGGTGAAACAGTCGAGCGCCCAGTTCCTGGCCTTCCTCGATGCCGGCAAGGTATGGAACCACCTGAACACACCGTGTGTCGGATTTCAGTATGCCTGCCCGCTGGCCTCGGTTGGCCTTGGCATGCGCGCAGCGGTCAGCGATTTCCAGTTGCGGCTCGATGTGGGCTTCGCGCTGAAGCAAGGCAACAGTACGTCGGCGGGCGACACCCGTGCCAGCTTTCTGGCCAGCTATTCGTTCTATTAGGCGCCACCCCTTGCACCGGCCGGGCGTCACTGCGCTTGAAATCATGCAACCCATCGATTGCGAATTTTGCGAGGCACCAACATGACAACGCGCTCCACCTGCCGTCGGTCACGCCCTGGCGATGGCCGCCAAGCCCTGCACGCGGTGCCACGGCACCTGCGCACCCGCCCGCTGGTGCGTGCGCTGGCGGCGTGCTCGCTGGTGTCGTTCGCGGGTGCCGATGCGTTGGCGCAGCAGCTTCCCAGCGGCATGAATGCGGTGGCCGGCCAGGTCTCGGCGCAGACGAATGGCGCCACCCTGACGGTGACGAATTCACCCAACGCCATCATCAACTGGCAGAGCTTCTCCATCGGCGCTCAGAACGCCGTGCGCTTCAACCAGGCCAATGCCGCCAGCCAGGTGCTCAACCGCGTCACGGGCAACGACCCCTCTTCCATACTGGGTTCGCTGAGCAGCAATGGCCGAGTGTGGCTGTTGAACCAGAACGGCATCCTCTTCGGCCAGGGGGCGCGCATCGACGTGGCCGGGCTGGTGGCCTCCACACTGAACATCACTGACGCCAACTGGCTGCTGGGTCGCCACCAGTTCGGCAACGACGGAGCGCCCAGCGGCGACATCGTCAACCAGGGCGAGCTGCGCACCAGCCTGGGTGGGCAGGTCATCCTGCTGGGTGCCAACGTTCGCAATGAAGGCACCGTCGATGCACCGGGCGGTCAGGTCATCGTCGCCGCGGGATCGAGCATCGAACTGGTCGACACGGCCACGCCGAACATCGGCGTGAAGGTCGATGCCACGCCGGGCGAGGTGCTCAACCTGGGTACCTTGAGCGCGGCCGGCGGGCGCGTGGACATCCAGGCGGCGATGATCAACCAGGACGGCATCGTGCGCGCCGATTCGCTGGCCAGTGGCCCGGCCGGCGAGGTGGTGCTGCGCGCCAGCCACCAACTGGTCGCCGGTGCCGGCAGTGTGACCTCAGCCGACGGCGCGAGTGGCGGCAAGGTCACGCTCGACGCGGATCGCAACCTGCTCAGCGGCACGGTCACCGCCAAGGGCGACACGGGCGCCGGCGGCGAGGTCAGGCTGCTCGGTCGCGAGGTCGGGCTGCTCGACGCCGCACGTGTCGACGTGTCCGGCGCGAGCGGCGGCGGCGAGGTGCTGGTCGGCGGTGGGCAGCAGGGCCAGGATGCGTCGGTGCCGAATGCGCAGGCGGTGTATGTCGGCCCGCAGACGAGCATTGCGGCCGACGCCACCGAGTCCGGCGATGGCGGGCGCGTCATCGTGTGGAGCGACACGGCCACGCGCGCCTACGGCAGCTTCAGCGCCCACGGCGGCGCCACCAGCGGCAACGGCGGCTTCATCGAGACCTCCGGTGGCTGGCTCGATGCGCGGCCGGCCCGCATCGACACGTCGGCGCCGCACGGTCTTGCCGGTGCGTGGTTGCTGGACCCTTCGGACATCTACATCAGCGACAGCACAGCTGACAACATGGGAGTCGGGCCCGATTTCACGGCAAGCTCCACGCCTTCGGAAATCAACTCCGCCACGATCGCCACCGCACTGAACGCCGGTAGCAGCGTCACCATCTCCACCGGCGGTGCCAACGGCGTGTTCGAAGCGGGCGACATCACGATCAGCGGTGCCAACATCGTCACCAGCGGCTCAGGCGCCAGCTTGAGCATCCAGGCGTCTGGCGACATCTGGATGACGGGCTCGACGATCCGCAGCACGGCTGCGCCGATGGCCGTGACCCTGCTGGCCGGAGCCAGCGGCGTCGGCTCGATTGCCATGGATACGGCAAACATCTATAGCTACGGCGGCGATATCAAGTTGGCCGGCTTCACGACGGTGACGGGCCCCTATTCGAACTTCGATGCCGCCGTGGGGCACTATGGTTCCATTTCCGGCTACACCGATGGTGTCGCCTTCTACAACGCGGTGCTGGATACGCGTGACGGCCTCGGGCAGGCCCAGGGCAAGGTGTCGATCGCCGGTGCCAGCATCGCCGCCAGCGACTCATACGGCGTTTGGATGCGCGGCACCGACGTGCGCGGCACGGATATCCTGATCCAGGGCTACGGCAACGCATCGCCCAGTGGCCATGGTGTCGACATCGACACGAGCCAGTTGCTGGCGACGTCTTCGCTTTCGCTGCAGGGCCTGGGGTATAGCAAGGGCGTGTCCTTGTCCGGCAATCTGCACATCGGCGTCCTTCCCGGCGCGCCCGACCCGGCCGCGTACCTCGAAATCGTCGGCGAAGCCACTGCGCCGTCCACGGGCAGCATCTACGGCGTGAGCATCACGCCGACGTCGGTGGGGTGG
>JAHECC010000188.1 GCA_024641965.1 Rubrivivax sp.
CCGACACTGAAGAAGCCGGACTGGATCCGCGTCAAGGCCGGCTCGCCGAGCACACGCTTCTACGAGATCAAGTCGATCCTGCGCGAACACAAATTGCACACCGTGTGCGAGGAAGCCTCCTGCCCGAACATCGGCGAATGTTTCGGCAACGGCACCGCCACCTTCATGATCATGGGCGACAAGTGCACGCGCCGCTGCCCCTTCTGCGATGTCGGCCACGGCCGGCCCGACCCGCTCGATGCCGATGAGCCGCTGAACATGGCGCGCACCATTGCCGCGCTGAAACTGAAGTACGTGGTCATCACCAGCGTCGACCGCGACGATCTGCGCGACGGCGGCGCAGCGCATTTCGTCGATTGCATCCGGCGCACGCGTGAGCTGTCGCCCACCACGCGCATCGAGATCCTGACGCCGGATTTCCGCGGCCGCGCGGGCCGCGCGCTGGACATCCTGAAGGCGGCGCCGCCGGACGTGATGAACCACAACCTGGAAACCGTGCCGCGGCTGTACAAGCAGGCGCGGCCCGGCTCCGACTATGCATTCAGCCTGAGCCTGCTGCGTGACTTCAAGGCCGCGGTGCCGACCGTGCCGACGAAGAGCGGGCTGATGGTCGGCCTGGGCGAAACCGACGAGGAGATCCTCGAAGTGATGCGCGACATGCGCGCGCACGGCATCGACATGTTGACCATCGGCCAGTACCTGGCGCCCAGCGGTCACCACCTGCCGGTGCTGCGCTACGTGCACCCCGACACTTTCAGGATGTTCGAGGCCGAGGCGGCGAAGATGGGCTTCACCCATGCCGCCGTCGGCGCGCTGGTGCGCTCCAGCTACCACGCAGATCAGCAGGCGCACGCCGCCGGCGTGGCCGACGTGCTGGCCTGATTCGTCGCTCAGCCGCCGTTGGCGAGTTCGAAGATCAGTGCGTTGGGCAGCGCGCTGGCGATGACGTCGCGTCCGACGCGCGAGGTGCGGTGCCCCCCGAGGTCGCTGACCTCGAGTTCGCGGCCCTGCTCGCTGATTTCGATGAAGGCCAGTGTCGGCACTTCCCGGTTCCAGTCGGTGCGCAGTTTCTGGAAATTCTCGCCCGCCAATGCCGCTTCATAGACGATGGCGTGGGGCAGGCCGCTGCTGCAGAACTCCCTGGCCTCGTCCACCGTGCCCACATAGTCCAGCATCAGGCCCATCGGGCGCAAGGTCTCGCGCACGCTGTTACGGGTCTCGCGCCGGCCGGAGATGACCAGCACATGGCGGCCGACCATCGGTTGTGAATTCGGGCTGGCGGCACCGCCGTCGTCGAATTCGAGCGGTGCGAGCTTGGTCACGCCTTCGGCCACCGTGCGCGGAAATTCGAGGGTCAGTCGGGTGCTGCCATCGCTTTGTGTGCGTTGCACCAGCAGCCCCATCGTCTTGGCCAGGTGCCGCAGCAGTTGCCACGGAATGGTGTCGAGCTTCGTGTCCACCGCGGGTGCAGCAGACCCGGGCGCCGGCAGCTCGTCGACCGGGACGTAGGCAAAACGGCACGCCAGCCTGGCGTGCACCGGCCATGTCTTCAGGTCGATGCGGAACTCGATGTGCGAGCGTGCATGTTCGAAGCTCCAATCAAGCAGCGTCTGCAGCAAGGCCGCCAGCATCGACGCATCGACGATGACCTCGGCGGTCTTCAGGTCCTGCCGCAGATCGATGCCGCGAGCGGCGGTTTCGCGACTGCGCTGGGTTAGTGCGTCGCGCAGCGTCTGCGTCAGGTTCAGTCGCTCTTGCGTCTGCCGCACCCTGCCCGACGCGAAGCGGCTGATCTGCTGGGCGCTCAGGCCGATGCGGCGCGCCCAGTCGATTTCGTCGCGCAAGGCGCGCAGGCCGCTGCGGTCGATACGGCCGGTGGTGGCGAAGGCATTCAAGCGCTCCAGCGCGCTCGCCAAGGGCGCGGCGACTTCACGCCCGAGCTGTCCGACCAGTTCGCGAAAGGCGTCGTCAGGCCTCAGGTCGCCCGCGAAAACGCTGCCGCCTTGCGGCTTGCCAGGGTCGGCGGGCAGATCGTTCAGATCCATGAGCTTCACTCCTTTTGGCCGTCGCGCGAGCAACTGGACCCTCGTCTGGCGCGAAAAGGGAGCGGCGTTCGCTGAAGGTGCCCCATTTCTTGCAGGTCTCCGGCAGGCTGGAGTTTGGCCGACGAGCGGGCGGTATCAAGCCCGCATGCGCCGAAACGGGACAACGGCCGGCCCGCGTTCGGCATTTGTTCACGCCGCGCGGGCCTATCTTGACCGTTGCGCACCGGTTCGATAATCAGCCTCTCATGAACCTCACTTCCGCTTGTCTGCTGCTGGCGTCGCTCGGGCTCATGGCCTGCGCGCCGCCTTTGGACTGGCGCGATGTGCATGTGACCGATACCGAGGTGACGGCGCTGTTTCCCTGCAAGCCGGAGCAGCACGCGCGAACGGTCCGGCTGGGCGCGCAGTCGGTGCGAATGGTGCTCTACGTCTGCGCCGCCGGGGGGTCGACCTGGGCGCTGGCGAGCGCTGATGTGGTTGATCCGGCCCAGGTGGGGCCGGCCCTGGCCGAACTGCGCGCGGCGGCGGTGCAGAACCTCGCCGCAAGCCAGGCGCTCGCGACACCGCTGCGCGTCGATGGCGCGACGCCCAACCCGCACAGTCAACGTGTCGAGATCCGTGGGCGCATGCCCGATGGGCGGGTCGTCACCGAACAGCTGGCGTTGTTTGCCAGGGGCACGCGGGTCTTTCAGGCGACCGTGCTGGGTGAGGAACTGGCCGTCGACGCGACCGAGGCCTTTTTCGACGGTTTGCGTGCCGGCCCATGACGCCGGGCCGACAGCCGGCCGTCACAACGCCCGCCGGGCTGGGCCAGGCGGTGGCCGTGGTGTTGGCCTTTGCATTCGCCTACTTCCTGTCGGCCTTGTTGCGCGCCGTGACCGCGACCCTGGCGCCGGCGTTCAGCGCCGAGTTGGACTTGCAACCCTCCGACCTGGGCTTGCTGGCCGGAGCCTATTTCCTTGGCTTTGCGGCCATGCAGTTGCCCTTGGGGCGGGCGCTGGACCGTTTCGGCGCCCGCCGGGTGCAGCTGGCGTTGCTCAGCGTGGCCGTCGTGGGCTGCATGGCCTTCGCCTACGCGGCCAGTCTGTGGCCGCTGATCGCGGCGCGCCTGCTGATCGGCATGGGCGTCGCCGCCTGCCTGATGGCGCCGCTCACCTGCTACCGGCAGATCTTCGACACGAGCACGCAACTGCGGCTGAATTCATGGATGCTGATGACCGGCTCTCTGGGCATGGTCGCCTCGACGTTGCCGGTGCAGCTGGCACTCCCTTACGTCGGCTGGCGCGGCCTGTTCGTGGGCCTGGCGGCCATGCTGCTGCTGGCCATGCTGTTCATCGCCTGGCAGACGCCGCGCGCGCCGCCGGCAACCGATGCGCAGCCTGGGGGGCGCTATCGCGACATCGCTCGCCACCCGAGCTTCGTGGCCACGGCGCCGCTGGCTTTCTTCAACTACGGTGGATTGATCGCCGTGCAGTCGCTCTGGGCAGGACCCTGGATGACGCAGGTGGGCGGGCGCACCGCCTTGCAGGCGGCCCAGGGGCTTTTCGCCATCAACCTGAGCATGTTGTGCGCGTTCATGCTGTGGGGGATGCTCATGCCCCGGCTGGTCCGCGCCGGCATAAAGCCGATGCAGTTGATCGCCTGGGGTTTGCCGGCCAGCCTGCTGATGCTGGCGCTGATCGTGGCATCCGGCTCCGAGGCGGGCGCGTCGCACTGGGCGCTATGGTGTGTGCTTTCGACCCTGGTGTCGCTGAGCCAGCCTGCTGTCGCGCTGGCCTTTCCGACCGCCTGGGCAGGGCGTGCGCTTTCGGCCTTCAACCTGCTGATCTTTGCCGGAGTGTTCTGCGTGCAATGGGGCATCGGCCTGGCGATCGACGCGCTTGTTGCTGCCGGGTGGGACCCCGGCGCCTCGTACCGTGGCGCATTCGCCCTGTTTTGCCTGTGTTGTGTGTTGGCGCACTTGTGGTTCGTGCTTCGATGGCGTCGAATGCTGATAATCGAGCGCGACGCCGCCCCAAGATGACAACGATCCTGATCATTGCCCATGAGCCGCTGGCTTCGGCCCTGAAGACCGTGGCCGCGCACGCCTACCCGGAAGGGGCATCGCAACTGGAGGTGCTGGACGTGGCGATTGGCACGGACGTCGACCAGATCGAGGCGAGCGCCCGCGCGCTGCTGGCGCGGCACGCGGGTGTGCCGACGTTGGTCTTCGTCGACGCATTCGGTGCCTCGCCATGCAATGCGGCCATGCGGCTGCTCGACAACCCGAAGACGCGGCTGGTATCCGGGGTCAACGTGCCGATGTTGTGGCGCACGCTGTGCTATAGCACCGAGGAGCCGCTGGACGCACTGGTGGCACGGGCAGTGGCCGGGGCGACACAAGGTGTGATCCCGGTGACGGTCTCGCGACCGCAGAACCAGAGCAACAGACCCGGCGTGAATGATCAAGCAAGCCGTCACGATCAATAACAAGCTGGGCCTGCACGCGCGCGCCTCGGCCAAGCTGACCAAGCTGGCGGGCGGTTTCCGCTGCGATGTCCACATGTCGCGCAATGGTCGTCGCGTAAATGCCAAGAGCATCATGGGTGTGATGATGCTGGCCGCCGGCATGGGCACCGAGGTGGAGATCGAGACCGACGGCGAGGACGAAAGAGCGGCGCTCGACGCCATCGTGGACCTCGTCAACGACAAGTTCGGCGAGGGCCAGTAGCGCGTCCCGACTTGCCGTTGGCCCGGCCGCATCCAGCAGGGCGCCGGTCGCCACGCTGCGCTAAAGTGCATCGCATGAGTATCCAGTTCTTCGGACTGCCCGTATCGCGAGGCGTGGCCATCGGGCGGGCGGTGCTTGTGGCATCCAGCCGCGTCGATGTGGCCCACTACTTCGTCTCGCCGCAGCTTGCCGAAGTCGAGGTGGCCCGGTTGCGTGAAGCGCGCGACACCGTGGCTACCGAACTGTCGTCGCTGCAACGCGATCTGCCCGCGGATGCCCCCGCCGAGCTGTCGGCATTGCTCGACGTGCACCTCATGTTGTTGCATGACGAGGCGCTCACGGGTGCGACCAAGCATTGGATCGTCGATCGACACTACAACGCCGAGTGGGCGCTATCCGCGCAACTGGAGGTGCTGGCGCGGCAGTTCGACGAAATGGAGGACGACTACCTGCGTGAGCGCAAGGCCGATCTGGAGCAGGTGGTCGAGCGTATGTTGCGCGCGCTGGCGCGCAGCCCGGTGGCCGCCGGCCACGCGCAGCCAAGTGCACTTGCGCCGCGTGACTTCGCGGGGGAAGACCCGCTCGTCCTTGTGGCGAACGACGTGGCACCAGCCGACATGCTGCAGTTCAAGCGCAGCGTGTTCACCGGCTTTATCACCGATGTGGGCGGGCGCACATCGCACACCGCGATCGTCGCACGCAGCATGGACATCCCGGCGGTCGTGGGCGCGCGCGAGGCCAGTCGCCTTATCCGTCCCGATGACTGGGTGGTGATCGATGGTGAGGCGGGCATCGTCATCGTCGATCCGTCGCCGATCGTGCTCGAGGAATACCGCTTCCGACAGCGGCAGAGTGAACTCGAGCGGGCACGCCTGAATCGGCTGCGCCATACGCCTTCGGTCACCTTGGACGGCCAGAATGTCGAGCTGCTCGCGAACATCGAGCAGCCCGGCGATGCCGTCGCGGCGCTGGAAGCGGGCGCGGTGGGCGTCGGCCTTTTTCGCAGCGAGTTCCTCTTCATGAATCGCGAGTCGGCGTTGCCCGGCGAGGACGAACAATTCGAGGCCTACCGCGATGCGGTCCTGGCGATGCGCGGCCTGCCGGTGACGATTCGCACCGTGGATATCGGCGCGGACAAGCCCCTGGACCGCATGTCCGTGCAGGAACTGCGCCATGAACATGTACTCAACCCGGCCCTGGGCTTGCGTGCGATCCGCTGGAGTCTTGCGGAGCCAGGCATGTTCAGGCAACAACTGCGCGCGATCTTGCGCGCCAGTGCGTTCGGGCGCGTGCGCATACTGATACCGATGGTGGCCCACCTGAAGGAGGTGAAACTGATCCTCGACGCGCTGGCCAGGGCGCGTCAGCAACTCGATGATGCGGGGCGCACCTATGGGCCGGTGGAGCTGGGTGCGATGGTCGAAGTGCCAGCGGCGGCGCTGTCCCTGCCCCAGTTTCTGCGCCATTTCGATTTCATCGCCATCGGCACGAACGACCTGATTCAGTACACGCTGGCGATTGACCGGGCCGATGACGCGGTGTCGCATCTCTATGACCCTTGGCACCCTGCCGTGATCGGATTGATCGCGAACGCGATCGCTCTTGCGCACGCCGCGGGGAAGGGCGTCAGCGTGTGCGGCGAGATGGCCGGCGACCCGGCATTCACGGACTTGCTTCTGGCCATGGGCCTGCGCAGCTTCTCGATGCACCCGGCGCAGATCCCCTCGATCAAGCAGCGTGTGCTGCGGTCTGATGCGCGTCGGCTGTTCGGCTTCCTGCCGCGTGTGCTTGCTGCCGACAATCCGCAGGCCGAGGCGACCATGGCATTCGCAGCAAGCAGCCGTTAGTGCTGCACCGCAACGGTGACTGTTCGCAAAAGTCGCTATCGGCTATTGTGTTTGCCAGAAAGCGTGCTACAGTCATAGGCTGCGCTCGGGATGAGAAGGCGGTCAAGGCAACAGTCAAGGACCCGTTGAACTCAACAAGCCGAAACGCAGCGGAGCTTGACAGGGTCTTTCAAAACGTGTCATACTTCGCCCTCTTTGCCGTTGACAAATAGTCGGCGATCAAGAGAACGTTCTTTAACAACATACAGCCGATAAGCGTGGGCGTTTGAAGGCGAGTGCCAAGAGGCTTGTGAGGGGTTTCGATCCCAAGCAAGACTCGAGGTCTCATGACCTTAAACGCTCATGGAAGTGAAGTTCACTTCAATTCTTTGAGCAAATTTCAAGATCGAACTGAAGAGTTTGATCCTGGCTCAGATTGAACGCTGGCGGCATGCCTTACACATGCAAGTCGAACGGCAGCACGGGAGCAATCCTGGTGGCGAGTGGCGAACGGGTGAGTAATA